>CAYVDV010000219.1:0-8610 GCA_964450465.1 uncultured Saprospiraceae bacterium
CCAGTGACCTTGCGCGTGTGAAGCGCACGCTCTAAACCAGCTGAGCTATGCTCCGAAAAAATTGGGTCGGACCAACGGGATTCGAACCTGTGACCTCCACGATGTCAACGTGGCGCTCTAACCAACTGAGCTATGGCCCGTATAAAATGAATGCGGAATTTTCGGGGCTGCAAAGGTATGACTTCGCCGGTTAAAAAAACAAGCCCGGAGAAAAAAAACCAAAACATGTTTTGGGTGCAGGAGGGCCGGTCAGGCGGGAGGAGAACGGCGCTGCGTCAGTTCAGCCCGGGCCATTTTTCCAGCAGGTCTTCCCTGGTCCCGTTGTACACGTTAATATCCATGTCGGCCTTTGTGCCGGGCACCCGGTAGGGGCAATCCCCTTTTTCGCTGCAGTTCAGTTCGCAGGAGAATTGCCAGATCGCGTAGGTCTGCCAGGTTTTGGTGTTAAAGTCCGGAATATCTTTCCGGAAACGGGCGTGCCAGAGCGGGCAGCGGGCAAACACGCTGCCGGAGTCGAATTTTTCGGCGATGCCGTCGAGCACCACCCGGTTGCAGTACACCAGGGGATAGCGCCCGGTTTTTTCCCGCACGCGTTCGATGAATTTAACCGCGCTGTCAAGGGGCATGGATTTTGCAGGGTTCAGGTCTTCCAGGTCCAGCGCATACACCTCGTCGGCGTGGATGCCGGTGGTTTCCAGGAAAAAATCCGCCTGTGCGACCGGGTCGCCGGGGATGCCCAGGTGGTAGGCGCCCCATTTGTAGCCCCGGCTTTTGGCGATCGTGCGGCGCCCGGCGAATTCCGGATCCACCCGGAATCCCTGCGTCGCCTTGTGCAGCACCGCCACCACCCGGGTATCGGTGGCCAGTTGGTCCCAGTCGATGGGGTTGCCGTGGTAGGGGTCTATGAGGAGCGCCCGGGTGCTGTCGAGCCAGGGCTGCTGGAACTCGGAGGGTTGGGCAGTGGCTGTCCGGAGCAGAGCGGTGAGAAAGAGGAGCAGGAGCGCGCGTATTTTCATCGAAGCTTGAAATGCTTTGTGTGGAAGAACCTGTTTTGCCGGTAATAACGTTTTTTGGGGCTTGTACTATGTGGATGATCCGGGGAAACCCGCCTTCCCGGATCGGAGCGAAAAGGGGATTCGTTTGTTCGTATCGCCGCAAAGCCCTTTCTTTGACCAAAAGTATTATTATCCATCGATCGCCTTCTGTTATGCCCGATGAAAGTAAACACGAATTTTCGGACCTGCCGCGCCTTGTTTCGGATATAAAGGCCGGAAAATGCGCCCTGATCCTCGGTCCCGAAATTTTTCAGGTAAAGGGAGAAGCCTTGAGCACGTATGTGCGCAACAAGGTGCTGGAGCGCTTCCCCGACCAGATCGCCACCTATTATGAGCGCGACGGTTTTTTTATGCTGCGCAACGCCGACGACAAGCCGGAGATCCAGGACGAGATCACGTACCTGTTCCAGAATATCGAACCCGACGAGGAGCTGCTGCGCAAGATCATCGAGATCCCTTTTTCGATGATCCTGTCGGTCAACCCCGATACCTTCCTGCGCGACCTCAGTTTTCGCTACGGGCTGCCCAATCGCTTCGCCTGGTTCGATGCCAGTAAAGAAGCCGATGTTGACTTGCCGGAAATCGACCCGGACCTGCTCAAACAACGGGTGCCCTTGTACTACAACCTGCTCGGTTGCGTCGAAAAACAATCGACGCTCATTCTCGATTATGACGATCTGTACCGGTTGTTTGAAGGGCTGATCGCAGCGCCGAAGTTGCCCGGGCGCCTGTTGGTGCGCCTGAAGGATACCACGTCCTATCTCTTCCTCGGCTTTCAGTTTGACCGCTGGCACACCCAGTTGCTCCTGCGCCTGCTCGACGTCAAACGCGCGGCCCGGCGCTTTGCGCTCCAGTCGGCGATCCCGGAAGAGGAAGAAACGGAGGCCTTTCTGGTCAACCAGTTCCGGATCCGCTTTCTCGGCGCCGAGCTGCACCTGCTCGATCAGTTGCATCAGGCTTTCGGGGAAGAGGGCAACCTGCGCGAGGTGCAGGCGGCCAACTCGCCGGTCAAGGAAGCGATCGTCCGGTTCCTGCAAAAAGGCAATACGGAAAATGCCATCGAAAAACTGATCGAAGCCGCCAAAGGGACTTCCGTGGAGCAGGCCGCCACCGGCTTGTCCGCCCGGTATTATTCCTGGAAAGCGGAGAAAACCGGCGGGCGCATGGATTCCCGGGACCTGTTTCGCGAAATGAACCTGATCAACGATGCTATCCTGACCTTCGCTAAAGAACTGTAACATGAAAACAATCAACCGATATCCCGGGGTCAAACCGTTTGAAGCCTCGGACCGGACCCTGTTTTTTGGCCGCGACAGTAACATCAGCGATCTGTGCGATTTGATCCGGGTGGAAAAACTGGTCGTATTGTTTGGCAAATCAGGCTACGGTAAAAGTTCGCTGATCAACGCCGGGGTGCTGCCCCGGTTGACGGCGGGGAATGAAGGCGGGCGTTTTTTGCCGGTCGTTATCCGTTTCGGCGAATATATTCCGGACCGGAGCCTGTCGCCCGTGGAAATGCTGCGCCGCAAGATCGCGGAATCCATACCCGCCTCGCCGGATATGGATTTCATGAACCGGCTGCAGCTGCCGGAGTCCCTGTGGCTTACCTTGAAACGTTGTCAAACCACCCGTTCCGGCAATGCAGAAGCTGCCGGGGGCGGGGAAGAGGAACACCCCGGGTTCCTGCTCGTATTCGATCAGTTTGAGGAGTTTTTTTCCTATCCGCTCGACCAGCAGCTGGACTTTCGCTCGCAGCTGGCCGATCTGCTGTATGAAGATATACCCGAAGATGTGCGCGAAGTGGCCCGCACCCTGACCCGGGAGCAGCGCCGCCAGCTCGCCGCCTCACTGCAGGTGCGCAGCCTGTTCGCCATCCGCTCCGACCGGCTCAGCGAACTGGATCGCCTGAAAGACCGGCTGCCGGCCATCCTGCACAAGCGGTACGAACTTAAAGCCCTGAGCCGGGAACAGGCCCGCGACGCCATCGTCGAACCGGCCCACCTGGAAAAACCGAACGGGGGCGGGGAACCGGATGTGCGATTTTACTCTCCGCCCTTTGAATACGGCGCCGATGCCCTCGAAAAAATCCTGAACGACCTGGCCGTTTCCACGGTTCAGGGGCAGGCGGGGGTGGAGGCCTTTCAACTGCAGATCCTGTGCGATAATATCGAAAGCATGGTGGCGGCCGGAAAGATCCCCGATCGCGATGGCAACGGCCTGCCGGATGTCATGGCCGACGACTTGCCCGATTTTACAGATGTGTATGGCGCCTACTACGAGCGGCGCCTGGAAATGCTCCCGGAAGCGATGCGCCCTGCAGCGCGCCTGGTCATCGAAGACGGCCTGGTACGCCTGGACCCCGCCACCGGCGAGGGGCGCCGCCTGAGCATGGATGCCGATGCCCTGAAGGATCATTACGCGCATGCCGGCGCTTCCAATACCTTGCTCAAGGAACTGGAGAATACCTTCCTGCTCCGCCGCGAGCGCAATACCCTGGGCGGATACAACTACGAGCTCAGCCATGATACCCTGCTGGCTCCGGTGCTCCGAGCCAAACGGCAACGCATGGAAGCGGAAGAGCGCAGCCAACTGGCCCGCCGCCGTCGCCGGGCCGCCGGCCTGATCATTGCGGGCGCCGCCCTGATGTTTGCTGCGCTGGTGGCTTCTTTATGGGCTATTAACCTGTATAATGACGCCAAAATAAAACAACTGGAGGCCGATATTGCCTACAAGAAATTGGAGCGAACAGCCTTCCAGGTCGTGGAAGCGTTTACCCGGGAGGCCAATAACCATATTTATACACTCGACTACAAAAAGGCGACAGACCGGCTGTATAAAGCTGCTGCCCTGGCACAACACACCCGGGGCTTTAAAAAAGCCGCCCTGGAAGTCGCGTTTTTCTACAATGAAACAGAGCATCCGAAAGAGGCATTTGCCCTGCTCGATACGGCCGGTTTTTTTGCCAACCGAATCCCCGCACAGGCTGCGGACAGTATTCGGGAATTTATCCAGGTTCAAAATCCGGGTTGGTTTGATACGCTCCAGCAGCGCTATTTTCCGGATTTGCTGACTGTGCCGGCCGGTGAATTCCTGTTTAACGACCAGGCAAGGGCGGAAGTGTCTGCTTTCCGTCTGGGCAAAACCGAAGTGACGTTTTGGCAAATGAATATGTTCGACGCCTGCTTCGACCGGGTGCGGCAGATGCCCGTCTGGGGTTTCTCGGGGGACAATCCGGCCGTTTATGTCAACTGGTTCGATGCGCTGTCGTATGCTAACTGGCTGAGTGGCAAACGGGGGCTGCAGCCGGTATATCGCATCGATACCACCGAGACCGATACCCTGGTGCAGGTAAATTGGGCTGCCAATGGCTATCGCCTGCCCACCGAAGTCGAATGGGAGTATGCGGCGCGCGGGGGACCAAATCACGACGGATTTACCTACAGCGGCGGAAATAATCTGGACGAAGTGGCCTGGTGGGGCAATAATTCCGGTGAGGTATATGGCGTGAAGCGTTCGAATGCCGTCGGCACGAAAAAAGCCAACAGCCTGGGCCTGTACGATATGAGCGGAAATGTATGGGAGTGGTGCTGGGATTGGTCCGGAAGAATTTACAATCGCGTGGACGCGGATTACCGGGGCCCGGAGAGCGGCAAGGAGCGCGTCCTGCGCGGCGGCTCCTGGTTCCTGCCGCAATCCACGCATTTTCGTTGTATTAACCGCTACCGGTATCCCCCCACGGGCGGGATCAACGTGATCGGTTTCCGCCTGGCTAAAAATCCGGACTAAATGATTTGGGAAATAAAAAACGGCATTCGCTACCTTTGGGGGTAGCAATACCATGTGCCTAACCGCCTGTTAATTAATGAAAGAAGATATCCAACAACTCATTGCCGAGGGACGCACCGAAGAAGCCCTCGCGCTGCTGGCCGAATCCAGCAGCGATGCCATCCTGCTCCAGGCCCGTTATTCCGCCGGCAAGAAGCAGTACAACATGGGCCTGATCGAATACAGCGAGTGGCAGCGCACGCAGTCGCAAATCAATTACGCCGCGCTGGAACTGGCTGATTCGGTGGATAAAAAAAGCAGCAAATCCGGCAGTTTCAACCCTTCCCAACGACAGGAAACCGCTGCACAGTCAGCGCCTCCCCCTGCGTCCAAGCCCGCCGTCTTTATGTCGTACAACCACGAAGACAGTTTTGCCATGCGTTCCGTAAAAAGCGCGCTGGAAGAAAACGGCATCAAAGTCTTTGTCGATATCAAGGACATGGGAGCCGGCGACGATATCCAGGGATTTATCGATAAGGCTTTTAAGGACAATCACTTTATCATTTCCCTGATCTCCCGCAACAGCCTTTTGTCGGGTTGGGTAAACAAGGAAATGTCGGCGGCCATGCTGCTCAACCGCCTGAGCAGCAAGTGGATACCGGTGGCGCTGGACAACTCCTGGATCGACCCCGATTTTTACCCCAAAGCCATGAAAATTATCGAAGACAAGATCACCGATCTGAAAAACAGGATGCGGCAGGCCCTCGAAGACGATCACGACACCGGTCCTTACGAAGACGACCTCAAACGGCAACGCGACCTCAAGGCCAATCTGGGCACCACGATCGAAACGCTTAAAAAGGTACTGGTGGTCGATATCTCTGGTCCATTGTTCGACAGCGGTATCGCCCGGATCGTCAGTGCCATCAATGCAGGCTCCTGAGTCATCTGCAAACCTGATCAAACATGGCTGAGCAGAAAGAAATACTGCGCATTTTTATCGCCTCTTCCGCCGAACTGATGGAGGAGCGAAAAATGATGAATGCTGTGTTCAACGAGCTCAACGGCATCCTTTCGCATATTCAACTCAAAGACATCCGCTGGGAGATCGACATGGCCGGCGGGTCGGTGGAAGGCGATCATATTCAGGACGATATCAACGAAAAACTGCTCGACGATTGTCCGGTGGTGATCCTGCTCCTGTATTCCAGGGTGGGCAAGTTCACTTTGCAGGAATACGAACTGGCCCTGCGCAAGCGAAAAAAACTGTTCGTTTATTTCAAACAAGGCTTCGCTCCGGCCGATGAAGCCCAAACCCGTTCACTCGGCGATCTCCTCCGGTTCAAATCCCGGATCGAACAGGAAAACAAAATCCTGTACACCGGCTTTAGCCAGCCCCAGGACCTGAAATTATTGCTCTACCACGATCTGCTGCATTATCTGCGGGAGCAATACCTCTTGGCCGACAATAGTATCATGCGGGTCTTCGAGGCCCTCAAACTGACGGCAGTAGAACGCCGGTGCCTCGATTTTCTGGTCATGCTGCCGCCCGGCGCCTACAGTGAGCGGGAAGTGCTCCTGCTGATCCAGGCCACCGCAACACAGAAAACGCCCCTGCTTAATGCACTCGAAAGCCTGGAAAAAAAAGGCATTCTTTCGGTCAGTACCGACGGCAAAGAACTGTACCGGGTGCAGGATGTCATCCGCAAGAACCTTGCCCGCCCCGACCTGTATGGCAAGGAAGACTTCGCTCATCTGGTCGATTCCCTGGTCAACCGGCTCCGGGTAGATTTGGAAGCGTCCGATTTCGCCCGTCAGATGGAGAGCATCCGGTTTGTTGAAGTGTTCCTGCGCTATCTGAAGACACATGCGCATTCACAGATCAGCCTCCTCAAAGAAAAACTCGCCGTATCCTATCTGAAAATATTCGGGACCAGTTCACTGGAACACTCGGAAAAAGCAGCAGCTCTGCTGCAACAACTCCTGTTGGACGACCAGCAGGACGAGGATAACCCGGAGATCCTTACGCGTCGCAAGCGCTTGCTGTCGGAGGTGTACAGCGGCCTGGCCGATCTGTTCGCCGGAGAAGACCGCAGCCGGTACCTCGAGCGGGCCAGGGCTTTGCTGGACGATATTGACCCCGCCCAGCTGGCCTCTCCCAAGGAAGTGCTTCGCTTCCATTTGGAACAGCTCTCCATAAAGTTCAAACTGGATGGTTTCTCCGAATCTACCCATAACCGGCTGAAACTGCTGTTCTCTAATAACCCCGCTTTCCTGGACCTCATCCGGCTGGAGGACAGCGACCTGTTTTTGCGCTATTTCTATCTCTGCAAGAACTTCCAGGCCTACGATCTGGCGGAAACCATCATGCTGAAACTGGCAGCCCTGGAAGAACAGGAATACGGCACAGATAATTTCCGCCTGTGTAAAACTTACCTGAACTGTGGGGAGATTGCCATGCTCAATAATAAAAAGATGGAATCCATCAACTTCCTCCGCAAGGCATTCCACCTGGCCGAGCGGGCAGCCCAGGACCCCGCGCTCCTCCAAAACATCAACGCCCTTATCGCTATCTGGACCTCCAAGTTCGTGCCGGAACAGTAACACTTTATAAACAAGGCGCATTTTGGGACTGGCTATCCCTCCGCCTATCGCCCCAGCCGTTCCATCACATAGTCCTTATAGCTCCGCCCGATGGGGATGGTGCGGCCGGCGATCTCCACTTCGGCGGCGGAAAAGGACTCGATCTTGTCCACTGCTACCAGAAAGGATCGGTGGATGCGCAGGAAGTTGTCGGAGCCGATCAGGTTTTCCAGTTCCCCGAGTTGGTAGTGGGTATTGTACGATTTAGTGGTGGTATGAATGGAAACCGCGTCTTTCAGGCTTTCGACGAACAGGATTTCGTCGAGGTAGATCTTAACCGAGCGCTTGCTGACGGTGAAAAAATAATAGGGACGGGTCGCATCGGCGGGTTTGGCAGCTGCGGCCTGCGCCTCGGCCACCCGTTGGGGGTGCAGCAGTTTGTTGACCGCACGCGTAAAGCGGCTGAACTCGATAGGTTTCAACAGATAATCGGTCACCTGCAGGTCAAAGCCCTCCACCGCAAATTCGTGGTAAGCCGAGGTCACAATGACTTTCGGCGGACGCCGCAGGGTTTTGATAAACTCCAGGCCGTTGAGCTTCGGCAGGTTTATGTCGAGAAAAATCACATCTACCGGATGCGAATGCACCACGTCCAGCGCCTTGATCGCATCCGGACAGGTGTGCGTCAAAGTCAGAAACGGCGTCATCTCAATATATTCCGCCAGGATCTCTGCCGCCAGGGGTTCGTCTTCCACAATGATGCAACGCAAAGGTGTCATGGAATGAATTTTTTAATTCAGTATTGGAGGGGGGGAGGTCATTAGGGTCATTATAAGGTCATTAGGGGTCATTATAAGGTCATTAGGGTCATTGGAAGAGGTCATTATAAGGTCATTAAGGGTCATTAGGGGTCATTGGGGGGCTTGATAGAGGTCATTATAAGGTCATTAGGGGTCATTGGGGGGGGGGCGAGAACCATGCCGGGTGTTTCGTTTATCCTCCTGGAAAAGGCATTTTGATCAAAGTGGTTTTGCCCATGGATCCAAACAAGTAGTTATAGGGCTGCCGAATTTTATGGGATCAAAACGGTGTACCCTCCTTTTGCTATGAATCCAACGACAATGCTCGGTGCGCAATGTTGCTTTTTGGATGCAATTCATGGCTAAATGTAGGGTTTTTCCCGACAAACTGCAAGGATCGGCTGCCT
>CAYVDV010000220.1:0-8563 GCA_964450465.1 uncultured Saprospiraceae bacterium
ACAAAGGGCCCGATTTTTATAAAAACCGTTAACAAGCCCTAAATAGACTTTGCCGTATCCAGCTTTGCGGTAATTTTGTTAAAATCAAAACACATCAAGCAGGAGGGAACCATGTTACAGGCAAATTTTCCGGTGATGCAATACGAAGACACGGCCATTATTCAGCGCGCTTATCGCAATTTACTCAAGTGCATCCCGCACCCGATCGAGGATGAGGACAAACAAAACATCCGCTCAGCCTTCGAATTGGCTGCCAAAGCGCACCAGCAACAGCGGCGCAAATCGGGGGAGCCGTACATTCTGCATCCGATCGAAGTAGCGCGGATTTGCGTGGAAGAAATCGGCCTGGGGCCCACCGCCGTCGTGTGTGCCTTGCTGCACGATGTTGTGGAAGATACCGATGTGTCGCTCAAAGAAATCCACAACCGTTTCGGCGACCGCGTCGCCCTGATCGTGGACGGCCTGACAAAGCTGGACGGCCTGCACGATTCGGAAAGCCCGCAGGCCGAGAACCTCACCAAGGTATTGCGCACCATGCTGTCCGACGTGCGTGTCGTGCTGATCAAAATGGCCGACCGCCTGCACAACCTCCGCACGATCAAGAGCATGCCCCAGCACAAGCAGCTCAAAATCGCCGCAGAAACCAGCACGATCTATGCCCCGCTCGCGCACCGCCTCGGTTTGTACAAGATCAAAACCGAGTTTCAGGATATCTGCCTGAAGATCACGCACCCGGTGGAATACCACGAAATCGCCGAAAAACTGGCCCAAACCAAGCGCGCCCGCGAACAATACATCGAAGAGTTTAAGCGCCCGCTCCAAAAGGCTCTGGAAGACCAACTGGGTTTTCCGGCCCGGATCATTGGCCGGCCCAAAAGCATTCACTCGATCTGGACCAAGATCCGCACCAAACAGGTCGATTTTGAAGATATTTACGACCTGTTCGCCATACGGGTCATTCTGGATGTACCACTGGAACGCGAAAAAATCGCCTGCTGGCAGGCCTACGCCGTTGTGACGGATTTTTACACCCCGATTCCCGAACGCCTGAAAGACTGGATCACGAATCCCAAAGCCAACGGCTACGAATCGCTCCACACTTCCGTAGTAGGGCCGCAGGGCCGTTATGTGGAAGTGCAGATCCGCAGCGATCGCATGGATGAGATTGCCGAGCGCGGCTTTGCAGCCCACTGGAAATACAAGGGCGTTCGCGGGGTGGGCAATCACGCCAATGTTTTCGAAACCTGGCTGAACCAGGTGCGCGAAACCCTGGAAAACGTGGGCGCCGGCAATCCGGTGGAATTTTTAGCCGATTTCCAGAGCAATCTGTTTTCCGAGGAAGTACACGTATTCACGCCAAAGGGCGAAATGAAAATTTTGCCGGAAGGGGCTACCGCTCTCGACTTTGCCTTCAGCATCCACTCCGATATCGGATGTACCTGCCGGGCGGTGAAGATCAACAACCGCGTGGAACGGATCAATTACCGCTTGAAAAACGGCGATCAGATACAGGTCATCACCGATAAAAACCAGCGCCCCAGCGAGGACTGGATGCATCATGTGGTTACGGCGCGCGCCAAAAACCGGATCCGCTCGGCTTTAAAAGAAGAAAAGCGCCAACTGGCAGCGCTCGGGCGCGAGACGCTGGAGCGCAAGTTGCAAAACATGCACAAGTGCCCGGTGGAAGAAAACGCGGATATGCTCGCCCGATGGTTCGGGTATCCCAACCGGCTCGAATTCCTGAGCGCCATTGCTCTCGAACAGGTCGATCTTTCGGGGCTGAAAGCCTTCCGGGCCGATGGCCCCCGCCTGGTGGAGATCGAGGGCGAAAAAACACCCGCTAACAACGACGGCGAGCCTAAATCTGCCGATGTCGCCCAGGCACCCAAACACGCCAAGCCCTCGGCCGGGAAAGCGGATGTATTCATCAATGGCGAACCCGGCAGTTATTACGTTTATTCCTTTGCCACCTGCTGCAACCCGGTACAAGGCGACCCGATCTTTGCCTATATCGGCGCCAAGGAAGGGGTGAAAATTCACCGGACGACCTGTCCCAACGCACCTTTTCTGCTGGCCAACTATGAATACCGGGTGCTCAAGGCGGAATGGGGGGCCACGGTTAAAGCCGATTTTGTGGCGACTATTCTGGTTACCGGTATCGACGCCGGTCCCGGGGTGATCCAGCAACTGACCGACCGGATTTCCGGCCTCGGGATCAATATCCGTTCGTTTTCCATCAGCGGAGAGGGCGGTTATTTCGAAGGCCGTATCTCCCTTGTCGTGTCCAATACCGATCAGTTGAACCAGGCTATTACCTCGCTGAAGCAATTCAAATTCGTCGCCAATGTGAGCCGTATGGAATAGGTATTAGCCGGCCAGATATTCTTCCAGCAACTGCCAGTATGTTTTTGCCTGCTCTTCCAGCTTCGGCGCAGGATGCTGGCGCAGTTCCAAAAGGGCCACTTTTAGCCGTACGTTTGCCCGGTAGGCTTTGAAAAACCGGAAAAGCAGTTCGTCTTCCGGCAGGGGCAGCACTTCCCAATGCTTCCGGTACATCCGTAAAAAATCCCGGGCCAGTACGGCATGGCCCCTCGCTTCCAGGTCCATACACAGGAAGGCCAGTTCGTTCAGGATATCGGACTTGCGGAAATGCTCGCTGAATTCCAGGCAATCGAAGACGACCGGACCTTCTTCGGGTAAAAATATATTCCGGGTATGCAGGTCGCCGTGGCCATCTACCCAGAAGCCATCCTCCAAGCGCTTGACCAAGCGTGTGCTGTGCCGTTCCAGAAATTCCGGCAGCTGGCTGCGCCATCGTTGCATTTTCGAGCAGCCGGCCGGCCCGATATATTGTTCTATTTCTTCGCGGTAGCGATACAATTCGGCAAAATCAGCCCAGTGGGAGGCCGGGTGGTACCCGGGCGCGGCGGACAGGATATTTTTCCGGTGAAAGGCTGCCAGCACTTGTGCCAGCTGTGCCATGTGCGCCCCCGTTACCTTGTTCTGCTGCAGCAGGCGGTCCATTTGCCGCTTGTTGTCCATACGCAGCATTTGCACGGCATAGTCGATAACCGGTTCCCCGTTTGTACGGATCTCCGGCAAGCCGTTTATTTCAACAACCGGCAGAATGCCGAGGTACATTTCCGGCGCCAGCCGGCGGTTGAGCCGCAATTCTTCCGTGCAATAAAACAGGCGTTTGTCCAGGGTTCCGAAATCCAGAAAACCCAGGGTAACCGGTTTTTTGATCTTGAACGCATACGTCGGTGTGAGCAGGACCCAGGAAATATGGGTTTCCACGAGTTCGACGCTTGCCGAAGGCCCCGGTAGTGCTCCCGTCCGGACGATGGATCTTATTTGTTCGGCAGTCATGGTTCCGTATGGTTTATGCCGGTTGCGGTGAAACATACGCGTGCAATTCGGCGGTCAGGGTATCCAGGGGTTTGGCATCGGACCAAAGTGCAAGAAAAGGCTCCGTCCAGGGTTCGTAGGTGTCGCGAATTTTTTCATAGACGGCAAAATCTGCCTCGCTGTCGGGGCGGGGTACTTCCAGTCGCCGGCGGATGGTGTCTTCCTGCGCCCGCAGTTCTACCCGGAATACGGGCGCCCCGCATGCACGGGCGACCTGCTCGAATGGCGCCCGGACAGCACGCCGGTAAAAGGTGCTGTCGACTACGGCTACCGCCCCCGTCTGAAGCACTGCACGAACCCTGTCGAGCATGGCTGCGTACACCTTTTCCTTGTCGGCCGCCTGGTAATGCCCCCGTAACCCCAGTTCCCCGCGGATCAGGTCGCTGTTGATATGGACGCCGCCGTATCGCGCCACATAGGCGCGGGCCAGCGTACTTTTCCCCGAGCCGGGAAGTCCTGAGACGAGAATTAATGCAGGATGCTCCATAAATGCGCTAAAAGCGGCAAATAACACTTGCTGCCCTATTCGCTAAAGTACATCCCTGCAGTAAAAAAATGCATGATGAAAGTTATATGCCTGGTTGATCCAAGTCTTTGGCTGGCATTAGAAAAGCCGCGTACCTTGACCGAATCTAATTGCTGTCCCGGGCACCTAAAATCCTGTGCGTATGAACCTGACCGAACGACTGCGCCTTTTGCTCCATATTATCCGCTGGCGATCCAGCTGGGCTAAAAAAGACCTCGATTTCCGGCCGGAGGAACCGGTTTCACCAAAGTTTATTACAGCGCGCGAGGCGGCGGGTCTGATTCCCGACGGCGCTACGGTCTTTTCCAATGGCTTGGCCGGCAATGCCCGGTGCTCGGTGTTTTTCTGGGCAATCCGGGATGCTTTTCAGCAAAAAGGCAGCCCGAGCGATCTGACCTGGATCAACGTGGGCGCCCAGGGTGGCCGGGGTAAAGTTCCGGGCACCATCGAGGAGATCGGGTTACCGGGACTCCTGCAACGCTATATAGCCGGGCATCTGGAAACCTGTAAAGCACAGCTTCAACTGGCTGAAGAAGGCCAGCTTGAGCTGCACACGTTGCCGCAGGGCGTTATGACATTTTTGCTGGATGCGCAGATCCACAGCCACACTTACGTGCGCAGTGAAGTTGGGCTGGGGACCTTCCTCGATCCGCGGGTTGGCGGCGGCTCTGCCCTTACGCCCGGCGCCCGGGCACAGTACGTGGCGGTGGATCGCGACGGACAGGAGTTGCTCTATTTCTTGCCTAAAATAAACTTTGCACTCTTCAATGCCCCGTATGCCGATGCCGAAGGCAATATTTATTTTCAGGACGCTGCCACCTGGACGGAAAATATCCAGTCGGCCCGCGCGGCGCGCGCCAACGGCGGAAAGGTCTTGGTAACTGTGAGCGCAATTATTCCCAAAAAAGCGTCAATGATCACCTTGCCGGCATCCGAGGTGGACTATATTGTGGTGCATCCCTTCAACGAACAAACCGCCTCTATTCGCCAGAAACGGTATTGGCCCATGTTCACGCCCGGGAGCAGGGTAGATATTCCAAAGGCTGCTGCGCAACTGCGCTTCATCAACAACATCCTGAAGATCACGCCGGTCCGGGGCGAGGTCGCATTTGCACTGGCGCGTTTGGGCGCCCGGGTATTTGCCGAACAGGTCAGCCCCGGCGCCATGGTCAATATCGGCGTGGGTTATCCGGAGGAAGTGGCCCGGCAACTGACCCGGTACGGGCTTCATGACCAGTTGCTGTTTACCACGGAGGCCGGCGCTTACGGCGGCCTGCCGGCTCCGGGCATCTTTTTCAGCGCAGCCATTGCCCCACAGCGCCTGGAGCCTTCGCTGGTGATGTTCCGGCGTTATCAGAAAGATCTCGACGTGGCGGTGCTGGGCTTTATTCAGGTAGATAGCGAGGGCAATGTCAACGCCTCCCACCGGAGCGAACGGCTGCACGATGTAGTGGGCCCGGGAGGTTTCCCGGACATTGCTTCAGGTGCAAAAACGGTCATCTTTGTGGGTTCGTGGATGGAGAATGCCAAAATAGCCCTGCAGAAAGACGGTCTGCAAATTCTCAGGTCAGGGGCCTGTAAATTTGTAAAGCAGGTCAGCCATATCACCTTTAATGCCCGGGAAGCCCTTCGAATGGGCAAGAAAGTGTATTACGTTACGCACGTTGGTGTATTTATGCTTACCCCAACGGGGCTGGAGCTGCAACAGATCATGCCGGGCGTCGATCTGGAACGCGATATTCTACAGGCTTGCCCGGCCAGGATCCGCTTGCCCAAAGGCGGCCGGGTAAAGGTGGTGGATATCGCCGTTTTAAACGGGAAAGGATTTACGCTTCAGCTGAAAGAAAGGGCAGAAGAATTGGTGCCGGCGTGATTTTTCACCACAAACAGAAGCGCCATCCCGAATATTTGAATACGGGTTTAGTGTGCCATCTGTCTCCTACGGTCGACACAACAGATCAGCAGTTGGGACACATCTGGCGCGCTAAACACGTATACCCGAGTCATATGGCTAGTGCCGCGTCCGGCCAATAACATCACAGTCATTGGAGTGGTTTGCCGTCATGCTTGTTTGTTGGCAAAAACCTCATTTTTTTCAATAAAATCGGCTTTTTCCGCTTTGCTTGACGACAAACCACCCTCTAAGTCATTTTACTATTTGCCAAATGCAATATCCACGCCCAGTAACAGCATGCTGGTTGTCATTTTGTGGGTCACATCACTGTTTGGGATCGCACCATAAGGGTTGCCTGCATCGATAAAGAACGGGCTCAGCAGCTGGCCGCTGATCTCGCCGGCAAAGCCATAGTGGAAGCCCAGGTTGATCGTCATGCGCTCGCCGGCTTCGTATCCGATACCTGCCTGAACGGCATTCTGGATGATAGCGGGTGCGGAAGTGGAAAAGAAAGCCGTTTCGGTTTGGAGCGGATTCTGACTGTAGGTGTAGCCCAGGCGGACGGGCAGTTTGGCAATGCCTTTGAACTGCAGGCCTGCAGACAGCACGGAGATGCTTTGCCACCCGAAACCGGCAACAGAGGCGGTTTGCGTCCAGCCGGTAGCGCTGAAGCCATCCGTGTTGGCATAGTCGATGTAGCGGTAGTCCACACCGATATCCAGCATATCATTGGAATAGCCCAGGCCGACGGAAATAATAGCCGGGAAGTCCATGTTAAAGTCCACCGTTGGGGCTTCACTCCCGTTGAGATAGGTGTTTTTCAGGGAGAGATCTTTAAAGAACTGGGTGCTTTTGTAGGATGCGCCGGCTTTAAAGCCGCTCTCCGATTGAAAATACAGCCCGGCCTGGAAGCCGAAGCCCAGCGCCGATGCGTTGTCGCTTTCCGGGTAGCCGAGTGTCAGGCTCGGTGAAGCAAGGGGATTGGGCCGGACCTCCAGCGCCGAGTAGTCGAACAGCGGGGCAAGGCCGATCGAGAACTGATCGCTGAGCTGGTAGGCATAGGTGGCGCCGACCTGCAGCAATTGGTAGTTGGAATACACGTGCCCGAATCCTCCGTCGCTTTGCGGCAAGGTGATGGGGTTGTTGTTGCTCATCGGGTAGTCCACCCCGAATCCGCTTACACCAAAGGCGTGCAATCCGAAACGGTGCTTGCTGTCGGCGTTGCCGAAAACAACTGCAACGGATGGGATTATTGAGTTGCCTTTGTCATCGGCGGTGGTGCCGCTGAAGGGGCCATTGGGGGTCGGTACGGTGGAGGATACTTCCGGAGAAGAAAAGAACAGGCCGGCACTGACCGATAGTTTGGTTTGGTCGAAAGCCGTGATACCCGCAGGGTTCCAGTTGAGGACGCCTGCTACATCCAGTGCCTGGCCGGTGGCTACGCCGCCCATGGAGAAGTTGACGGCGCCGTTGCCCTGAAGAATGTGCCCGGTTTGAGCGCTCAAAAAGGTGGCAGTGCTCAGGATTATGGCGATCAGAATGGATTTATTGCGCATAACAGATACGGGTTAGTGAAAAAACAGTTTTGAAAATTTGCGCCAAGATTGCGACGCAACCCTTGCTCTGCCAATGACCCGTATCAGCGCCCGGAATGAGCTGCCTCTTTATAAGTGCCTCACAATGAATAACTTTTGTACATTTTACTTGCCCGGTTGTACTTTTCAGGTATTGCCTGACAAAGGCTTTGGAATCGTAACAATAAAGTTGAAACTGCCTGGCCTTCGTATTGTATAAGTTCAAAGGGTTTTCAGGTACTCCAGTACGGCTTTTCGTTCTTCCGGGCTGAGTTTGTCGCCAAAGGTATGGCCGCCGTTGCCATAGCCCGGCAGGGTGGTGTCGTAGGTTGAATTATCTGTTTTCCCGGGTTCGATGCTATAGCGCCAGCCGAGTTTTTCGGGGTCGTAATCGACATTGTCGAAAGCGCGCTTCCAGTAGGCTGGTCGTTGCGGGCTGTTCAGCAGGTCATCGATGGTGGGTACGGAGCCGTTGTGCAGGTAGGGCGCGGTGGCCCATACACCGTCGAGCGGCGGCGCCACGTAGCCGTTGTTGGGCAGGAGCTCAGCCTTGTGTGGGCCTTTTGCATACCAGCTCTTGTTGTACCATTCGTAGTATTCCGGATAAGCCTGATAGGTGCGCGCCAGCAGGGTGTCCGTGCCGATCCGGTCGAGTTGGATCACGAGGTTGGGATAGGAGCCGTTTTCACCGTAGGTGCCGTGGCATTTTTTACAGGTTTCTTCAAACACGGCTTTTCCTTTTTCGGCCAGGGTGCCGTCAATAGGGTAGGGGTAGCGCGGCGGCTCGAGGGTTCTGATCCAGGCGATGACGTCAACCATGCGCTCGTCGATATGGCGCGCTTCGGCACTGTCGGCCATAGTCAGCATGCCGGAAGCGGAGGACAGGCGCGCGAAGTCGCCCACTCCCAATCCATTATAGTACAGGGCATTTTTCTTTTTGAGCAGCCACCAGGCCGGCACATCGGTTGGCACAACGGCTTTAGGCACTTCAAATTGGGCCGTATCGAGCCAGCGCAGGTCATCGGCATTGCGGTGGGCGGCCAGCGCGGCAAAGATCTTGTCGGCAGGATTGGGCCCGCGCACTTTCGTGACAATGTACGGAGCGACGGCTTTATACCCCCTGCTCAGGGGCCGATAGGCGTCCCATTCCGGAGCGTCTTT
>CAYVDV010000221.1:0-8557 GCA_964450465.1 uncultured Saprospiraceae bacterium
GATTGGATCAATTTCATGTGTATAAAAATTTAGTAAGTACCTGGACTGAATTAATTGATAAAATAAACGCAGGGATTTTGAGGCAAGACAAGGCATTTTTTGAGGGCATAGCAGCGCTACGGCTGAAAAAAATAACGCAGTATTGCGGCAAAAGACCAAAGTGGATTTTATCAATTAATTCGGTCCAGGTACTTAAGTACCTGGACCGAATTAATTCTGCTATTCCCGCACGGCTGCCCGGCGCAGCCGGTCGTTGATGGCTCGGCCCAGCCCTTCTTCGGGTCCGGTTTCGGCCAGGATCACATCGATATCTTCATTTTGGTCCAGCATGCGCAACGCTGCGAACAGATTCTGTGCAGCCTCGGCCAGGTCGCCGGATTCCGAGAGGGCCAGGTGGATAACGTGTTCGGGCAGATCGGCGCTGCGCTGGATCGTAAGGATGCCGGCACGGCCGAGGCCGGAGGGCCAGCGATTGTTTTTTGCCAGGACCAGTGGTTTACGGGGAGCGTAATGCGATTCGAGCATTCCGGGCGCTGCGGGATTGCTGCTTTGGTGCAATTGTATGCGCAGGGGGCCGGCCACTTCTTCGAGTGTTTCGAGCGAAAGTCCGCCGAGCCGGTAGAGCGTGGTTTGGCCCTCTTCAAAACCGACGATGGTGCTTTCCACTCCTACTTTGCAGGAGCCGCCGTTCAGGATATAGGGGATCTGACCTTCCAGCTGGTCATATACATGTTGTGCGGTGGTGGGGCTAATGTATCCGAATGGGTTGGCGCTGGGCGCGGCCAGGGGAAAATGCAGGGCGCGCAGCAAAGCCTGGGTCACAGGATGCGCCGGCGCCCGGAGGGCTACCCGGGACAGGCCGGAAGTGACCAAATCGGGTACGACTTCCCGTTTGGGGACCAGGACCGTAAGCGGGCCGGGCCAGAAGCGCTCGGCCAGCATACGCAGCGGGGCAGGGAACTCGGCGGCATAGCGTTCGGCCTGTTCCAAACCGGAAACATGGACGATCAGCGGGTCGAACGCCGGCCGGTTTTTGATCTCAAAGATCCGGATCACCGCCGCCGGGTTCAGGGCGTTTGCCGCCAGGCCGTACACCGTTTCCGTGGGGATTGCAACACATTCTCCGGCCAGCAACCATTGGGCCGCTTTCGCCGGATCTGTGCCAATTTGAGTCCTGAAAGACATTGTTTGTCCTTTTCGTCGTTTTAATCCTGCAAAAGTCGTAGAAATCCGCTTGTGCCGTTAGGTTCGCACGATATTTCCGTTGCAACAACACGGTTTTGCCGATTAATGGCATTTAAAAAGGGCTTATACGGCAATTCATCACTACCTTTGCGTAAAAATAACACCATCATGAATACTCAAGTGCAGGCTGGATCAGGCCTTCGGGAAATTTTTAATGAGAAAGGGGAGCGCATCAGTCCGGTATTGCCCGAAAACATGCGCAACTTTCTGATCGATATCGACGGCACGATCTGCGATGATGTACCCAACGAAGAACCGGAACGGATGGAAACGGTGCTGCCTTACCCCGATGCCGTGTCTATGCTGAACAAATGGTTTGACGAAGGCCATATTATTTTCTTTTTCACCAGCCGAACGGAAGAACACCGCGACGTTACAGAGCGCTGGCTCAACAAGCACGGCTTCAAGTACCACGGTATACTGTTTGGCAAACCCCGGGGCGGCAATTACCACTGGATTGACAATCATATCGTGCGGGCTACCCGTTTCAAAGGCAAATTTACCGATCTGGTAGTAAAGACCCATGAAATCGAAGTCTTCTCAGAGGAGTAATTACCATGACCATATTCCTTTCCTGGATACTTTTGTGGGCTGCACCCGCTTTTCCCGATACCGTTGCGCCGGTACCGGCGAAGCAGGTTTTGCAAGACTCCCTGCCCTACCTCCTGGAGGCCCCTTCGCAGGAGATCAATCTTGTTGAGGCTGCGCTCCGGGAAATTTCCGGGTTGAGCCCGACGGAGGAGCCCGGTATTTTTTGTGCTATTTCGGATGAGAAAGGCGAGGCGTTTTTTCTCGACGGCCTCGGTGGCGGGGCTGTCGTGCGGCGGGTATTGTTCCGGGATAAAGGCGATTTTGAGGGGATTGAATTGGTGGACAATTGCCTTTATGCCATAAAAAGCGACGGCGATCTCTTTGAAGTCAAACACTGGAAGCGCGGCAAATTGAAAATGAAGCGCTATAAAACCCATCTTTCCAAATCGGATGATGTGGAGGGACTGGGTTACGACAAGAAACGAAAGGCGCTGCTGGTGGCTTGCAAAGGCGATCCGGACAGCTCTTATCTGCGCCGGATCTATGCTTTTGACCTGCGGCACAAACAATTAGGCGCGGAACCTGTTTTTACCATCGATCCCCTGGAAGTGAATGCACTTGTGCCCTATCGGGAGGGGGATAAAAAACATTTTTTCAGCCCATCCGGGGTGGCCGTTCATCCGCTGACCAATGAGGTGTATGTGCTTTCCACTTCGCTGAAACGGCTGGTTGTCCTGGACCCCGCAACCGGGAAGATCCGTCATGCCGTTTGGTTGGACAAGCACCTGCTGCCGCAACCGGAAGGCATTGCATTCGACCCGGCGGGGAACCTGTATTTGAGCAGTGAAGGGAAAAAAAAGGAGGGGCTCCTGTTGCGTTTTGATTATCATAAGCCATAGACCAATATACCTAACCAAATCAACCTATGCAACTTGAAAAGGAATTACATGCCACAATATTCCAGGATCAGGTCCAAAAAGCCCAATTGAATATTTTGTTCAGTGCAGCCTGGGTGCGGACGCGCATTGCCGAAAGCCTGAAACCGTTTGGAGTCTCCGCGGAACAGTTCAACGTATTGCGCATTATTCGGGGGCAACACGGCAACGAAATCCTGATCAAGGATATCACAGCCCGGATGCTGGAACGCAACTCCAATACCACCCGGATCATCGACCGGCTGGAAGCCAAGGGACTGGTGCAGCGGGGTATTTCCTCGCGCGACCGGCGCGAACGCCCCGTCTCGCTCACTCCTTCCGGATCGGAGCTCCTGGCTAAAATTGACCGGGAATGGTTGAACAACAATCCCCACATTGCCAACTGGACAGCCGAAGAGGCTCAGATAGTCAGCAAACTACTGGACAAAATGCGCGAACTGTGACCGGTTAACCCGGGAAAGCAAAAATCGGAACAGCTGCCTTCCCTTGTCTGGAAACTGCTACTTTTGCGCCGGATTTTCAGCGGCCCTTTTTGGGCAAAAGGTGAAATACAAAATGTTGTTATTCCGAGATGTCCCCCCCCGGGGAGTTGACATCTCAAAACTCAAAACTCAAAACTATACATGCCTGTTATTGAACTCAATATCCCGAATCTGGGAGAATCCATAACCAATGTCACGTTTTCCAAGTGGCTGAAGCCCGATGGTTCGATGGTGGAAATGGATGAACCGCTTTGCGAAATTGAAACGGAAAAAGCCAACCAGGAACTTTCAGCCGACAAGGCAGGTAAACTCATCTGGGTGGCCAAAGAAGGCGAGGACCTGGAAGTAGGCGCCTTGTTTGCAAAAATTGATACGGAGGCTGCCGGTAGCAATGGCAGCAGCAGCAGTGCACCCATAGAAGAGAAGGTAAAGGAAGCGCCTGAAAAGGAAGCGCCTGCCGGCGCAAATTACGCAGCCGGGCATCCGTCGCCGGCTGCGGCCAAAATACTGGCCGAAGGCGGCATTGAACCGGCTGCCGTCGCCGGAACCGGTAAGGATGGCCGCATTACCAAAGAAGACGCACAAAAAGCAGTAGAACATAAACCGGCCCCGACTGCTCCGGCTCCCGCTGCCGCAACAGCCCCCGCCTCCCCTGCAACTCCAGCCCCTGCAGCCCCCAAAACTTCCGCCACAGATAGGCCGGAGCGACGCGAGCGCCTCAGCCGGATGCGCCGCACCATTGCCAAGCGCCTGGTCAGTGCCAAGAACAATACCGCCATGCTCACCACCTTCAACGAAGTGGACATGAGCGGGGTGATGCAATTGCGGGAGAAATATCAGGATGCTTTCGTCAAGAAATACGGGATCAAGCTGGGATTCATGTCCATCTTCGCCAAGGCCTGCGCCAAGGTGTTGCTGGAAATGCCCGAGGTCAACGCTTTTATCGATGGCGATGACGTGGTGTACCACGATTATGCAGATATCAGCGTCGCGATCAGTACACCCACCGGTCTGGTGGTGCCGCCGATCCGCAATGTAGAAAGCCTCGGCTTCCATGAGGTGGAATTCAAACTTAAAGAACTGGCCGGCAAAGCCCGCGACGGTAAACTGTCCCTGGAGGAAATGAGCGGCGGCACGTTCACGATCACCAACGGCGGTATCTTCGGCAGCCTGATGAGCACGCCCATTATCAACGAACCGCAAAGTGCCATTCTCGGCATGCACGCCATTAAAGACCGCCCTGTGGCCGTAAACGGCGAAGTGCAGATCCGGCCCATGATGTACCTTGCCCTCAGCTACGATCACCGGATCATCGACGGGGCTACTTCCGTGACCTTTTTGGTGAAGGTGAAAGAACTGATCGAAGACCCGGTGACATTGTTGCTTGGGGTCTAATACCGCGACCACCCTGGTAACGCGTAAAATTTAACACCATACCGGCGTAAAATTTTACTCGGATCGGTTGAAATCTCTCCGGAGTGATCTATTTTAGTGGCGGCATCCAAAGCATTTGTTTGCATTGGATGCCGCCATACTTTTTTTAACCTTATTGAATCACCCTTTAACCTTCTCCAATGACTTGCTCCAAGGCCATCGTGCCCCTTTTGCTCTGCTTTTGCGCCGCCGCTGCGCTTTATGCCCAAAAAAGTCCCATAAAATTCGGCAAAGTGGATGCTGCCGATCTCGCGCTGACCGATTGTGATTTCGAGCCTGGCGCAGCTGCCATGGTACTGTGCGACTATGGCGATTCGGAATTCACACTGCGTGGGAGCGAGGGTGTGGCTTTTATTCAAAAAAGACACAAGCGCGTCAAAATTTTCAATAAAAACGGGCTTGAGCAGGCCAATATCCATCTGCGCTATTTTGCCGGCGAGAGCGGCAATTTTGAAAAGGTGCGCGATGTGAAAGCCATGTGCCATTTTCTGGAAAATGGCCAGTCGAAATCCGTGGAGTTATCTCCCAAAGAAGTCTTTACCAACGATATTGGTTATGGCTACCGGGAAATTTCCTTTGCCATCCCTGCTGTGCGTGAAGGTAGCGTGATCGAATACGCTTATGAATTAACCAGCAGGGATCTGGCAAACCTCCGGTCATGGTATTTTCAACAGGATATTCCGGTGCGATACAGCGAATGCCGGGTGGTCATGCCACAATTTCTTCAGTTTCAAAATGTCCTTTGCGGAGAGTTTTCCCCTACTTCCACCCGATCCGATATAATCAAACAGGATTTTCAGGGATTTTTCGGACAGGATGCCGGTAAAACCGAACGCATGTCGTTTACGGAAGATTGTGATTTGAACCAATGGGTCATGGAGCGGGTCCCTTCTTTTCAAAAAGAACCGCTTATGGGGCCGGAGAACGCCCTGGCTTCCCATATGGAATTTCAACTGCTCCGGATCGCTTTCCGTGGCGGGGCAGAGTACGAGATCATGTCGTCTTATCAGAAATTCAATAATACTCTGCTGGAGGACAGTAATTTTGGTAAGCAAGCCACTCCTGGCCGCTTTGAAAAAGGCCTTGCAGAACAGATTACCGCCGGAATAACCGACCCGCGGGAAAAGGCCAACGCCATATTGCGTCACCTGAGTGAAAAAATTCACTGGAATGGTCATCAGGGACTCTATGCCAGCCAATCCCTGTCAAAAGTATATGAATCCGGGAAGGGTTCCTTTTCTGAAATCAACCTATTAGCAGTTGCATGTATGCGTGCAGCAGGCATTCAGGCTGACCCTGTGATTTTGGGCACCCGTGATTATGCCAGAATACATCCCGTTTTTCCAAATTCGGATAAATTTAATTACGTGGTTGTGGTGGTGGAACTCGATGGGAAATTGCTGTTTGGCGATGCTGCAACTGCCGGTCTGCCCCTGGGATACCTGCCGGAAAGATGCCTCCATGGATCCGGGTGGCGGGTCAGTAAAAGCACTCCCGGCTTTTTGGATATGCAGGCAGATGCTACCGGTGTCCAGCATGTGCTGGCTAATATCGAACCCGATGGCAAGACCTGGAAAGGGAAACTGACGGTGCGAAATGTCGGACAAACTGCCGCAAAAGTCCGGGAAGATCAAGCCGCCGGCAATTCCGGAACGGCGGGAATCGCCCAGCCCTTCCTTCAGGGATTGTCGGACTGGACTTCCCAGGCTCCCCAGTTTACACATTCCGACAATCCGCTTTCTGAAATGATCGAGATTCCGGTATCCCGCGAATGGGAAGATGAGGATATTCTGTATTTCAAACCGGTTCTGACAGGCAGTATTGCGTCCAACCCGCTGACTGCAGAAACCCGGCATTGGCCGTTGGAATTCCCCTATGCGGTCAATTATAATTATGTGCTCAATATGTCGCTGCCAGCCGGGTATGCCCTGGCAGAAAAACCCGGGGATAAGGTGATTACCTTTGGAGACGACAAAGACCTCGTCTTTCAATACCGATGCGCAGTTGACGGAAATACGGTTACCGTCTTATCCAAAGTGCAAGTAAAACGCCTGCAATTTTTACCGGATGAGTACGCCGATCTCCAAAAGTTTTTTGACCTGGTCGTTCAAAAAAACCAGGAACTGCTGGTGTTGAAAAAAAACTGATCCCTTATAAACAATCCGAAATATGAACGCCAGATATTGGATGGGTGGGGCATTTCTTTTTCTATGGACCGTTTATTATAGCCAGGGCCAGTCGCTCTACCCAATTCGTTCCATCCCGGAGTCGCTGCATCAAAGTGCAGCTGCGGTAATCCGGGAACATACCCTTGACCTAACCCTCAAGTCGCCATCCGAATTGGAAAGCCGCTACAGAATGATTGTTTCGGTGCTTGACAAAAAGGGAAATGGCTGGGCTAAACTGGTGTTACCGTACGATCGCTTTAATACAGTCGGGGATTTAAGTGCAGTTATTTATGACGCTTCCGGCAAAGCCGTAAAGAAGTTTGGGAAAAAGGATTTTCAGGATGTTTCCTATCTGGATGATGTCACTATGGCCGTTGACAGCCGCTACCTTTTTCTTGATTTGAGTGGCTACTCCCTGCCCTTTACGATGGAAACGGCGTTTGTAATCCGGTCAAAAAGCGCGCTGTTTTGCCCTGATTTTACACCACAACCGGAATTTAATACCGCTGTGGAACATTCCCGTTGCGTAGTTACGGTGCCAGCCGGTGCTGTCCTGCAATACCGGATTGAACACGCCGGTGCGCCGGAGGTAACTGCCGATGCTACCACAACGACATACTCCTGGGAGTTCCAGAATTTGTCTGCCATCCCGGACGAGCCGGATAACCTTCCCATACAGCAGTTGACACCAGTGGTTTATCTCAACCCACTCGATTTTGATCTGGCCGGGTACACAGGTTCTTTCCGGAGTTGGGATGAATTTGCTGCGTGGAATACCAGAATGCTGGAATCCCTCCCTCCATTGGATGCGTCCGTTGTCCATGAAATCCAACAAATGACAGACGGCTTGCCGGAGATGGAAAAGATACAGGCGGTTTACCGTTATTTGCAGAACAGTACCCGGTATATCAGTATTCAGTTGGGTGTCGGCGGTTGGAAACCCTTTGACCCCAACTTCGTCCATTCCAAAAAATACGGCGATTGTAAAGCGCTATCCTGGTACACCTGCGCCTTGTTAAAGGCCGCCGGCGTGAAAGCCTATTATACCCTGATATCGGCCGGCGATCAGCCCCGCACATTTTACCCGGATTTTCCAGACATGGCCTTTAATCACGTTATTGTAACGGTGCCGGTGCCTGGCGATACCTTGTTTTTGGAATGTACCTCCCAGCTTTGCCCATTGGGCTATATTGGTTCTTTTACCGGAAACCGCAGCGCACTACTTGTCGATGGCCAGTCCGGGAAAGTCGTCCATGTGCCTGTGCCGCCGGCTTCCGGGAATAGCCGTGTTGACTCTGTTTCCATGGAGATACTTTCCGGTTCAGGGCTTGTGCGTTTGGATTGGAAAGCGCTGTTCCGGGGAACCGCGATAGAAGATGCGGGCTTTTACGGATCTGTCCTTCACAGGGATCCGCAAGCGCAAAAAGACTGGGCTGAACAGTATTTTGCCGTAAAAGGCGGCAAGCTGGACCATTATGAACTGCGCCTGGATCCTACATTAGGCAAGTCGCACAACGGCCTGGCAGAGGCGCAACTCACCAGTGAACACCTTTTGAACTTTTCTTCAGTACGCCTCTATTTCCAACCCAATTTTTTTCAACCCTGGACGAGGGTGCTAACTACCGACACTGCCCGGGTATCCCCCGTATTCCGCAGATTCGGACATACCTATACGGCAGACCTGCAGGTGGCGCTTCCTGCCGGTTGGACAGTGGAAAGTCTGCCCAAGGCAGTAACGGAAACCACGGCTTTCGGGCTCTAT
>CAYVDV010000222.1:0-8549 GCA_964450465.1 uncultured Saprospiraceae bacterium
CCAACTGGAGTTCGGCATGCGCGAGGCGGGCACTGGCACTGGCTTTCCCAGCGATACCAGCCTGACTTTCGGGATCTGCGAAAAAGGGCTGCACGTACTCCACATTTGGGTGCGCGACGGCAACAATCTCGCCAACCAATGCAACAGTTATGTGCTCGTTCAGGAAAATAACGGGCTCTGCGAATGCAACATCGAAGGTGATTTGACGCTGAAAGGTTGCGCCCGGACACCCGACAGCGCCAAGGTGGAGACCTATACCATCCGTACGGAACTAAACGGCACTCCCCTGCAAGGGCAGCCGTTCTTTCTGCCGCAGCAAAAAACCATTCCGGATTCCTGTTTCAGCATTACCTATCCGGCTCTTCCACTCAACGGCAATTACACAGGTTCCGTTCGCGCACAGCGCTACGGCGATCCGCTTACCGGCGTCTCTACGTTCGATCTCGTGCTGATCAACAAGCATATTCTTGGTCAGCAACCGCTGGAAAACTTCTATCAGGTTTTCGCGGCCGATGTCAATCAAAGTCAAACGATCACAACTTTCGACATTATTGAGACCAGGAAACTCATCCTGGGTATCTACGACACCTTTCCGCATACGCCGCCCTGGCGGTTTATTCTTCCGGTGCCCAACCCGGCCAATCTTACCGACTTTGCCGCCGTGCGCGATACCTACCCGTTTACCATCGGGAATCTGATGAGCGACACCTTACTGAGCGGATTCAATTTTGTTGGGGTTAAAATGGGCGATGCCAATTCCAACGCATCCTTACTGGGTATGTCGGACCGGGGAGATGGCGGCGCAGCACTTGTCTTGCAAACAGAAGACCTTTGGCTAAACACCGGCGAAACGCGCTGGATTTCCCTGCTGTTGCCGGAAGCTGTGCAACTGGATGGCTGGCAACTGGCCTTGCAGGCGGATGTCCGGCAACTGGATATACTGGATGTTCGAGGGGCGCCTTCCACGCAACTGGCACTGTTTGATTCCGGAGCCCTGCGAATTTCCCGGGTTTCCGACACTCCGCTGGCATACCACCCCGGCGCCCCACTGGTTTCGCTGCTCGTATCGGCCCGGAAACCGGTGCAACTTTCGGAGGCGTTAAAACTTGATGCCACCCGGCTCCAACCGGAAGTGTATCCGACAGGAACAAAAGCAACGGTACGTCCCCTTCAGTTCCGGATAGGGCGTCAAACTTCTGCGGCGACATCGTTTTTCCCACCCCAACCTAATCCGTTTTCCGACGAAACCGTATTTGGCGCGGAACTTTCAACCGCAGCGGCGGTCACCCTGGAAATATTCAACCTGAACGGCCAATTAGTCTTTCAATCAACGCAGCAACTGGAAGCAGGCAGCCACAAAGTTCGCTTGCCCGGCGCTGCTTTGCCCGGCGCCGGCGTTTGGATCTACCGGATCAGCACCGGAGAGGCCGTCGCAAGCGGGCGCTTGATCCGGCTGTAGAACGGGAGAGCAATAGCAAACAGGGTTAGCGCGGCATAGCCACACTAACCCTGTTTTTATAGTCAGATCGCGTCGATCTTATTTTACATCTGCAAAGAAATCTTTCACTTTGTCTTTGTGAACGATCATTTGCTTGTAAGTGTATTTGCCGGTGACGGGATCCTTCACGGCTTTAACCACTTTCACGTGATCTTTGCCACTACCGGCGTTGGCGGAGCGCTGAGCAATCCGAGCGTTTTTAGAAACTTTTTTAGCCATGATTTACCCTTTTTGGTATTTACAGTCTGTTTAACAAAACCGGGCTGAATTGGTTCACCTTACTTGATCTCGCGGTGAACGGTGTACTTCCGCATGATCGGGTTGTACTTTTTCAGTTCCAGACGTTCCGGAGTGTTTTTGCGGTTTTTCTGCGAGATATAGCGCGATGTGCCCGGCAAACCACTGTTCTTGTGCTCGGTGCACTCGAGAATGATCTGAAGCCGGTTGCCTTTGCTTTTCTTTGCCATCTTATTTGATATTCGATATTTTGATGCCGGAACGAAAAAATCAGGCGCTTGCCTGACTTAGTGCGTCCGCGTTAACTGCTTTTTATTCCGCGTCGGAGTAAAAAATGATATCGCCTTTTTTCTCCAGCTTTTTGATGTAGGTGTACAGGCCCAATTTGTTGATCGTGCGAATAGCTGCAGCGCTCACTTTGAGGGTTACCCATTCACCCGTTTCCGGGATAAAAAACTTTTTCGTTTGCAGGTTCGGATAAAACCGGCGCTTCGTTTTGCGGTTGGAGTGCGATACGTAGTTACCCGTTATCGGCCTTTTTCCCGTCAAATCACAAACTTTCGACATGACTCTGTTGACTTGTGTGATGATGCATTAAAGTGCCTGAGTGTTGGCAGATCAACATGGCGGAGCAATATCAACCCATTGAAATTACACACACTCAGGCACTTATGATTTTTGTGACTCCGAGAGGACTCGAACCTCTAACCTTCTGATCCGTAGTCAGATGCTCTATCCATTAAGCTACGGAGCCATCGCTTCTGTTTTCGGGCTGCAAAGATAAGCGCCCTCCCGGTGAATTTCCAAGCTGGAAATTAATTTTTCACAAATTTTACTGAGCGCCAGGCTTCATTGCGTCCGAAAGATACCGAGTAAACGCCTGAAGGCAGCAAACTGGCGTCGAATTTCCAGATATTATTCGAGAACGGACCCGGTTCCAGCGTGTCTTCAAACATCAGCTGGCCGAGCATATTGTACACCCGTATCTGATATTCGCTGAATGTCGGCGTCTGAAAACGCACCTGCAATTCGGTATGCACCGGATTGGGGCGCGCCCATAGGATTTCCAGCTGACCGGTAGCGGTGCCGCCGCATAGTTGTTGTATGGCTTTGACGGAAGCAGACACGTCGAGCCGGCCGCCGGTGGTCGTAATATCTTTAAGGGTCGTATTGGGCGATACATGCTGAAGTATGATATCCCGGACACGACCGGCGCAGGTGGCAGGGTGGGTCAGGGCATCGGCAGTCAGGTCGGGACATGGCACGCTGTACAGAAAACCGACGGCCCCGGTCACATGGGGAGTAGCGGCGCTGGTTCCATCAAAGGTGCCGTACTGGGGTGTCAGGTTTTGGCTGCGGGTGGTGTACGTACCCTGTCCGGGCGCTCCGAGGTCAATGCTGACGGGGCCATATCCCGTTTTTGCCAGCTTTTTATCGAACTTGTCGACATTGTTTACCGTGATCAGGTAAGGGCTGGGACAGGTGCTGGGCATGTCGCCCTGCTCATCCACATTGACATCCTGATTGGAGGTAGCGCCCACGCTTATAACCCCTACTACACCCAGCGAGTCGTAGGCGGCGCACCAAAGCGGGTGATCGCTGGCCCGCTCGAAATCAATACCAAATGATGCATTGGTCGCAACCACAAACGCTCCCTTGGCGCCGTTGCTGCTGTTGTACAGCTTCCGCATGTGCGCCACATAGCCATAGGCTTCGACGATCTCGCTTTCATATTCCACATTGGACAGATTCATGAGTTTCACATTCCAGCTGACGCCGCTGACGCCTACCCCGTTATTGCCTTTTGCACCGATGATCCCATTTACGGCGGTACCGTGAAAGCCAATATCGCCGGGATTGTCATTGCCTTTGCGCGGGTTCCAGCCCCGGTAATCGTCGATATACCCGTTATTATCGTCATCGATATTATTGCCGGCGATCTCGGCCCGGTTGTACCACACGTTGGCTGCGAGGTCGGGGTGATCGAGCAGGGCGCCTTTTTCGAGCACGGCAACCACAATGGTATCGCCGGCCGGCGTCAGCCCGCCGGTCGTCAGATCCCAGGCATCGGTCATGCCGATCAGGGTCATATCATCCTGTTGCGGCCAGTCGGGGTCGTTGGGTTGTGTATTCCGGTCAAACGCCCGGTGGTTCCACTGGGCTAAACGGATCTCCGGTTGCCGGCGGGCCGCCGCCAGTATCTTGTCGGCGTTAGCCTCCGTTTCATCAAAGCCCAACAGGTACATTTGCCAGTGCGGCACCAGTACTTTTTTCCACACCAGCGGCCCGCTGCCGGGCACGGCCTGCTGCAGGCGGGTGAGCACGGTAGCCGGAGAGGCATCGGCGTTCAGTTGTACGATAAGCTCGCCCGCACGGCGCTCCGGCGACTGCCCCTGTGCGGCGGTCCATACCAGTGCAAAGAGTCCAAAAAACAGGTGGTAAAACTTAATGGTCATATTGTGTTGAAATATTTAGGTCAAAACATCCATTCCGGGAACGGGTAGCAAAATAAAGGTTTAAAATCGACTTCTGCGGGCCGGCGCAAAAACAAACTTTTGTCAATTCAAGGCTAAATGCGCGCTTTCACGCAATTTTTTGAAGTAGGCCGGCGCCTGTTTCAAACGGCTGCCGTACCAGGAAAACAGTTCGCCATCCACTACCAGTACCCGGGCCCCGGGGCAAACTTCCTGAAAACCCGCCACATGTTTTTCTGCAAACGGATAAGGCTCGGACGATAACAGGATCAATTCCGGCAACCGGAGCGCCAGGTCTGTTAACGCTATTTCCGGGTACCGGATTTCATGGCCGTAAACATTATCAAATCCCGCTTCCCGGAGCATGGCATCGATAAATGTATCGCCGGCAGCCACCATGTAAGGTTTGCGCCAGATAAAATAGGCCACCCGTGGGCGCGGCTGCTCCGGCGCCGGCCGGTGCAGTAAAAACTGTTGTGCAATTTCCCGGACCAAAACACCCGCTTCGGCCGCCTTGCCTGTAATCGCCCCTACCCTGCCGATCATATCGAGCGCATCCGGTAACTGACAAACCTCGCTCATCCAAACCGGGAAACGGGCAGCCAGCGCTTCGATTTGCTCGCGGTCGTTTTCCTCTTTGTTTCCGATAATCAGGTCGGGCGCCAGGGCCGCTACTTTTTCCGGATCCACCGTCTTGGTGCCGCCCACCCGCTTCTTCTCCTGAAACCATGTTTCCGGATGAATGCAGAATTTGGTGATCCCCACTACCTCGGCATCCAGTCCCAGATCGGACAGCAACTCCGTTTGCGAGGGCACGAGCGATACGATCCGCCGGGGCGGCCAGTGCGGCATTTCGATCGTCCGGCCCATTTGATCGGTGAATACGTGCATATTTCGCGGGTTGCTGGCTGGAGGGTTGTCGATCACCCACTAGACCCTACCATGATTTATTTTCGCTGGCGCAGCACTTCATATAATGCGATGCCGGCAGCAACACTGACGTTATAAGAGTCGAAATTGGTTGCCTGGGGTATCTTAGTTACCTGATCGGCCATCCGGAGCAATTTGGGGTGGACGCCTTCGCCTTCCGAGCCAAGCAGAATGGCGGTCGGCACTGAAAAGTCAACCTCATACAGGGGTACGGAACGCTCCGTCAAGGCAGTGGCCACTACCTGCACGCCGGATTGCTGCAACCATTCCACGGCGGAGAACAAACTCCGCACCCGGCACAGGCGGATACGCGCCAGCGCCCCCGCCGATGCCTTCATCGCCTCTTCGTTGGCGGGCGCTGCCCCGGACTGGGGTACGATCACGGCATGCGCACCCGCGCACTCGGCGGAACGGCAGATGGCGCCAAAGTTGCGGACATCGGTGATGCCATCCAGCAGCAGCAGCAACGGCAACTCGCCCTGCTCGAATACGAAGGGCAACACATCTTCCAGCGACTGAAACTCCACGAGCGCCAGCCAGGCCACTACGCCCTGGTGATTACCGCGGACCAGCTTGTTCAACTTTTCCTTCGGCACCACCTGCAAGGGGATCTGATGCGCCTTGGTCAAATGCCGTATTTCTTTTTCCAGCTCCCCGCGCACCCCTTGCTGAAAAAACACCTTCTCTACCGGTTTACCGGCCTGAATTGCCTCCACGACCGGATGATGGCCGTAAATCAGATTGGACATATCTATTTTTTAACTCCGCAAGGCAACAATTGCCCGCCTTTCCGATGCAAGGTACAGCGAATCGGGATGCCGGAAAAAACAGAAAAAGATCGGCAGCTGTTTGCAGGAATGGCAAAGACCATTAACTTTGCACCACAAAGTTCTTTTATATGAGCAATACTGAGCAACATTTGGCCCATCTGGCCGAGATGCGTTCGCTGATGGAACGCAGCAGCCGTTTCCTGAGTTTAAGCGGATTGTCCGGCGTATGGGCGGGCGTATGCGCCCTGGCGGGTGCTGCGGTTGTCTATCTGTACCTCGACATGCTTCCGTTTGCAGGCCGCGAGGGCTTTTATTATGAAAAAGCGATCCAAACTATAAAATGGGGCATGGACTACAAGAGCGTGTTCGTGCTGGTCGCACTATTGGTGTTAGTTGCGGCGCTTGCGGGTGGTATTTTTTTCACCACCCGCAAAGCCCGCCGGCAGGGACTGAAGACCTGGGATGCCAGCTCCCGGCGCATGGTTTGGGCCATGAGCATACCCCTGGCGGCCGGCGGAATTTTTTGTCTGGCCCTGCTGCGCTGGGATCTGCCGGCTCTCGTAGCGCCGGCCACGCTGGTCTTTTACGGACTGGCCCTGCTCAACGGCAGTAAATTCACCCTGCGCGACGTGGAATTCCTCGGATTGTCCGAGATTGTGCTCGGATTGGCCGGCATGTTTTATCTCGGCCACGGCCTCGAACTTTGGGCCACCGGATTCGGCCTGCTTCACATCGCATACGGCACCTGGATGTATGTTAAATATGAACGGTAAACCGTCATGAAAGAAATCATCACGCAACTCAACCCCCTCTTCGACCACCGCAACAGATTGGGCATCATGGCCATTCTGGTGGTCAATGATTGGGTAGAGTACAACACCCTGAAAGAGTTGTTAAATCTGACCGACGGCAACCTGGCCAGCCACCTCAAGGCGTTAGAATCCGGCGCATACATTACAGTGCAGAAAAAATTTGTTGGAAGAAAGCCGCAAACGACCTATGCCGCTACAGCGGAGGGGAAGGCTGCTTTCAAGACGCATCTCGATACCCTGGAAGCCATTTTGAATATTGCCCGGGACGGCGATTGACCGGCCAAAAATCCCCTTAACATGAAAATACATTCCGTTTTGCAACCCTTTTTCCGCGACAGACGCCAAAGCAACCTGTTTTTACTCCTGCTGTTTGCAACAGGAATGAATGCATTGCTGGTTTTGGCCCGGTATTTTTTAACCTATGCCAAGGCCCATCCGGATACCCCTTATGCCTGGCCGGAAGTACAGGGCGTATTGGGGCTGGCCTTCGGGTTCCTGGGCTGGAATCTCCTGCTGGCCTGGATCCCTTACCTCGCAGCGCTCCAATTCGAAAGGAAGCAGCGCCAGGGCGCCCATGGCGCGGCATTATTGGTGTGGTTGCTGGTCTGGCTGCTCTTTTTACCCAATGCCCCGTACATGGTCACTGACTTTATCCACCTGCAGTATCGCCCGCCGATACCGGTTTGGTATGACATGGTCATGTTATTTTCCTTTGCTTTTACGGGACTGCTGCTGGGTATTCTGTCGCTGTACGAGATGCGCCTGGCCCTGCTTCGCTTCTTTTCCAGCACACGGACGGAACTGTTCATTTTGGCTTCCATTGGCCTGGCCGGTTTCGGCGTGTGGATGGGGCGCTTTCAGCGCTGGAACTCCTGGGATATAATGACCAACCCGCGGGGACTGTTGCGGGACCTGTTCCATACCATGACCCAACGCCACGAACTCATTGACGCCATTGGGGTAAGCGGCTTGATGGCCAGTATTCTGCTGATCGGATATGCGATGTTGCGCATCGTTTCGGCGCAAAATCCCCAGGAAGTGGAAGAGAAAAACTAGGGTTTCTTCTTATTCACCCCTTCGAGAAAAGGAACAAAGCGGAATGCATCCAGGATTTCCTGGCTAAATTCCGTTTCGGAGATCCGTTCGATACGGTACATATACTGTACATCTTCCCCAACCGGAATAATAAGCCGGCCTCCCAGGGCAAGCTGCTCCCGGAGCGGCTCCGGCACTACCGGCGCCCCCGCCGTAACAATTATGCCCTGATATGGAGCGTATTCCGGCAGGCCTTTGGCGCCGTCGCGAAAAAAACAACGCACACTGGGAAAACCGATCGCTGCCAGCAATTCCTTGGCACGCAGGTACAAAGCCTCTTGCCGCTCTACTGTAAAAACCCGGGCGCCCATGGCGGCGAGTATGGCAGCCTGGTATCCCGAACCCGTACCGATCTCCAGGATCCGGTCGCCGCGCTTCACTTCCAGCAAGGCCGTCATATAGGCTACCGTGTAAGGCTGCGAGATGGTCTGTTCATTTCCAATCGGGAAAGGTTTATCCTCATAAGCGTGCTCCTCAAATGCCTTGTCGAGAAAGAAATGCCTTGGCACAGCGGCAATTGCCGCCAGAACGGCTTCGTCGGCGATGCCGCGGTTCCGCAGGGAATCTACCAGGCGCTTGCGCAGCCCTTTATGCCGGTAAGTATCCGTCACGATGATATGGATTGAAAAATAATAAGTGCCGGGAGACAACAGAAATTTGCTGAAAGTACGCAAAAGTACGCCGCTGTTCAGATATTTTTGCCGGTGCCGGAATGGAAGGGGTGAAATGCGAA
>CAYVDV010000223.1:0-1244 GCA_964450465.1 uncultured Saprospiraceae bacterium
TGAACTATAAAAGTTAATGGTTGTGTCCTTCGTGGCTTCCGGCTTCTTGTCCGGTTTCTTCCTGGCCATGCTCCATGGCTACGAGATCCATACCGCATACCGGACATTGCCCGGCTTTGTCGTAGGTTTTGTCGCCTTCGCATTTCATCGGGCAGTAAAATACCGATGGTTCATTTTGTGGTGCTGATGTGGTGGACGTAGTTTCTGTGGTAGTTGCCGGCTTTGGCTGCTCGTTGCAGGCTACAAAAGCCAGCGCCATCACCGCGACAGCGAAAAACAATACTTTTTTCATGGAATGAAGAGTTTTAATAGTAGTTGAAACAATATGCTGGTTTACGATGCTGCAGTTTGCTGCAGCGCAACAAAAAAACTGTCCGGACCAGGTTGTTGCTGGCCGGAGTTTTTTTGAGAGAAATGCCGGGTCTAAATTCGTAAAACGCCTTTATTCAGGAGCAGGGTACGACCTGAATAGATCAGCGGCGGAGCATGTGGCCAGAATGCCTGACACTGGTCAGGAAGAAAGGAGTGACTTTCTATGTGGAATATTGTGGGGAGGACCGCTGCGGCCAAAGACAGGAGGTTTCCAAGGTCTTGTGCAGCAATAGATGTATATTGGGAGATTGGCGCTTTGACGAACTGGAAGTGGTTTTCGCAGCAGGATTTTTTCCGTATTCCGGTTTCGCTTTGGCCCGACTTTTTGTAGCAGCCCGGCCCCTTGATAGCCCCCGAGCAGCAACTTCTGGCCTTTACGCCGATGGAGCGCCACACCTTGCCACGCCCATTGCAGACATGGGAAAAAACCGGAACTCCGACATTGGCCAAAAGAACCAGTACAGCCAGCGATATAGCGTAAACGCGGTGAAACATCATTTGGACAAACGCAAAGTTAATCGTTTTATTCCGAAATAGCGTTCAAACCATTGGTTAATTGGGTGTGTGGCTTCCAACAATATTGCAGTCCGTGGCCGGATGCCTATTTGCGGCCGGCGGCTATTAGATGGATTAGGGCACACATAGCAAGCGTAACGTGGAGATAAAATGCTTGAAACCGGCTTTTGCCCGTTTTATTTGTGGATTTTGGTATTTTACTCCAATAATTATTTGTTTGTATTAAATATTTGCCCAAAATTGCATGGATTGTTTATACTTCAGCCAGATTGGTTTCACAATTCATGATCCATGAAGAATATACCATTTCAAGTTGACCGCCATTTCTTGTTCCTCCATGGCCGTAACCTGGCGGT
>CAYVDV010000223.1:1344-8539 GCA_964450465.1 uncultured Saprospiraceae bacterium
ACGGGATTCCGGCCGCATACCGAACACCGCAAGTTAAAGGAAGAGGGGATTGAGACCCGCCGCCGGCAACGGGTATCCGCCAAACTGGCCAAGCTGGAAGAGGAATAAAGATCTCCACTATTTGATCGCAATCCCTTCGTCGTCAATCAATTTTCCGTTTCGGATGCGGATGATCCGTGCAGGAAAATTTTGCAGAATTCTATAATCGTGTGTCGCGCAAAGCACGGCAGAGTTGTGCTCTTTGGCGAGGTTGCGCATCAAGACCAGCACATCATCGCTGGTTTCAGGGTCGAGGTTGCCGGTAGGTTCATCGGCAATCAGCAGGGCAGGCCGGTTGAGCAATGCGCGCGCAAGTACGATGCGTTGTTGTTCCCCGCCGGAAAGTTCATAGGGCATGGTATCCCGTTTGTCTGCCAGATGTACCCCTTCCAATACTTCCTGTACCCGTTTATCCATTTCGGCACGATCGGTCCAGCCTGTAGCACGCAGTACAAAAAGCAGGTTTTCCTCCACATTCCGGTCGGTTAGCAGGTTAAAATCCTGAAAAACGATACCCAGCTTGCGGCGGAGGAGGTGCACATTTTTTCGGTTGATGGTACGAAGATCAAAGCCGGCCACCTCGCCATTGCCGTTGACCAGGGGCAATGCGGCGTACAGGGTCTTTAGCAGACTGGTTTTGCCACTGCCTGTTTTACCAATCAGATAGGTGAACTCACCCGCTCCGATCGTCAGGCTGATATTTTCGAGCACAACACGATTGTCTTGCTGGCAGATGTCCGTATTGCTAAGGCGTACGATGGGCTGCATTTGCGCTTGATCAATTATTTTCTTTCCGGTGCTGTTAAAATTCGGACAAACTTACAGGAATACTTTCGTTCAGCCTAAAAAACAGGATTGGATGTATCCGTAATATGTTTACGGCTCAATATCCAGCACATCCGTCATGCGAAACACGCCTGATTTGCCCTGGATCCACTGGGCAGCCAATACAGCGCCTGCGGCAAATCCCATCCGGGAGTGTGCCCGGTGTTCGAGGGTGATTTCATCAATCGGGCCATTCCAGCGGACAATATGTGTGCCCGGGACCTCGTCTTCCCGTAATGCGGTAATGGGAATGTCTTCGGGACCGGGTGGAGTAGGGTAGAGGCTCCAGTTGTTTTTTCGCTCCAGTAAGGCCAAAATATCCTTGGTCAGGCTGAGTGCCGTTCCACTTGGGGCATCGAGTTTGTGAATATGATGGATTTCAGTAATCCCGGGAACATATTCCGCATGCCGGTTCATCAGTCTGGCCAGGTACCGGTTGAGTGCGAAGAGGAGGTTGACCCCTACACTAAAGTTGGATGCCCACAACAAGGCGCCCTTGTGTTCCGAGCACCAGGCTTCCGCTTCCACCAACTGCTCCAGCCACCCGGTGGTACCGCTTACCACGGGTACGCCGGCCTGCAGGCAATCCATGACATTTTCATAGGCCGCTTCCGGACGGGTAAATTCAATCACGACATCTGCCTGGCGAAGCAGCTCAGGCGTTAATGCGTCCCGGTTGCTTTGGGTAATTCGCCAGGCTATCCCGATATGTTGATCCGCGGCGATTTGTTCAATGGCTTTGCCCATTTTGCCGTAGCCTAAAAGTCCGATTTGCATGGTTGTAGTAGGTTGGTGCGTGGATTTGCAATTTGAATCAGGCCCAGTTTATTACTGGGATTTAATGACTTTGAATACTTCGGTCTCTCCGTTAGCCCAGTCCAGGTGTACTATATATATCCCGGGCGCCCACGTTTTGCCCAGGCGGATCGGTGCATTGTCAGCAGCGGCATCCCATTGGCCGATCAGTCGACCCGATTGATCCGCGGCGCGGATCCGGCAATACCCCCGTTCCGGCGTCAGGTTAATTTCTGTTTCCGTAGTGAATGGGTTGGGCCAGAGGAGAGCGGCACTTTTTGGGCCGGGTATTGGGTGCAGCAATCCCTTGGATTTGGAAGAGAGCGTGAGTGTAATGGTTTTGTTTTGGGTTATTTTTTGTTTAAATTTAACGGCCTGGCCGTATCCGGCGGCACTGGCGACAATATCATAATTGCCCGGAGGGAGATTTGACACCAAAAAATTGCCGTCAGGGTCTGTCGATGTTTCCAGACTGTTACTCCAGCTGGAGAAAGTTACGGAAGCGTTGGATACCTGTGCACCGGTGGATTCGTCGAGCACGGTCCCGTTTACGGTGATTGTGCTTGTTGGGTATAACGCTGTCTGGAAGGTGCAAACCTTGCCCCGTTGAAAACTGGCCGTATATTCCTCGGTTTGATACCCGTTTTTACTGACCCGTACGACAAAATAGCCGTCCTGTTCCTGTCCCATTTTAAACGTGCCGTCTGCTCCGGTGTTCGTTTGTCCGGTGCCCACAACTTCAATAAGGGCGGCGTTGAGCGGATTGCCGGTAACGCCATCCGTGATCCGGCCTTCGAGGTAGCAGGCGCGTACATAGGTCGGGGTAAGAACCCACAGTTCGCCGTCGCCTGTTCCTTGCGCATTGATGGTAGAGGCAATGATGGTTCCCGACGGGAAATAGGGATATACCCCCCAACAGCCCTCATATCCGGATCCGGATCCATTCGGGTAGGTATCGAAATTACCGACCTGAACGAGATTGTCCGGCCGGGAAACATCGGTGATCGTAAAGCCGTCCTTGTACCAGGCTGTGACGGCGTATTGGCCCAGGATATGCGTATTGTGCACCACGGAATTAGATCCGGGATTGCTTTGGATTTTGTCGAGCAAGCGGATGTTGTCGAGGTCGGAAATATCGAAGGAGGCCAGGAAGGAGTTGCTGGTTTCGTCGGTGGTGAAAAGCGTTTTTCGATCGTCCGAAAGCCAGGTGTTGTGGGTGAAGTTGTTGGGCGTATTCTGGGTATTGATCAGTTGCGGGTTGCTTTTGTCCGTCATATCGACCACCGCAAATTTTCCCTGGTAAATTTGTGCGGAATAGAGGGTGTCGTTGTCGACATAGCCGTCGTGGATGTAGCCGAGTTGATCAAATTTGCCGGCATAAGTCGGGTTATAAGGATCGGCGTTGAGGTCAAGGACCTTGGCGCCGCCGCTGAACAGGTTGCCGCCGTAGGCATACAGGAATCCTTTGCTTACATCGATATGCAGGGCGTGTATTTTTCCAAGTTGACCCTGGATGATGCTGTCTCCGGTGTAAAAATGATACGGCAGGTTAGGCGAGGGCAGCTTGCTCAGATCGACGATCTGTACGCCCTGGCCGCCTTCCGATACGATGTAGGCATAACTGCGGTAGGTTTTGATCTCTTTCCACAGGTTGTTCGGGCCGGGGATCTGCACGATTTGCTGTGGCATGTCGGGGTTAGTGATATCCGCAATGATGAGCCCCTTGGAGGCGCCGATCAGGGCATATTCCCGCCCATTGGCCGTATACCCCCATATATTAGCGACCGACTGGCCGGGAAAAGTCATTTTAGACCGGTATGCGACATGCAGATTTTGGCCAAAGGCCAGCACAAAGGATAAAACACCCGTCAAGGTAAGCGACCATTTTTTCATAGCAAACTGACATTTCATGTCGCAAAGGTAGGACGAACGACGGACTACCCGATCTCCTTTAATGGTCAACCGCAGACAGTTGGCGTTCTGCTTCAGAAGAAGGCATCCTCGATATGCCGTATGTTTTTCATCTGGCCGCGTACCAGTAAAACAGAAATAATATCGAAACGGACCTCGCCCTCATGGCCAATCTGTGCCATGAAGGAACCGGCCGTACGCGCGATGAGGTCTTGCTTTTTCCGGTCAACGGCTTCTTCCGGACCGCCAAACCCGTCCAGCGACCTGGTTTTTACTTCAGCAAAGACCAGGCAACCCTCCGGGCTCCAGGCAATCAGATCAATTTCCCCTTTGCCGGAGCGAAAGTTTTGACGGATGACGCGATAGTTTTTTTCTTCGAGATAACTGGCGGCGATGCTTTCACCGAGCTTCCCGGTGTCGATGTGATTCATGTTGCTGGAGGTTATAATGTTATCGGCCTGGTTTTAACACAGTACCGCTTAATCGGGATAGATCAGGTATTGTCCTCTGATGGCGCGGAAGATATTCAGGTCTTCCTGCCAGCTGGCCCGAATTTCTGCTTCAGGAACGCCTGCCTCCACCTGCGGCCAGAGGGAGTACGTACCGGCGAGGCGTTCAAAGTAGCGTGTTTTCAAAAAAAACCTTGACTTGTCCGGGAAGCTGCGGTAAAAATCGAGCAGAGGCGTCAGGTCAATGTGCCCTGCCTGATACAGGCTGTCCAGGGAAAGACTGCGGAAATCATAACCCCGACAGAGTTGGCCTTCCAGAGGGGGGTATTTGGAGGCGGCATTAGGCAGGGGAGTAAAACGGAACGCGGTACTGTCGGGGTTGTCCGGATAGCCGGCAACCTGGAACGGCCAGTCGGTTCCCCTGCCAATGCTGACGGCTGTGCCTTCGAAAAAGCACAAGGATGGGTAGAGCAAGATGGCGCGTTGGTTGGGCAGGTTGGGACTTGGTGCTACCGGAACCTCGTAGGGCGTATGGTGGGTATAGTTTTCGCAGGGTATGACTGTGAGCTCGGGGCGGACAGGGCCGGTCCAATACTCGCCGGTAAACAAACGGGCCAGTTCGCCTACGGTGCAGCCATGTACGATCGGCAACGGAGCGATGCCTATAAAGGAGCGCAATCGCATATCCAGCATGGGGCCGTCCACGTAATGCCCGTTTGGATTGGGCCGGTCCAGGACCATGACCGGAATGTTATATTCAGCGGCTGTTTCCAGGAGGTAAAAAAGTGTGGAGATATAGGTGTAGAAACGGGTGCCCACATCCTGGATATCGAATATCAGCATTTCCACTCCGGCCAGATCGTCCGGATCAGGGCGCCGCTTACTGCCGTACAGGGATACAATGGGCGCCCCGGTGCGCCGGTCCGTTCCATCCAGTATGTGCTCGCCGTCGGGGGCATCGCCCCGGAAGCCGTGTTCCGGTGCAAAGATCCGAAGCACGCAAAGCCCATACGAGGCCAGGGTGTCGACCAGGTGGGTTGAACCTACCCGGGAGGAATGATTGACCACCAAGGCTACCTGTTTGCCGGACAGGAGCGGCAGGTAGCGCTCCATTCGCTCGGCGCCTACCCGAACCGGCGCCTGCAAGGGTTGTGCACGGGCGGCAGAAAGGATTGTCAGGGTAGCAAACAGAAAAACGAAGAAGGCACGCATTTCAGGTAATTGTTTCCGGGTGAAAAAAACTCATTTTTTTACAAAACTAAATGTTTTATTTTTGCCGTTGTAATTTTTTTATTTCAAAACAAGGTATTCCAGGAGTTTCCTGCCGCGTATGCCGAAATATGCCATCATCGACGTTGAAACGACAGGGGGCCAGGCCCGCTTCGAACGAATCACAGAGATTGCGATCGTATTGCATGACGGAACACAGGTGGTGGACACATTTTCGACACTGCTCAACCCCGAACGCAGCATTCCCTGGAATATCACTCAACTCACCGGAATCACTGATGAAATGGTGGCGCATGCCCCGAAATTTTACGAAATAGCCAAACAGATTGTCGAGATGACGGATGGCGCCATCTTTGTCGCCCACAATGTATCGTTTGATTACAGCTTTATCCGCGAAGAATTTGCCCGCCTGGGTTATCCCTATTCGCGAAAACAACTGTGTACGGTGCGCCTGTCGCGCAAGGTATTCCCCGGGTTGACCAGCTACAGCCTCAGCAACCTGAAGCGGCATTTCGATATCCAGGCGGACAAAAGCCACCGGGCGCTGGATGATACGCTGGCCACGGTAGCGCTGTTTGAGCGTATCCTGGCGGCCCAACAGGGCGCAGATCAGGTTAAAACCCTGGTCAATCACGGCGTCCGCGAAACCAAACTTCCGCAGGGTATTACCCTCGAACGGCTGCATGCAGCCCCGGAAAACTGCGGCGTTTATTACCTGCACGACGAGCGGGGAGAAGTAATCTACGTTGGCAAAAGCATCAATATCCGTAAACGCCTTTTTGAACATTTTTCCGACCAATCGCCGAAGGGCGAAAAAATGCGTACCGGGGTAGCCGATTTCAGTTTTGAGATCACGGGCAGCGAACTGGTTGCTCTGTTGCTCGAGAGCGCCGAGATCAAACGCCTGCAACCCCGGATCAATCGCGCCCTGCGCCTGCGCCAGTTTTCGGGCGCGATCTTTACGTACCTGGATCAAAACGGTTACCGCTGCCTGGCTGCCGGCAAACGCACCGTCCGGAATGCCCGGAAACTCGAACTGGTGGCTGATTTTCCCAAAGTTGACAGCGCGCGGGCCTATCTCGACAGTCTGGTCCGGCAATTTGAACTTTGCGGCCGCCTGAGTAACCTCGATCAGCGGGAACACGCCTGCTTTCATTACACCATAAAAAAATGCTACGGCGCATGTATCGGAGAGGAATCGCCCGAAGCGTATAACGAACGGGTGGAGCAGGCTATGTCGGTGCTGTTCAGGGGCCTTTCCGGGAGTTTTTTCCTGCTGGAAACCGGCAGGACGGACGATGAGCAGGCTGTGGTAGCGGTGCGCGAGGGCGAATACCTTGGATTCGGGTTTGTCGGTACCGAAGATGCTTCCGGAACGGAAGATCTGCTGGAGGCCGTTCGGTTGCCATTTGCCGACCCTGATGCCGCCCGCATTATCCGCGGGTATATGGATGGCAGGAAACGGGTCAAAAAACGGGGTTTCTAAGCACCCGGATTTATTTTCCCCCCAGGCGCCAGGCTATGTAGGCTTTTTGTTTTTCCGCAGCTGATTCATCGGCCGCAAAGGCAGTAATTTCAAAATGTGCATCTCCCAGGCTCTTGATTACAGGCTGGTGGGATGAAACAGACCACGGACATTCCCACAAGTATGCTTTTAGCTCTGCCATACCACCCTTCGTTTTTTCCGGCAGGGTAACGGTGAAAGCGTGTTTGTACAATTTGCCCTCGGCGCGTTTGCGGATCAGCACCGCTTCTGAAAGTTTCCGGTATGGGGTGATGATCGTTTCGCCGGCGGGGGTATTGCTCCGGAGGTTGCGCCAACCGATTGCTTCTACCCGGCTTTCCTGTTCCATATAGCGGATGCTGTCTCCCACATGCACCTGACCCTCGAGCCGAAATAGGAGTCCGGGAATAAAATCCCTCCATACGGGCCAACCCAGTATCAG
>CAYVDV010000224.1:0-8532 GCA_964450465.1 uncultured Saprospiraceae bacterium
ATTTAGCGCAATCGTTCGCAATGGCAGCGTGCGCCCCGTTCAGGGTATAATAATTATTGTGAATGGCAAATGTTGCGGGCGACCAGCCGTCAGTGGTATGGCAGGTAGCGCAATCTGTCGGCAGGGCAAGCGTGGTATGGTTCGGGTTGGTTGTCTGGTTGTAGTTGGGCGTATGGCAAGCGGCGCATTCGGTCGGCGTACCGGTGAATCCTGCAGCATGGCATTGGATACAATCGGTTGTAGCATGCGCGCCTGTTAGCGGGAAATGGGTCTTGCCGTGGTCAAAGACATCGGTGGCGTCGCCGGTTTGGTGACAGGCCAGGCAGGCTGTATTGCTGTAGGAGTAGCCGTTCACCCCGGTGTGGTGATTGTCGGTTTCGGGGTTTAAGTGGCAATTGGTACAACTGAATTCGGCAAAGTTCGAGGCGTTCGGGTGGCAGTCCTTGCAAAGGGTCCAGGTGCCTTTATGCTTTCCACTGTAAATCGGGAAATAGGCAGCATCGTGGTCGGTAAACTGCGCAGGCATCCAGTCGGGGTCGGTGGTATGGCAGTCGGTGCAGGTTTGGGAGAATCCTAAAGTCTGGTGATTCGGATTCGTGGTCGCGTCGAAGTTGGTTTTATGGCAGGAAACACAATCGGAAGGCGTATTGGTGAAATTTCCTCCGATGTGGCATTTGGAACAATCGTTGATCGCATGCCCCTTGGTCAGAGGGAAAAAGTCGTGTTTTACGTTGTCGGTTGTCCAGCTGACCTGGGTAATATCGTGACACTCTTCGCAATTGGTGGAAAAACCGGCGTCTTTGTGGTTGGGGTTGGTGGTGGCGGTGTAATCCTTGAGGTGGCAATTGACACAGTCGTTTCCAATTCGTTCGAAGCGCAGGGCACTCTCCGATTTATGGCAATCGGTACAGGTGGCGGCGGCATGGGCGCCGGTCAGCGGGAAACCGTTGTCCTGATGCAGTTCGGGAATCCTGTCCACCAGCCAGTTTTCGGTATTGTGGCAGCGGGCGCAATCTTTCCCTACCGTACCGTTGTGCATATCGGTATGGCAGGCGACACATTCCGTTTTTGCATCCGAAAAGACCAGTGATTCGTGGCAGGCCCGGCAATCCACCTGAATATGGTGGCCGGTCAGCGGGAAATCTGTTTTGGTATGGCTGAATCGCGCCGTATCCCAGCCGATTACCCAGCCGGTCGTTTTTGAAAATACAGGGCCGCTGCGGTCCCAGGCATCAAAGGGAATTTCCCAGCCCGCAGAGTTGTGGCAGTCAGCGCAGTTGACTTTAAAGTCTGCGCCGTGCGGGGACTGTGCCAACAGATTGACAGTCAGTCCCAAAAACCATACTATGGACAGCAGCCTATACATTCATTTATCCTTAATTTCCTTTCGGGTGGCACTGCAAGCAGGCGGGGCTGGAATAAGTATAGCCCGGGACACCCTGGTGGTGATTATTCGTTGTCGGGTTCGTGTGACAAACCGTACAACTGAACGAGGTGAAATTCCCCGGCGTCGTATGGCAATCGGTACACATATCCCATTTATTTTTATGCTTTCCACTGTATATCGGGAAATACATCCCGTCGTGGTTGAAATTAGCCGGCGACCAGGCCTTTTGGGTATGACAATCATCGCAGGTTGTCGGGAAACCGGCAGCTGCGTGCTTGGGGTTAAGCGCCTGATTATATTCCGGCATGTGGCACCCGGCACAGGTATTGGGCGTATTGTTGTAGTTGCCGTTATGGCATTTAGCGCAATCGTTCGCTATAGCCGCATGCGCGTCTTTCAGGACGTAATAGTTATTGTGTATGGGGAAACCCGCCGGTTGCCAGCCATCGGTGGTGTGACACATGGCACAATCCGTAGGAATGGACAGAGACACGTGGTTCGGGTTGGTGCTTTGGTTGTAATCCGGAGTATGACAGGATGCACAGGCCGTTGGCGTACCGGCATATCCGTTGGCATGACACTCGACACAAGCCGTCGTTTGGTGCGCCCCGGTGAGCGGGAAGTTCGTATTGCTATGATCGAACCCGCCGGTTGCACTGCCTATGGGGTGACAAGCCAGGCAAGCGGCATTATTGTAGGTAAAGCCATTGATCCCCGTGTGCTGATTGCTGGTTTCCGGATTGGTATGACAGCTGATACAGGTGAATTCCGCGTAATTGGACGGATTGGGGTGGCAATCCTGGCACTTGTCCCATGTCCCTTTGTGGGCGCCGCTGTAAATCGGGAAGTACTGCGCGTCATGGTCAAACGATGCCGGCACCCAGGTGGTTTCAGTATGGCAGGTGGCACAATCCGTTGAAAATTGTGCGGCTGCGTGATTGGGGTTGGTCGTTTGGTTGTAATCCGGAATATGGCAGCCGGCACAGGTATTCGGGGTATTGGAATAATTGCCGTTGATGTGGCATTTTGCACAGTCGTTGGCAATAATGGCATGCGCCCCATTCAATGGGTAAATCGCATTGTGATCAAACGTTGCCGGCGCCCAGGCCGTTTCATTGTGACAACTGGCGCAATTCGTGGAAAACTGCGCAGCTACGTGGTTGGGATTGGTCGTCTGGTTATAATCAGGCGTATGGCAACCGGCACAGGTATTCGGCGTATTGGAATAGTTGCCGTTGATGTGGCATTTTGCACAGTCGTTGGCAATAATAGCATGCGCCCCATTCAATGGGTAAACGGTGTTATGATCAAACGTTGCCGGCGTCCAGGACGTTTCGCTGTGGCAACTGGCGCAATCGGTGGAAAACTGGGCATCCACGTGGTTGGGGTTGGTCGTCTGGTTGTAATCGGGCGTATGACAGCCGGCACAGGTATTCGGCGTATTGTTGTAATTGCCGTTATGGCATTTTGCACAATCATTGGCAATGGCCGAGTGCGCGCCGTTCAGCACATAGTAGTTGTTATGAATGGGGAACGAAGCCGGTTGCCAGCCATCCGTTGTATGGCAGGTTGCGCAATCCGTAGGTATGGACAGCGTCGTATGACTCGGGTTAGTACTTTGGTTGTAATCCGGGGTATGACAGGCCACACAGGCCGTCGGCGTGCCGGCGTACCCGGCAGAATGGCATTCGAGGCAGTCCGTCGTCAGGTGCGCGCCGGTCAGCGGAAACTGTGTCTTGCTGTGGTCGAAAATATCGGTTGTATTCCCGGTCGGGTGGCAGGCCAGGCAGGCTGGATCGTTGTACGAATACCCATTTACGCCAGTATGGTCCTTGTCTGTTTCCGGATTTTTATGGCAGCTAACACAGGTAAACTCCGTAAAATTCGAAGGGTTCGGGTGGCAGTCCTTGCACAAGGTCCACTCTCCCTTGTGCTTGCCGCTGTAAATCGGGAAATAGTCCGCATCATGCTGTAAAAATTGCGCGGGCATCCAGCCAGGGTCGGTCGTGTGGCAGTCGGTGCAGGTCTGGGAAAAGCCGGATGCCTGGTGGTTGGGACTCAGCGCGCCATCATAATCCGGTTTATGGCAGGAAATACAATCCGAAGGAGTATTGGCATAATTGCCGTTGGTGTGGCATTTGGCGCAATCGGATATGTCGTGTCCTTTGGTCAGGGGGAAAAAATCGTGTTTAACCTTATCGGTCGTCCAGTCGAATCGGGTAATATCGTGGCAATCCGAGCAATTGGTGGAAAAGCCCGCATCCTGGTGGTTGGGGTTGGTGGTGGCAGCGAAGTCCGATCTATGGCAATTGATGCATTCGTTGCCAATCCGCTCGAAGCGCAGCGCCGTTTCCGACTTGTGGCAATCGGCACAGGCGGCAAAGGCATGTGCGCCGAGAAGCGGGAAACCGTTATTCTGATGCAGCTCGGGAATATTATCCACCAGCCAGTTTTCGGTGTTGTGGCATCTGGAACAATCTTTACCGACTGTGCCGTTGTGCATATCGGTATGGCAGGATACACACTCCGTTTTTGCATCCGAAAAGACCATCGATGCGTGGCAGGCCCGGCAGTCCACCTGAACGTGTTGTCCGGTGAGTGGGAAACTGGTTTTGGTATGACTGAATCGCGCCGTATCCCAACCGATCTGCCAGCCGGTTGTTTGTGAAAACACTGGTCCTGTACGGTCCCATGCATCGAATGGAATATTCCAACCGGCAGACGTGTGGCAGTCCGAGCAGTTGATCTTGAACTGCGCGCCGTGCGGGGATTGCGCGAATGCGTTGACCGCCAATCCCAGGAACACGATTATTTTAGATGACAGTCGATACATTCGAAGCGTTTGAATTTGTACTGAACGACTGTTTCGCCATTCAATTCAACAGGTTTATGGCAGCCTTCGCAGGCAACTTTTGCATGTTTTCCTTCCAGTTTGAACGCCGTTTTGCTGTGATTGAACTTTGGGATTTTCCAATTGTCAAAAGCATGGCAGCGCTTGCAGTCCGTAACTCCTTCCTGTTCAAATTGCCGGCCATGCGAATCATCGTGGCAAGCCGCGCAATTGGCCTCTAAGTTAGCAAATTTCTGGTAACGCTGCGGCAGTTTTCCGGTATCGTCCTTTTTTCCATGACAAGCCATACAGGCTTGTTTGGCATGCGCGCCGGACAACTTGAACTGGGTTTGGTTGTGGTTGAAATGGTTTTCCTGCCAACTTGCCGTTTCGTGGCACTTGTCGCAGGTTTTATCGGGATAAAATTTGGCATCAATAAAACCGACATGCACATCCTCGTGACAATCGACGCACTTGATACCGATATTCCGGAACTGCCATTTTTTTTGCGGATCGGTCCGGTGACAGGCAAAACAAGGGGTAGCTGCATGTCCGCCGTCGAGCGGAAACTTGGCTTTTGCATGGTCGGCAATCGAGAACGAACTCTCCGAAAAACCGGCAACGGTATGGCACTTGTCACAGTCCGGGCTCAGGCCCAGGATGGAAGCCATCTGGCCTTCGTGGTAGTCTTCGTGGCAGGCGTCGCAGGTATAATGGGAAAGCGGATCCGTGAATTTGCCGGAGGTATGGCATTTCTTGCAATCAACCCCCACGTGTTTCCCTTCCAGAACGAAACCGGTAAGGGCGTGGTTGAAATTTTTCATGGAGCCCGATGCCCGGAAGGAATCTTCATTGTGGCAATCGGCGCAATTGAGGCCGAACTTTTTGTCGTGCACGTCTTCGTGGCACCGGTTACAATCATTGGTGCGCAGGCCGAGGCGGTCCTGAAAAACAGTGGTCGGCGTTGCGTTCATCGTATGGCAGCCGGCGCAATCCAGGGACTTGTGTTTCCCTTTCAGGGGAAAATGGGTCTCGCTGTGGTCAAATCGTTTCAGACCCGCCAGTGCATTGAACGATTGTTCGATATGGCACTGTTTGCAATTTGTACCCAGATTGGAATAATGGGGGTCATCGTGGCAGTTGTTGCAGTTGGCGAATGCGATGCCGGTGAAGACCTGAAAGTCCTTGCCGTTGCGCGTTTCCTTCTTGTGGCACTTGGCGCAATCGACCGTACTGTGCTTCCCGGCAAGGGGAAAATCGGTTTTGGCGTGGTTAAAATTGGAGGCCGGGGAAAATGCCGTAGTGGTATGGCATTTGGCGCAGTCGTTGGACAAGGTCTTTTGGTGGTAATCGTCGTGGCAGGCCGCACAGCCCCGGTCGAGCCCCAAATAGGTATTTTCCCTTTTTCGCAGCTCGTGGTCGGCTATAAAGTCTGTTTTATGGCACTTTCGGCAATCCGTCGTTTTATGCGCTCCGGTGAGGGTGTATCCCGTGAGTTCGTGTTTGAACTTGTTTTTGTCGAACCGCATGATATCGAAGTTGCGGCCGTGGTGCTCACTATGGCAGGAACTGCAATCCTTCTTTTTGACTTCGGAGGAGGCGTGGTAGCCTGCGCCCCGGTCAATCCTCGTCTTTAATTCTTTATGGCAACTCAGGCATTTGGAATTGGAGACTTTATTGCCCAGGTCGTGGCATTTGGTGCAATTGAACACCCCTTCCAGGTCGGCATGCGACTTGGTCAGGTCGCCCGGCGACAGTTGTGCAGCAACCCTAAGCGCAAAAAGGGTGCAAAGCAGGGCAATATGTAGTAACCTGGACAGCAAAGAAGGTTGTTGTTAATGGGTTAAAAGATATTATCGGTGTCTTTTTACAGTGTATCCAAATCGTTTGGTGATTTCCACACCGGCTTTTTTCAGAAACTCTGTGGGCAATTCCCCGCCGGCAAAAATATAGATGAGGTCATTTTCAAGTACAATGGGCTCGGCAACGCCGTTCGCCAGTATCGCCTTATCCGGTTCGATTCGTACTAAATTGGATTGCAGTTTTACCTCGAGCAGGCCTTTCTCCATGGCCTTGTTCAGGTTTTCCCGGTTTTTGGGTTTCAGGCGGCTGAAGGCTTCGCCCCGGTACGAAAGGACCACTTCATTTTGCGGCGCCAGGGAAAGGGCAGCCTCGATGGCCGAGTCGCCGCCGCCAACCACCACCACTTTTTTCTGGTGAATCATTTCCGGTTCCAGCAAGCGGTAGGCCACTTTTTCGAGGCTTTCACCCGGCACGCCGAGTTTTCGGGGCGAGCCCCGCCGGCCAATGGCCAGCAGCACCTTTTGCGTCCGCAACGATTCGCCTTTGCTCGTGATGACATTGAATTGATTACCGTCCAGTTCAATGCTTTCGACTTTCGTATTTTCCCGGATCGTGATGTTGTTTTGCGCCAGGACCGTTTGCCACAACTGCAGCAGTTCGGTTTTACTCGTATTAAATAGTTTAACCTTGCCGTGCAGCGGCAGGTCCATCGGTGCTGTCATGACGATCTTGGAACGGGGAAACGAAAATACCGTTCCGCCAAGCGAGTCCTGATCCAGGGTAAGGAAGTTCAACCCGTATTTTTTTGCCGTCAGGGAGGCTGAAATACCGGCGGGGCCGGCGCCGATAATGATCAGATCATAAGCGGCCGGATCTCTTTTTATGCCTGCGCGGACGATGTTGTCCACGGCGCCCTGGCCTTGTTCCACACTGTTTTTGATCAGGCCCATGCCGCCTAATTCACCGGCGATATAAATACCCGGCATGTTCGTCTCGTAATTCTGGCTGACGTGCGGCAGATCAACCCCGCGCTTTTCCGTACCGATAACCAGGGAAATTGCCTCCACGGGACAGTTATGGAAACAGGCGCCGTGCCCCACGCAATTGGATGCGTTGATCAGGCTGGCCTGGCCGTTTACGATCCCCAGGATATCTTTTTCCGGGCAGACCGCCACGCAGGCGCCGCTTTTAATACAGGTGTTCAGGTCAATAACCGGGTGCAGGGACACCGGTTCATGCAAGCCTTCCTGTTTTGCTTTTTCAATTTTCGCTTCAACGACTCTGGATTCTCTCTTTAATTTCCGGAGGTAAATGAAAACGATGATTGCGCAAAAAAGAAAGACAATGGCATAGATTACAACTTGTTCGAATAACATTACTTAAGATTAAAAAATCCAACGGTACCCAAATGCCAGCGTGACACCTACATGAATCACCATAATGATCAACATGATCAAGGCGAAGGGTAGGTGCGCCACGTGCCAGTACTTGAACAATTGCTGCATAGTTTTCAATCGATCGATGCGGTTGTTCAGTGCGATCTCGTTTTTAATGAGACCGGATACCCTTTTTAAATCGGTATTGGACAGATTATTTCCCCGGAGGATGGATTTAACCCTCCGGATCGTTTTTTGATCTTCAAAGTATTTTTTGACCATTCCGGTCAACAGGTTGCTTTCCGACGCGGCGGCATTTGCCTGGGTGGATTCCACAATTGCCTGATAACTCGACGGATCCAGGCGGTACGTGTGAACGAGCACTTCCTCCAGATTGCTTTTCATTTGCTGTATCTCTCCCAAACTCAACTCCCTGCCCTCGATCGTCCTTGGGATCTGAATATAGATAAAGCGCCCGACCACGCCACTGGCCACTACCGCTACCATACTCCAGAAACTAACGGAGACAATGCCGCCAAATTTGAAAGCGGTATGAAACAGGATCAGAACAGGACCTACGCTGCACAGGAAAATATGGAACTCCAACCAGTATTTCAGGCGCCCAAGCCGGGCCAAGGACTGATACCGCTTGCGGGCGATATAGGAAAAGACGCCTACCAGGATCATTAAGGTACCGACGATCCCGTAGCCGTGGCCGAAGACACCGCTTGGCTTTAGCAGCTTATGATCAGGGTGGTAGAACCGCTCCTCAAAACTGGTGGAATAATAGGTTGCGCCCTGATAAACCAGAAACATGGTGACCAGAATACCGATCGTTACCAGTACGGATATGTAAAATCGATGAGAAGCGGATGACATGATTAAACTCGGATTTCAAACAAGGCAAATATCGGTTGTTGCGAGGACTCTTTCGCCATAAAATTCTGACACTAACCTGACAATTTGGCGAATTGTCCGAAAGGAAACACCCGGACACCCGGGAATATTGCAGGCTGAAGCAAAATTAACCTCTGCCGCAGAACGCCATCGGGTGCGCTGTTTCCGGCTGATTGTGACACACGTCACACTGGCCTGTTTCCGGCTGTAAAAAATTGACATAACACGTTGTAAAGCTG
>CAYVDV010000225.1:0-8529 GCA_964450465.1 uncultured Saprospiraceae bacterium
GTCGCGTCGCCTACCGTGACCATCACGGTCCCAATAACCGCGATGGCAACATTGGCTTTCGACCTGCCAGGACAGTATAATTCCGGCTTTTCTTCCCGCCAGGCATACAACGCCGCCATGCCCGATTTGAGTAGCGCCAGACGGTCCGGATTTGCCATGTTTTTTGCCTTAATACAAAAATCGCGATACCGCTCTACTGCCGCCATGCGATAAAATACACTGCCACGCCCGCCGCCACCGCCGCACTGAACAAAAACATCGCCGCCGCGCCTGCCGAATACCAGATCACTCCGGCGAGGCTGCTGGCGGCAAAGGCACATACGCTTTGGAAAGCCGTAAAGGTCCCGATAGCGGTGCCGGCCTCTGTTTTTGCACAAAGATTGGTGATCCAGGCTTTGGCCACGCCTTCGGTGGCGGCAGCATATAGGCCGTAGAGGAGGAAGAGGGCAAGCAGGGCAAGCGGCGAAGCGACAAAAGCCATGCCTGCATAAACGGCGGCAAACAACAGCAGTCCGCCCACGAACACGCGCCGCATGCCGAGCCGGTCGGCCAGCATGCCCAGCGGCCAGGCGGCCAGAGCATACACCAGATTGTAGAAAATATATACGCCGATCACCACGCTGTCGGTCATACCGGCTGATTTGAGTTGCAGCAGGAGAAAGAAATCCGAGCTGTTCACCAGGGTAAAAACCAGCAGGGCGCCGACCAGGCGGCGGTAGTCCGCTGTGCTTTGTTTCCAGTACAGTATAAAATCCAGAAACCCTGGTCGGGCCCTGGCTGCCGGGGCCGTCTGTTTTTCCCGGATCAGCAGGGTAAAAACGATGGCAAACACACCGGGCAGAAAGGCCAGCAGAAACAGGTTGCGGTAATCGGCCGGGTGGGCCTGCAGATACCACAGCGCCAGCAGGGGCCCCAGCACGGCGCCCAGGGTGTCCATGGCCCGGTGGAAACCGAATACCCGGCCTTTATGTGCCGCCGTGGTTTCGGCGGACAACAGGGCGTCTCGCGCACCCGTGCGCACGCCTTTACCCAGGCGGTCGAGCGTGCGGGCAAGGAACACCCAGAGCGGCCACACGAATGCCGCCAAAAGAGGCTTGGACAGGGCGCTGAGCCCATACCCGGCCTGTACGAACGGCCGCCGCTGGCCCGCCCGGTCGCTCCAGTTGCCGAAATACCCCTTGCTGAGCCCGGCCGTCGTTTCGGCCAGCCCCTCCAGCACGCCGATCAGGATTACCGAAAACCCGATGCTTTTCAGGTAAATGGGCATCACCGGATAGAGCATTTCGCTGGCCATATCGGTACACAAGCTGACCAAAGAAAGGATCCAGATATTGCGGGTTAGGTACTTCATTGGCAGTAAAGGTGACGGGCCAGGGATGGAAACAGGCGGCATTCAGGATTTGAAAAATCGCAAGGCAGTATCAGGTTGGCGGCTATGCGGCTCTCCCCTACTCCTTCCAGTCCGGCCAGCGGCCCGGAGTTGCCGGCGCCCCCTGGCGTTCCATTTGCTGCTCGATGCGTTTGATGTCGGCATCGACGGCTTTTAACTCCTCCAGCAGCGGTCCGAATTGTTTTGTTGCGATCCGGTAATTCTCGCGGAAGGTTTCTGTTGGCGCAGCCGTTGAGTTCCACATATCGCTTTCCACGCCGCGCAGGCGGCTGTTGATCGAAGGCAGCGTTTCAAACTGCCGGCTACCCAGGGTTTGGTCGCCGTTGAACCGGGTGTTCAGGGTGTTCAGGCGGCGGTCCAGCGCATAGCATTGCTGCAGGAGTTCCTGCGGCGGCGCGGGCATTTCCAATAAGGCCGACTGGATATGGCGGAGCCTGCCGTCGAGTTCCGCCCGAATGCTGCTGGCAGCCGAGAGGGCTTTGCGCAGGCGGCTTACTTTTTTGCAAAAGTCGAGGTAGGCCTGCTGGTCGGTGGCCGGGAGGGTGGCATTGTTGAGCGAACGGGCGGTAAAGGACAGCGGACCGGCAAGCGGGCTAAGCACACCGTCCTCGTATTTGCTCAGGGTCACGTTGTACTGCCCGGGCAGGGCCAGATGCCCCTCTTCCTCCTGGCTGAACAACTGGTCCGGGGCAGGCTTGTTGCGGCCCACTACCGGCGCCGGGGTGTTGTAGCGAAAATCCCAGACGAGACGCTTGAGTCCCTTGGTGGCCGGGGTTTTGATGTGCCGCACAACGTCGCCGGCGGCATCGGTTATCGTAAACAGCAGGTAGGGATCAGGCTGCTCGTCTTCTGCACGCAAGGCTTCGATATCGGGATAATATACCGTTTCGTTTTTCTCAAACTTTGCCTTTTCGGCCTCCTGCCGCTTTGTTTTCAGGGTTTTGATATCGTCTTTCAGCCAGTAGGTGAATACGGCGCCGACGGGCGGGTTGGGCGCTGCGTAGTAGCTGCTGCCCATGTGCCCCTTGTCGCGCAGGCCCAGGGGGAGGCTGGGCACGAACATCCAGGCGTCTTTGACGGGGAAAAGCCGGGCTTCCAGGTCGAGGTTTTTTTGCTCCAGGTTTCGCAGGGGCGAATAATCGTCGAGGATATAAAAACCGCGGCCGAAGGTGGCCAGCACGAGGTCGTTTTCGCGGCGCTGGATCTCGATATCGCGCACGGCGATGGTGGGCAGGCCGCCCTTGAGTTGCACCCAGTTGTCGCCGCCGTCCGGCGAAAAGAAGACCCCGAATTCGGTGCCGCAAAACAGCAGTTTCCGGTCCACATGATCTTCGGCGATGCTGTACACGCTGCCGCGCTCGGGCAGGGTGGCGCTGATGGGTTTCCAGGTCATGCCGCTGTCGGTGGTTTTCAGCAGGTAGGGCTTGAAGTCGCCGTAGCGGTGGTGATTGAAACACACATAGGCGGTGTTTTTATCGAATTGGGAGGCGATCACCTGATGCACATAGCTTTGCTCGGGCACGCCGGGCAGCTTATCCATTTTTTCCCAGGACTGCCCTCCGTTCCGGGTGAGCCAAAGCAGGCCGTCGTCGGTGCCCACCCAGAGGACGTTCTCGTCCAGCGGGCTTTCGGCGATGCTGGTGGTTTGGCCGTAGATATCGGTAGAGCCGTTTTTCGACACGGCGTCCACACTCCAGACCTTGCCCATGACCGGGAGTTTGTTGCGGTCGATGCCGCGGGAAAGGTCCGGGCTGATGGCGCGCCAGGAATTGCCGCGGTCGTCGGTGCGGAACACAATGTTGGCGCCGATATAGAGCCGGGTTGGCGAGTGGGAGGAGACCAGCAGCGGGGCGTCCCAGTTCCAGCGCAGAGCGGGGTCGTTTTCGCCTTCCTGGGGTTTTATGGAGAGGTATTCGCCGCTTTTGCGGTCGAAGCGTACCAGGCCGCCGTACTGGCTCTGGGCATAAATGATATCCGGGTTGGTGGGATCCACCTGGGTTTCGAAGCCGTCGCCGACGCTGGTGACGTACCAGTCGGAGTTGGGGATGCCGTTGGCGCTGATGGTACGGCTGGGTCCGCCGAGGCTGAGGTTGTCCTGGGTACCGCCGTGTACGTGGTAGAAGGGTGTGGCGTTGTCGGTGGAGACTTTATAAAATTGCGTGACGGGCAGGTTGGCCTTGAAGTCCCAGGTTTTGGCAAAGTCCCAGGTTTCGTACACGCCGCCGTCGCAACCGACGAGCAGGTGTTCGGTATTGCTGGGGTCGATCCAGATGCAGTGGTTGTCGATGTGCTTGTTGAGTTCTCCGAGGTTGCGCACGGTTTTGCCGCCGTCGTCGCTGACTTTGTAATAGGTATCGGTGATAAAGATGCGGTCGGGATTTTTCGGGTCGCAGGTCATTTCCTGGTAGTAGTTGCCGCTGGTGTAGGTATCGCTCCTTTTTTCCCAGCTGGCGCCCCGGTCGGTGGAGCGGTAGATGCCGCCTTTTTTGTCGCCGGCTTCCACTACGGCATACACGTAGTCGGGGTTGGCGGGCGACACGTCGATGCCGATGCGGCCGATATCGCCGGTGGGCAGGCCGCCGGCGAGTTTTTTCCAGGTGGCGCCGCCGTCGGTGGATTTATAGACAGCCGATTCGGGGCCGCCGCCGATATAAGTGAACACCTTGCGCTGGCGCTGATGGAAGGCGGCATACAGCACATTCGGGTCGCGGGGGTCCATGACGAGGTTGTTGCAGCCGGTGTAGGCGCTGACGGATTTCACACAGATCCAGGTTTCGCCGCCGTCGGTGCTTTTGTACACACCGCGGTCGCCGCCGTCGCTCCACACCGGGCCATAGGCGGCTACGTAAACGGTGTTGGAGTTGGAAGGATCGACTACCACATTGGCGATATGTTCGGAGTTCTTGAGGCCCATATTTTTCCAGGTCTTGCCGCCGTCCTCGCTTTTATACACGCCGTCACCGTAGGATACCGAGCGCTGGTTGTTGTTTTCGCCGGAGCCGACCCATACGACGTTCGGGTTGCCGGGATCCAGTGTTACGCAGCCGGTGGAATAGGAGCCCTGGCCGTCAAATACCGGGGTGTAGGTCGTGCCGGCATTGGTGGTTTTCCAAACGCCGCCGCCCGAGGAAGCGATGTAATATTCATAGGGATTGCGGGGGTTGACCGCGAAGTCGCTGATCCGGCCGGAAGTGACGGCGGGGCCGATGCTGCGAAAAGTGAGGTTGTTGTAGGTCGCCGTCTGAAGCAGGGCCGGTTTTTCCGGTTTTTTTGCATCGGCTTCTTTTTTTTGGGCGAAAAGGGGCAGTGCGAGCAGCGAATGGCAGAGGAGGAGGGTGAAAAAAGTGCGCATGGTATGGTCAGGTTGTGCTGAAAAGGTGTTGGCGGCCAAATCTAAAGCGAATTTGGATTTGAACAGACGAAAACTATCGGGGATTTCGGCAAATGAAGGGTTTGGCCGCTGCCGCCGGGCGCGAGGATAGGTGTACGGATCCGCCTTGCGGCGGGATATGCCGCTTGTCTCTGGAGGCGACGAATTTGCCGCCCGCATTTAAACAGATAATCAGACCCTGTTCCAGCCGGGCCATTGCCTCCGAAGGGAATCGCGGAAATCTTCCATTTTGTCATTCTGAAAGAATCTGTTCGCGCTACGCCGGGAAAATCTGCGATTTACCCTTGTAGCGCGAGCAGGTGTCTCTTCGGGAAGACAAAATGGAAGACGTTTGAAACGCTTATGCCGTTGGATCGGCGACCAAAATACCTATCAGAGTAACAAAATCAACTTAATCCTTTTTCCGCCGCCGCAGCACTTTTTGCAGGGTGCTCACCACATCGGAAACGGCTTGTTCGTAGGTCTCTGCGTTCTTTTTGGCAAAAAGATTATCCCCGGGTACCGACAGTTTGATCTCGCAAAACTGGTTATTATGGCTGTTTCCCTCTTCAAAAAGCGTTACGTCGGCGCGGATGATCTTGCCGTTCAGGTCGGTAAGTTTGCGTAGTTTATCGTTTATATGGTCCTGCAGGCTGTCACTGGCTTTAAAATGAACACTCTGGATGTTGATCGTCATAAGTATTAAAGGTTTGTTGTCGAATGGAGTAATGTCAGTTCCGGGGCTTAGACATGGGCAAATATAAAATTCTTCCGCAATTTCCGGTAATTACAATGCGGGTTCCTTTTGGACATTTTACGGTTCCTTGGCTTTTTGCCGGCTACCTGTCTTTGTGCCGGAGAGAGCAAGTTCGGCCAGATCGGCTTCGTCTTCGCCGGCTCTGAGTTTGAAGCCCTTGCGCTCGAACAGCCGCCGCATGGCGCCGTTCACCTTGAGGAAAGAGGCCGTGATCTTTTGGTAGCCCTGTGTGCGGGCGATCTCGATGATGTAATCGGTGAGAATGCCACCCAGGCCGTTTCCGTGCCAGGCATCGGATACCAGGATGGCATATTCGCAGGATTCGCGCCAGCCGTCGCCCACGATGCGCACCACGCCGATGATCTGGGGGTTCTTGTCTTCATCGATCACCGCTACGATGGCCATCTCCCGGTCGTAGTCGATATGGGTAAAGCGGGCGAGCATTTTATGGTCGATACCCGGCACGAAGCCGAAAAAGCGGTAATACAGGCTTTCGCGGGAGGTGCTCTCCACAAGCGCGGCCTCCAGGGGTTCGTCTTCGGGGCGGATAGGACGGAGCAACACTTTTTGGCCATTGCGCAGGGTAACCGTTTTGATCCACTGCGTTGGATAAGGATGTATGCTCAGGTGCTCGTAGGGTTCGCGCTGCAGGCTTGGCGTGGCTTCCAGAGTGACGGCCGCATCGAGCGCAATGCCTCCGGTGGCGCCCATGGCAAAGGGGTTGATATCGACCTCACAGATCTCCGGAAAATCCATGAGCAGGTAGGCGAAACGCACCAGCACGTTTTGCAGCAGATCGAGCGGCACGGCCGGCATGTGGCGATATCCCTGCAACAGCCGGGCAATGCGGGTACCCTCGACCAGGTGCCTGGCCAGGGCGAGGTTGAGCGGCGGCAGGCCGATGGCGCGGTCCTGCCACACTTCGGTGGCCACGCCCCCGAGTCCAAACACCACCACAGGCCCGAAAATGGGGTCCTTGACTGCGCCGATGAGCAGCTCGTGCTGCGTGCTCACCATTTTCTCCACCGTCACGCCGGTAAGCCGGGCGTCGGGGCGTTTTTTCTTCACATTTTCCATGAGGAAGCGATACACCTGCCGCACGCCAAATTCGGTTTCGATGCCCAGGCGCACCCCGTGCACTTCGGATTTGTGCCAGATGTCGGGCGATTCGATCTTGAGGGCCACGGCGGTGCCGAGGCTGCGCGCAATGGACGCCGCTTCATCTTCCGTCCTGGCCAGATAGGAGGCATTTACCGGAATGCCGTAACAAGCCAGGAGCCGTTTGCTTTCCGACTCGTCCAGGTTGACGCGGCCGGATTTGCGCACCAGCTCGAGAATGACTTTGGCGCCGGTGCGGTTGATGTCGGCCAGTTCGATGGGCAGGTCCGGTGGCGTTTCGTGCAGCAGCTCGAGGTTTTCCCGGTAGCGCACCATGTGCATGAAGGTGACAACGGCCCGTTCGGGAAACGGGTACCAGGGTACTTTGCCGGTTTCGAGAATGGCGCGACCGGTTTTGACGGTATGCAACCCCATCCAGCTGGTATATACGGGTTTGGAATACACCGGCTTGGATTCCGCCACCACAGCGCGGGCCACCGCCTCGGAGTCGGTTAGGCTCTGGGCGGTAAAAATGACCAGCACGGCATCGACATTGGGGTCGTACAGGCAGGCATGCAAAGCGGCGCGGATCTGCTCCACAGTGGCGTCGCCGAGCACGTCCACCGGGTTGCCTTTACTCCAGGCCGCCGGGAGGATCTTGTTCAGTTCGGCCATGGTTTCCGGAGAGAGGGTGGCCAGGGTCCCGCCCCGTTGTTCGAGGGTATCGGTGGCCAGAATGGCCGGACCGCCGGCATTGGTTACGATCGCCAGCCGGTTGCCGGCGGGCAGGGGCTGGGTAGCCAGGGCCTGGGTGCTGTCAAACAGTTGCTGGATGGTCTGCACCCGGATGATGCCGGCGCGGCGGAAAGCGGCGTCGTACACAGCGTCGTTACCGGCCATAGCCCCGGTGTGCGACATGGCCGCCCGGGCGCCCTGTTTGCTCGCCCCGGCCTTGAGCACCACGATGGGTTTGGTGCGGGCAAAGGCGCGGGCAGCGCTCATGAAGCGGCGCGCATCGGCCAGATTTTCCATGTAGATCAGGATACAGGCCGTGCGGCTGTCGGAACCGAAATAATCGATCAGATGGTCGAAACTGATATCGGCCATGCTGCCGATGGATACGAAGTGGCTGAAGCCCACATTTTTTTCAGCAGCCCAATCGAGAATAGCCGAGCCCATGGCGCCACTTTGGGAAATAAACGCCACCCGGCCTGCCGGCGGCATGGCCGGTGCAAAGGTGGCATTGAGCTGGATGGCAGGTGTGAGCAAACCCATGCAGTTGGGGCCGATGAGCCGCACGCCGTTGGCAGAGGCCTCGTTCTTCAACTCGCGAAACAGCTGCTCACCTTCCGGACCGGCTTCCTTGAATCCTGCCGACATTACGATAGCGCATTCGCTTTTGATGCGCTTGCACTCTTTCATCAGGGGCGGGACATGCACTGCCGGCAATGCAAAAATGACCAGCTCCGGCGACTGCGGCAGGTCCTTCAGCCGGGCATAACACTGCTGCCCCTGCAGCTGGTTGTATTTAGGGTTCACGGGATACACCGCCCCCTGATACCCGCCGGCCAGCAGATTGCGCAACACGGCAAAACCGATCTTTTCGGGCTTTTCCGTAGCGCCTACAATGGCGATTGATTTGGGGTAGAAGAATTTATCGAGAATGCGTTTCATTGTTAAATGTGGGTATTAAAGTCATTAGGGGTCATTGGAGGTCATTAGGGGTCATTAGGGTCATTAGAGGTCATTAGAGGTCATTAGAGGTCATTAGGGTCATTAGAGGTCATTAGGGGTCATTGGAGGTCATTAGGGGTCATTAGGGGTCATTAGGGGTCTTAAAATTAAACAGGGATAGTTCAATCAAGTGGGTCTGATGCGTTAAGATAAGCAGACACACTTTAATGAACAGTCTCA
>CAYVDV010000226.1:0-8523 GCA_964450465.1 uncultured Saprospiraceae bacterium
ATGCCGGACCGGACCGGACCATCACCTGCAACCAGACGACCGTAACGCTCGGCGGACCGGGCACCAGCGCCGGCATATACAACTGGACGCTGCAAGGCGCCCCGGCCGGCAACTCGGCACAGCTGAGCACCAGCAACGGCGGGGTGTACACCCTGTTGGTAACGAATGCCGCCGGTTGTACCGCCACCGATGCGGTAACGGTAACCCTGGACAACGCCGCGCCTGTCGCCAAGCGGATCACCGTACAACCCGTGGCATGTTTCGGCGACCGGAATGGGCGAATAACCCTTGATTCCATCGTCAGCAACCACCCGCCTGTGTTGTTTTCGCTCAACGGCGGACCGTTTTCCCAGCAGTCCTCGTTTTCCGCTCTGGCGCCCGGTACCTATACCGTGACGCTCCAGGATGTCAACGGCTGTGAATGGAGCAGCAACGCCCTCCTCGTGAACCAGCCGTTGCCTTTGACGGTGGATTTGGGACCAGCCGTACAGGCAGTACTCGGCGATTCTGTATTCCTGAGCGCCCAGACTACTGTGCCGTTTTCTGCCTTGCAGACCGTGAACTGGCATCCTGTGTGGGATACCCTGCATGCCGATACCCTGATCCAGTCGTTCCGGCCCTTTCAGAGTAGCCAGGTGGATATCGAACTGGTCGATACCAACGGATGCGCTGCCAGCGGCAGGGTTCTGGTGTTGGTGGACCGGGCGCGAAGAGTGTACATCCCCAATGCCATCCAACCAGGTAGCGCCCCGAACGAATTGCTGGTGGTGTATGGTGGGCCGGATGTAGAAGAAGTGGAGTTGTTCCGGGTATTCGACCGCTGGGGCGGACAGTTGTTTGAAGCCGCGCATTTTCAGCCCAATGATCTGAACAAGGGCTGGAACGGCAATTACAGCGGTTCATCTGTATCGCCCGGGGTATATGTGTATTACGCCGTGGTACGGTTTATTGACGGTGACACCCAGGTTTTCAGGGGCGATGTGACCGTATTGCGATAAGATTTTTGAAGGTTGCTCAATGTTTTCAGGTTGTAACGAGCATGTTAGGATTTTTCCCTTAGACAAAAACAATCCCAACATGCTCGTGACAACAGGGTATGAACGCGTATTCCGCCCCCCTCAATTCCGCTTCGAGCTCGCCGGCACCGGGTACCGCTTTGCGTAGAGGCGCGCCTTGGGCACCAATTCTTTAAGTTTTTCGCTGCGTTTTGCCGGGTCGGGGTGGGTGCTGAGGAATTCCGGCGGACGCCCACCGCCCATTTTGTTCATTCTGTTCCAAAATGGTACTGCAGCATCGGGATTGTAGCCGGCCATGGCCATCAGGTACAGGCCGATCTCGTCGGCTTCCGACTCGTGTTTGCGGCTGAAGGGCAGCAACACCCCTACCTGAGCGCCGGCGCCGGCAGCGGCGAGCAACAGATCGCGGGTTTGCGAAGGTTTTTGCGATAGCGCCACCTGCAGGGAAGTCAGACCCACCTGGGCAATCAGCCCCTGGCTCATGCGCTCGTTGCCGTGGTTGGCCAGGGCGTGGGCAATCTCGTGACCCATTACCACTGCCAGGGCATCTTCGTTTTGCGTCACTTTCAGGATGCCGGTGTACACCACCACCTTACCACCCGGCATGCAAAAGGCATTGACGGTATTCGGATCATCCACGACGTTGAACTCCCAGGCAAAGTTTTTCAAATCGCCCTGAAGGCCTTTCGATTTGTAGTAAACGTCCACGGCAGCGCGCAGGTCGTTGCCCACCCGGCGCACAAGGTCCACATCACTACCTGTGTTCAGGGTCTTGTTTTGGGACAAAAACGATTTGTATTCCGCGAAACTCATTTGATTGAGCTCGCTGGCCGGGATCAGATTCAATTGTTTGCGACCGGTAAACACGGTTTTACTGCAGGCCGCCAATACGGCCATAACAAGCAGACTAAACAGGATTTTCTTTTTCATACCATTTGATTTGTTAAAACAGGTCGGGCAAAATACACCTTTCCCGTGACATAAATACGCTGTGTTAAGGAGCGCGTCACCGAAATAAACGAACGCTTCGAAAAAATCTTTTATTTTTTCCCAAATGCCGTCGCGCGAAGCTGCGCATTTTCCCGCACATTGAAGTAATACAGGTTCAGATCGCCCACATGGTAGTTCTTACGCCGAAAAAACACGCTGCCGGGAAACTTGGGTTTCGTGCACAACAAAATCCCGCGATACACTTCGGCATCGCACAAGGCGGGGTAGGTCACACAAAAGGTCCGCAGCACTGCGCCGCGATTTTGCGTTTTATCCACATACACGCCTTCCTTCGTGGACCAACTGAGCGGATTGGTACAGATCACATTCCGTTCAAATGCATGTTCCCTGCCGAAATTGCGTTCCCAGGTGCGCCAGGAGCAAAAACAACCGGTTTCATCCGGTGTCTCACAGGGCTTGGTATGTTGGAAAAAACCGTCCTTGACAGGCCAGCCGACGATATAGGCTGCCACGAGTTGCCGCGCCAGAGGGGTGTTCTCGATCCGGTCGCGCAAGAGGAACATCGCATGCCGGGCGCCCTGGCTGTGTCCGGCCAGAATAAAGGGCCGCCCCTGGTTCCAGTGCTCCAGATAGTATTGAAATGCCGCCAGCACATCGGCGTACGCGGTGTCCAGCGCCTGAGCGGCAGAGAAGGTATCGCGGGTAAAGAAGACATTCAAATGCGCTTGCCGGTACCGCGGAGCAAACACCCGGCCGGCGCCGTTGAAAATAGTTGCCTGGTACAGGATGGCCGTGCTGTCTGTCTTCCGGTTCACGCGTTCATCAGCGACCGCGGCATTCCAGTCGCGCTGCCAGCGCCGGGTACCGGTATAGGTGGTGGGATATAAAAAAAAGACATCAATGCCGGACTCTGCCTGCCGGTCGGTCAGCTCCGGGCAAGGCAGCCGGTCGGCAGGATCTGCCTTGTCCGGGTGTGCCGCCCAATTGTTCCAGTCGCTGTAATCGGGCGCAGGAGGGACCCGTGCAGCATCAAACACACCGGCAGGATGCGTGGAAAAACAAGCGCTAAACAGCAAGCCAAGCAGCCCTAAAAACAGGGTAGAACGGAACATTCGGACCATGAAAAGTAAAATAATGGGATATGTTGCGTTAAAGGTGCAAACAAAAGTTTCTTTTTCAGGCAAAAGTTTCGGTTATTTGAAGGGAAATACACAACTTTGGAGCGCATCATGCAACGCTACCTGATCCATTTGTTAGCCGATCTGGAAACGGCCACACGCAGCGCCCCTGCGTCAAGTACCTACCGCTTCCGGCACCCGTTCGACGACGACGCGGAACGGGACTCTCCCGCGTATCAGATCCGTTTTGTACGCATGTGCGATTTGTTTGGCCTCTCCCCGGGCATTTTCCCGCCATCCGAACGCCTGACCAAAGACCAACTCAGCGCCCTGCTCACGGCTATAGAAACGCTCTGGCGCGCCTGGCATATCCGTTGGGACTGCCCGCCCCGCCTCACCGCCCGGCGGCGTTACGCGGAGATGGTTGAGCGCATGGAACAGGATGCCGTCCCCTACCACCATGAAGATGGCACCGAAATCAATTTCTGCGACCATCGCGAAGACGGCGTCTGCCCTTTCAGCGACCGAAGCCAATGCTGGTGCGAAGAACTGGACGCCTGCGCCCGGCACGACCTTGAGATCTGGGAAAAAGCCCATGAACTGGATGAATGCACCGGCACCGGCTCTTCCCCCGTAGAAGAACTTCGCCGCTGGCTGGATGACGGAGAGGAAGATCTCCCGCCCTGGGAAGCCGATGAAGACCGCGAACGCTGGCAACAATTCACAGCAGATGACGATGCCATGGCCTGGCTCTTTTTCTACGACCCCCGCCGCGGACAAGCCTTAATGGACGAGATTCCCGAACCCTCTCCCGAGGACTTTGAGGACTTCGAGTGGTTTGACGAAGACGAAGACTACAGCGATTTTCCGTTTTGAGTATTAGGTTCAGACTTCCCGCTTTGCATGGTATTCCAGGCGAAAGGCAGCCGTCCAATCGCCCCCATGCGGCACGCTTACCAGGCCATCCCCATTCTGAAAGGCATTTACGTTGCAGGTCATAGGCTCCAGGGCAATGCTCTCCCGGTGCGGCGGCGTGAACACCTGAAAATAGGGGAACAGATCGCGGCTGGCTGCCACCGATAACGCGTGCCCGCCGCTGCTCAGGCTCAGGTGATACAACGGGTGGCTCTCCTCAACGTGAAAGCAATTATCCAGGGCGGTATCGCCCAGAAGCGTTTCATGCACAAAAGCATCAAAAGTGTTGCGCCGGCCGGTAGGCAACATCCGTTCATCAACCTCCACCATGGTGCAGGGCGGCAAGTGCAGCCGATGGTCTGCAGCCCGGTCCGTCAACCGGAAATAAGGATGCCAGCCCAGACCTACAGGGATGGCTTCTGTATGCCGGTTTTTGAGAAAAAAGGCGACGTTAAACTCATTGCGGGTGGTCATGCTGAACGTCACATCCAACACAAAAGGGAAAGGATACCAGCTGTGATGCCCGCGGTAGTCCAGCCGGCAGGTGATCTCGGCATTTTCCGTGGTCAGCTCGATCCGGACCACCTCGAAGGCCTCCTGGCGTACAAATCCGTGTATGGCATTCCCGGAAGCGGCGTTATTGACAGGAAAGTTGTAGTCCTTCCCCATCCAGCTGTATTGACCGTCGCGCAAGCGGTTGGGAAACGGGAAGAGCAGGGCGCTCTTGCCCCATTTGCCGGCATCGAGTTCTTCGGGCGACTGGTAACCGTCGAGCAGGTTGGCGCCCTGAAAACAGAGCTCCAGCACATGTGCGCCAAGCCCCGGTACAATACTGAATCCGTCGCCTGTTTCCGGGTGATGGAGCGTATATAAGCGGTATTTTCCGAAGGGAGATTGTGTCAGTTCGAACATACCGCAAAGTTGGCGAAAAGGCGGAAATTTTGCCGGCCTGGCGGCAAATAAAAATCGCGCTTGCCCATCTTCTCGTTGGGCAAGCGCGAGCCATTAAATTTCTGGCATGGCCGATCGCCATGCCAGGAATCAGATAAACGTTTTAGCGCTGCAGCACGATCCGGCGCTGGGCCATTTCGTTACCCAGCGTTACGCGCAGCAGGTAGGTACCCGAGGCGTAGCTGCTGAGATCCAGAGCCTGGTTGAGCGTATCCGTAGTGCCGGCATTCCCGCTTTCAAGCACCCGGCCGAGTACATCCACCACTTCATAGCGCACATCAACCGCTTCGGTCAAGGCGAGGTTGAGCGTGGCAATGCCATTGGTCGGGTTCGGGTTGACGGTAAATGCCTTCACCGATTTCGGATCGTCCACCGAGGTAGTCAGCGACACTATGACGGTAATGGGATCCGTACAGCCGGAGAGATCGGTAATAACAGCCGTATAGGTACCGGCCGACAAGTTCACCAGATCTTCCTCATTCGAAGTGAAGCCATTCGGGCCTGTCCAGCTCACTGTGTAGGCCAACGGGTCGTTCACCACATCAAACAAGCCGCCTGTCACCGTCAGGTCAATGGCGCCGTCGTTGTTGCCGGCGGTCGGCGCAAGGAAATCATACGTAGCGTTCAGCGGATCGAGCGCGCCCAACATGATCAGCTGGATCGATTCACCCGTAAAGTAGCAGCCGTTGTCGATGTTGAGCTGGTGCATGAAGGCAGGATCGCTCGGAATACTGTCCACTGCGCCGGCAATCACCACCGGAGTGAAGTACCAGATTGCATTTTGCTGGAGGCTGGCGCCGTTGTTGGTCAGGTTGGGCACGTAGAGCGAAGCACTTGTGCCAAAACTTCCCCAATAGCTATCCAGCGAAGGCGGCCATTCGCCTGCCGGAACCGGCGCCGTCGTAATTGCCCAGCAAAGACCGTAAACCGGGCCAATGTTCGGGATTACAAAAGATTGCGGGTCAAGCGACATGGCAGCGCCTGTGCCATCGCCGTCGCAAATGAAATCTTTCAGCACTTCCACCGTACCGGCTACGCCGTCGGCGCAGGTCACGGAGGGGATTTGTGTGATCTCAATGCAGAACTCGCCGGTAGCGACCACCCCGTTCAGCTGGTATCCATCGATCAGCATGTAGTAATTCAGGCCGTTTTCGGTATCGAGATCCAGACCTGCACGATAGTCGGGATCGCCGGTTTGCGACAGGTCGTCATTGCAGGCGATCGGTGTAAGGTTGGAGCAGTTATCTCCTGCCAGGATAAGCATCTGCGTATCGCCGTCGTTGATGTAGTTCGAAGCATTGCAGGGTACCGTTTCGATATGGTAGGTGTTGCCGTCGCCGATGAAGGTGTACCACATGGAATTGTTGACGACATCCATTGCCGTGTTATTGATATCCTCGGCCCAGCAGGTAACCGAAGGATCACCGGCCTGAGCCGTAGTATTGGTGTTGTCATACAGACCCGTGGTTTGCGGCACATTGGGCGCCTGACCGAAGTACAGGGCGAGATCGATAGCGCCGCTGCAAATATCCACATCATACGTAACCGGCGGAAGTTCCACATATTCAACGTCATCTACATAAAACGTACTTACTGCGTTGGTACCGTAGAAGTCGATGCCGCCAAGGTTGCGGGCATAGCCGGTTTTTTTCACAAACTTGCCGTCAATATAATAGGCGGCAATGTTGTTGTCGAGGTCGAATACATGCTTGCACTCAAACCAGGTATCGTACGGATAGGTAAAATTGGCCAGTACGGCGTTAGTACCGTCCGTGATCTGTCCCTGTCCGCCGTTGTTGAAGAACACGTTGAGGTTCCAGTCACCGGCGCCAATGGGCACCGTCTGCTGGACGTTGTAGTAACCGTTTTTCCCGGCGGGCACATAGATTTTCCATTTCAGTTCGTAGCGGCCAAAGGCCTTGTTGCCGAGTTTGAGCACGACGTCCTGCGGACCTCCGTTGGAGGCAGTGCTCACAATTTTGAAGGAATTTGCGCCGGAGTTGGCCTTTTCTGTCGTGATGATGCCGTCTTCGGTGGTGCCGGTAGCCCCACTCCAGGTGGTCCACCAGGCATTAGCGGCGCCGTTTTGGGCAACATTCTGTTGCGCGAGTTTTTGCGTAGTAACGTATTGGTCCATGTTGTCGCAAACGATCGCCATCGGGTTTTGATCACAAGGTACGGGACCGGCCACTTCAAACAGTTCTACATCGTCAATCTTCCAGTGGTACTCCCAGTTGCCCGTCCAGCGGAATTGCAGCCATACTTGTGGTTGGTTGTTGGCTTCCGGGATATCAACTTCCAGAGACCCTTGCAGGATTTCGCCCTGCTGGGCGTTAGACAGCACTTCGTGATAAGTAAAGTTCATGCCATCGGTGCTCACGCCCACATAAGCCTTGGCCAGCGCGACGTTTTCTTCAATATACTGATACTGAAAACGGACATGCACATTATTGCGGCCCGAGCAGTCTGCGGGTTTATTGACATTGGTGAGTGTCACATCGTGCGCGTTGTTCTCCCCGTTGGCATCGGAGTTGAAATAAAAATACCCGTCGGCCACGGAGGGGGAGTTAAAAGCCGGGACAGCGGCATTCACGAAGCCGGCAAGCGGGTCGGTAGTCCAGGTCCAGGTTTCTGCACCGGCATTGGTGCCGCCGTTAACCCAGTTGGTGGTTGCCGTAGCCTGGTTGGCAAATGTTTCGAGCCAGAAGGTCTGAGCAAACAGGCCGTTCAGGGTCAGCACAGAGAAGAGCAGAAGGATCAGCCCTTTAAACGTGTTGCTTTGTGTCATAAATTAATGCTGAATTGGTTAAAAGATTTCAGTAAACAAGCTCAAGTGGAAAAATCGGGGGTTTCTCAGGCTAAAACGGGCATTTCAGTTTAAACGCTTAAAGGTACCGCGATTTTGGCCATTGTAAAGCACACCATACGCCCGGAAAAACAAAAGCGTAAAAAACGAGCGGATTATTAGCCCCGCTCAACGCTGCACCAATACCCGCCGGTAATGCGTTTCAGTGCCTGCGTCCAGACGCAACAAATACAAGCCTCCGGGCAAATCCCCAAGTTCGAAACGCAAACGTAGCGCATCGGTTTTCCCTGGCGTAAGCGTTTTTATCACGCGGCCCGGCATATCCAGCAGTTCGATGCGTATGTCCACCGCCTCCGCAAACCGGGCGGTAAGGGTTACAGCATTCCGCACCGGATTCGGATACAGGTCAAATCCTTGCACCAGCGCGGAGGTTTCCGTACCGAGGGTTTGATTGACGATGGCCTGCCGGACAAGAGCGCCTGTGCAGCCACTGCGGTCTGAAATCGTCACCGTGTATGTTCCCGTCGTAAGACCGTTGATATTTCTCGTCGATGCACCATTGCTCCACTGATACTGGTACAAGGCCGGATCATTCAGAACGGCGCCCGAGCCGCCGCCGACAGTGAGTACAACGGCGCCGTTATTACCCGGAGGGATGGTTTCCGCGATAGTTTGGAAGTTTGCCGTCAAGGGGGGGAGCGGAGGCAAAAGGTTCAGTTTAAGCGATTTCCCGGTGAAATAACACCCATTTGAAGGGTCAATATTA
>CAYVDV010000227.1:0-8488 GCA_964450465.1 uncultured Saprospiraceae bacterium
ATTCGGTGCTGGAATAGGCGCGAGGATAGACCTCAAAAGTAAGGTTTTTTGGGAAACGCCGGGCAAAGTTTTGTTGCACGGCGACAACAACAGGTTGACCAAAAAGCCCCTGACCTTCCCTCCCCGCAAGCCGGATCCGCGCCGGCGCCGGAGGCGACGCCGTGCATCACGCCGGCAGGCGGGATCCGCGTTGTTATCCCTCGAAAGCGGCAGCCGAGAGCAGTGCTTGCCGATCCCATCCCTCGCAAGGGGCAACGCCCCTACCTTTTTTTTGGTACGCTTCTTGTGGTATGTATTTTCGTGCGGCAAATATTATAACGGACTAAGATTTGTTTCTAACTTTGCCAGGTCTTATCCGGTCAGAAGAAAGAAGGGCTTCCGACATGGTATTTTTAATCGCACCAATACCGGTTTTCAGGAAAGTCAAAAAAAACGACATCTGTATGGTTATTTTTTGGCAATTCTGATCCAAAACATACAACAAGAGTAATCCTATGGCAATTTTTTACCCTGCCCGGAAACGGGTGGTACGCCCCTGCACCCCAGGGGACTCCTGTGAAGCAGCGCCAGTTTTTCTTCTTTCGCGCTCGATCCGTTTTCCTTTCCTCCGGAAAACGCCCTTTCCACTGTATTTTGTTCGACGACTGTTTTTACATCGCCTGTTTCCCAACGGAGCGGTCGATTTCGCTTTTGCCTGATTGTCTGGTGAAGGGCATTTTTCCCTTTCCCCGCACACTGAACCAACATTTTTCCATCAAAACGCTTCGAGCATGAACCGGTGCATATACCTCCGTAACGACGTTCGCTCTTTATTCTTTTCACCGGCATCGCTGCGCGGGCTGCTTCCCCTGCTCTTCAGCGGCCTGCTGGCTTTATCCGTACAGGCCAAAGTGACCAACAGTGTGGCCAGCGGCGACTGGAGTTCGGCCGCTACCTGGGACAACGGCGTTCCGGCTGATGGCGACCAGATCAGTATCGCCGCCGCCCATTCCGTTACCCTGACGGCTGCCGTCAACTTCACCAATGCGGCTTCCACGCTCACCATCGACGGCGCGCTCGATATGGGCACGTTCATCTGCCGGGTCACCACCACTACGGTGAATGCCGGGGCCAAAGTGACGCAGCAAACGACGAGCGGCGCAGCTGTTGCCGCCAATCTGCGCGCCACCACGCTGTCGCTCAGCCCGACCAGCACCTATATATATACGGGCAACCAAACCGGCTTCCTCGGCTTGCACCCCAACTACGGCCATCTGTACTATGCTTCCTCCGCCGCGGCTTCCGGGGTGTTCGAACTAAACCTCAAGGTGGGCGGCGACCTCACGATCAACAACTCCGGCAGCGGCGAGATCCGCTTTGGCAATGCCGTTGCCCACTCGCACATTATTGCAGGTTCGCTGATCGTCATGGCAGGCAATGCCGTGGGCGCCAACGGAACGGTCAATATCCTGATCGATATCAACGGCAACCTCGTCATCGACCCGGGCGCAACCTTCAAAGGCTGCAACAGCACGGGCAACCTGACCATCAACCTGGCCGGCAACCTTGTCCGGAACGGCTCGCTCAGCAGCCCCGGCGCCGGCACCTTCCGCATCGTTTTCGACGGAAATGCCAATGCCGCTATCTCCGGCGCTGCCGTAGTGGCCTTGCCCAATGCCACGATCGATAAAACCGGCGGCGCCAATGTGGCGCTGAGCCAGCACCTGAATATCGGGAAAAATCTCAACTTCATCGGCGGCAAACTCCGCCTGGGCAACTTCAACCTGACCATGGCCGCCCTGGCCACCATCACCGGTGCCACCAGCGCCAACTACGTCGAAACTACCGGCATCGGCAAACTCATCTTCGACAAAACCGATCCCGGCGCCACCTTCCCCGTGGGCAACGGCAGCTATACCCCGCTGGTGATGGCGCTCTCGGCTTCACCCACCGGCCCCACCGCCTACGGCGTGCGGGTAGTGAACGGCTTCCAGGCCGAACTCGCCGGCTGCACCGGCTACGTCACCGACGATGCCGTAAAAAAAATGTGGATCATCACCCTCGAACAGGGCAGCGCCACCATCCAAAACCTCAACCTCCAGTGGAACGGCTCCGATGAAGGCACTACCTTCAACCGCAACGTCTGCGGCGTCGTGCAATATTTGAACAACAACTGGGAAACGCCCGTGCCCAACAATGCCGGCGGCGTCGATCCCTACAACCGCGGCCGCCTGTTCACCACCCTCACCGGCGGCACCTTCGGCGTACTCGACACCAGCGCCGTGGTGAATATCTCGGCCCCTAATGCCACCAGCAACAGCCCGCTCTGCGTGGGCCAGACCCTTCAACTGACCCGTACCTCGGCTAACGTCAACGGCGCCAACTACCAGTGGTCGAAGCAGGGTGGGGGATTCAATCCGCCCGCCGGCCCCAACGCCACTCGTCCAAACATTCAACCCGGCGATGCCGGCAACTACCTGCTCACCCTAAGCAAATACGGCTGCAACTTTACCGGCACCGCTGTTCCGGTTGTCGTGCATCCGTTGCCCGCCTGCAGCATCACCGGCCCCACCGAAGTCTGCGCCAACACCGCCGGCCACGGCTACCAGGGCGCCGCCAACATGACCGCCTACAGCTGGGGCATTTCCGGCAACGGGACCATCACCGGCCCGACTGTCGGACCCAACGTCAGCGTGAGCGCCGGCGCACCCGGTACCTACACCCTGTCCCTGACCGTCACCGATGGCAATGGCTGCACCAACAGCTGCACCCAGGAAGTGACCGTGCTGGCCCGTCCGACGGGTGCGCTGAGCGGCACAACCACGATCTGCGCCGGCCAGAGCGCCACCCTGAGCATCGCCGTCACCGGCGCCGGCCCCTGGAGCGGTACGCTCAGCGACGGAACGCCGTTTAGCGGCAACAGCAACCCCATTAGTATAAATGTAACACCCTCCGGTACGACGACCTATACCATCAGTACCCTGTCGGACAGCAAGTGCACGGCCACGCCCAACGACCTGAGCGGTTCGGCTACCGTGACCATCGACGTGCTGCAGATCTTCCAAATGACCGGCGGCGGCGCTTACTGCGCCGGCGGCCCGGGCGTAGCGGTCGGCCTCAGCGGCTCCGAAAACGGGGTGAACTACCAACTCAAAGTAAACGGAAATAACACCGGCAGTCCGGTGCCCGGTACCGGCAGCGCCCTCAGCTTCGGCAACCAGACAGCCGCCGGCGCCTACACCGTACTGGCTACCCGCAGCAGCACCGGCTGCACCGCCACCATGGGCGGCTCGGTTGCGGTGACCGTCAACCCGTTACCCATGGTATCACTGACCCTGGGCATCGACCAGGCCCTGGCCAATGTCACCAGCGTACCCCTCAGCGGCGGCAACCCGCCCGGCGGCAGCTACAGCGGCCCCGGCGTCACGGGCGCAACCATCAACCCCATGGCCGCCGGCCTCGGCGCTCATGTGATTACCTATACTTATACCGATAACAACGGCTGTTCCGGCTCTGCTACCGATACCTTCACCGTGTCTCCCGTTCCCGGCCTCAATCTGATGCTCGAATCGCCCGACAGCGCCGCCTGCGGGGAGAATTTCATCGTCGATATCATTGCCGCCGCCGGCTTTACGAACCTCGGCACGGTACAGTTCAGCGTGGCCTGGGACCCGAATGTGCTGATGAACACCGGCATCGAGCCGCAAAAACTCGACAACAGCGACCCGCTGACCGGCTTTGTCAACGATACGCTCATCTATTCCTGGCTCGATACCTCGGCGGCCTACGGCGCCACCCTGCCCAACGGCACGCTGCTGCTTCGCCTCCGCTTCAAGCCGCAGAGCTGCAGCGCCAGCGGATCGGTCAGCATCGAAAACTCCCCCCGCGTGATCGAAGCCTCCGACGGCGCTTACAGCGTGGTGCCGGTAACCATACTGGGCACGAGCAATGTGACCATCTACGATACGGAACCGCCGGTCTTCGCCAATGTGCCGATGGATATGAGCGTGGAATGCGACAACGTGCCCGATCCCGGCTCGCCTACGGCTACCGACAACTGCGACCCCATGGTGGCTGTCGTGTACGAAGGCGAGACCACCACCCCGGGCAACTGCCCGAACAACTACACGATCAAACGGACCTGGCGCGCAACCGACAGCTGCAACAACAGCACCACCGCCGCCCAGATGATCGAGGTGAAAGACACCACCCCGCCGACCTTCACCCGCCCGCCGGATATCACGATCTACGTGGACGGCAACTGCGAATACGACGCTGCTCCCGCCATCACCGGCGATGTGACCAATGAAATGGACAACTGCACCCCCGCGCAAAACCTGAACGCTACCTATACCGATGTACCCTCGGTCCTGGCCGGCACCCAGCTGATCATCGTCCGGACCTGGACGCTGAGCGATGCCTGCGGCAACCAGGCCTCTTCGCAGGTGCAGCAGATCGTAGTGCGCGACAACATACCGCCGGTGCTGAACTGTCCGGATGACATGACCGTGTCTGCCAGTGGTGGCGACTGCACCTTTATCGTACCCGCTACTGGCTTTGACCCGGCGGCATCCGACAACTGCGGACTTTCCGACACCAGTTATGTCCTGACCGGCGTCAGCACGGGTTCCGGCAACGGCTATGCCGCCGGCGCCATTCTGCTCACCGGCGAAACGACGATCTACTATACCGTCACCGACGTAAACGGCCTCACGGCCTCCTGCTCCTTCACCGTGACGGTGGACGAGTGCGTCGGCATCACCGGCAAACTGATCTGGGAAGGTGACGATGTGTCCGGCGTGGCCCTGGCCATGGTCAACATGACCGGCACCACCAGCGGCTCCTATGGCCCCACCGTGGCCGACGGGCTCTATACGCTCAACGGCAGCGGCAATATCACCATCACCCCGGTCAAGACCACTCCGCCGGCTGACCCCTTGAACGGCGTGACCGCCATGGACGCCCTCATTCTGCTCAATCACCTGCAGGGTACGGTGCTCATCACCGACCCCTACAAGCTCATCGCAGCCGACATTGACACGAATAATGTGCTGGACGGCAACGACTGGGCGCACATCCGCCGGGCCGTACTGGGCAGTCCCTATGCCCTGGCTTTCTTTATCGCCAAACCCTGGCGTTTTGTGCCCAGCCCCGACCCCGGCCCCGGCTTCCCGGGCTATGCGCCGCCGGCCAACCCCTTCTCGGCGCCTATCCCCGATAGCCGTGTGCTGACCGGTGTGGCGGGCGCTTTGGGCAACCAGAACTTTATCGGCATGAAACTCGGCGACCTCGACGCCTCGGCCAACCCGCTCCTCAAACCCGAGGGCGGCCAAACCCCGCTGGTGTTCCTGACTCCGGACCAGCGGCTGGAAGCCGGGCAGGAACTGCTCGTCCGCATCCGCGTGTCGCATTTCGACGAACTGGCCGGCTATCAGTGGGCCATGCAGTTCGACACCGACCAGCTCGAATGGCTGGGCCTGGACTCCGGCAACTCGCCGCTTAACCTGCAGGCCGATGAAAACTTCGGCCTCTACCAGCTGGCCAACGGCGAGATCCGCAGCCTCTGGCTCGACAATGCCGGCAAGACCCTGCCCGAAGGCACGCCCATATTTGCCCTGCGCTTCCGCGCCCGCCAAAGCGGCGCCCTGCTCAGCGATGTGCTGCGCCTGCAAAATAAAGCCCTCGAACCCGAGGCCTATACCATGAACCGGGCGACTGCCGGCCTGCAGCTGGTGTTCACCGAGGCGCAAACCACGGGCCTGAACGACCCGGCCTCTGCCGCCGGCGTGCAGCTCTGGCAAAACCGCCCCAACCCCTTCAGCGATGAAACCGCTATCGGCTTTGTGCTGCCCGAATCCTGCGCCGCACAACTCCGCATATACGACGCCGCCGGGCGCGAATTGCTGCGCCGCAGCAAAACCTACCCCGCCGGCTACAGCGAGGAAACGATCCGGCTCGACGGCGCTGCCGCCACCGGCATCCTCTACTATGAACTCGATACCCCCTTCGGACAACTGACGCGCCGGATGGTCATGATGCGGCGCTAAACCCCGCCGCATCGCCCCAAAACGCCGCATTTATAAAGAACCACGCTCTTTTCATCATAATGCCCCTTTCGTTATGGGAAATTTTCAACAATGCTTCGTTTCTGCCTTTTCTGTTTTTTCAAATATTCAGGCACTTCCTTTACCGGAAAAAGCGCTTCGACAGGTGGTATATACCCTGTTGATCGGAGGGCTGTCCTTCCATGCACAGGCAGGGTACGGGCAAACTATTTATAATTTTACGAATGCTTCCGATGGATCGCCTGCCTCGGTGGCTGCGAATGCCACCGGGACGAATTTGACGCGAGGTGCGGGGGTGTCAGGGGCTTCTCTTACCTGTACTGGTGCTACGGACGGATTTGCGGCAGACGGTTGGCCAACTTATAACTATGGGAGCTCCAGTGCTTTGGCCACTCCCAATAGTACCGGCGACTATATCGAGTTTTCCATAACTCCTAACCCGGGCTACCGCTTAAATATTACCGGGTTTACAGCCAGGTCCCGAAGGGATAACCCTGGAGTAGGCGCAAATAACGGCCCGACGCAAACGCGATACGCCTACAGTACCAACGGGTTTTCTACGTTTACCCAAAATGGCGCTAACCTTGCGCCCGGGACAAATAACACCTGTACGAACACAGGTACGGTCCGGAACTGGGCTTCTTTTACCGCATTTTCATCAACAGGAACGGTTAGTTTCCGGATATATGGTTTGAATTCCGGTACAAATGCTACCGGAGACCTTCATTTGCGGGATGTGGTAGTCAGCGGTACTGTCGATTGCATTCCGATTACCGTCTTTAATGTTACCGGCGGCGGCGCATATTGCGCCGGTGGTAGTGGTGTGGCAGTTGGGTTGGATGGTTCGGAGACCGGTATTTCCTACCAACTGGTACTGGATGGAGCGACGAATGTTGGCTCTCCCGTGCCCGGTACCGGTAGTGCTATAAGTTTTGGCAATCAAACGGCTGCGGGAATGTATACTGTGGTGGCGACCAACAGCCAGGCTGCGTCCTGCACTGCCTCCATGACCGGCTCGGCTGAGGTAACGATCACCGCTTTACCGGCGATCACCCTGACAGCCAATGGCCCGTCCACTGCTATTTGCGGCGATGAGATCATGTACACGATTGATGCCACTACCATGAATACGGACCTCATTTCGGTGCAGTTTAGCGTAAACTGGGATAAAACCCAATTGGAGTTTGTAAGTTTTGCGGCTGACCCCATTAACGGCGATATGCCGACGGTCTTTGGTACAACGGCCGATGGTGAGATCCGGTATTCCTGGTCATCCAGTGCCAGTGGGCAGCCGCTAAGCGGCCTTACCCTGCTCAAACTGACCCTGAAAGTAAAACCAGGCGCAACGAGTTCGGCTATCAGTATTACCGGTATGCCCCTGGCTTTGGAAGTGGTAAACAGTACGCTTTGTTCCGGTACGATTACCCCGCAAAACACGAGCGTGACGCTTAGCCCTATTGCCGTCACTTGCCCGGCGGACGTCACAGTCTGCCAGACAGATGCGGCCTTTACCCTGAGCGGCGCCACGCCTTCGGGCGGCGTGTACAGCGGCCCGGGCGTGAGCGGTAGCGGCCCGTACACCTTTACTCCGGCCAGTGCGAACGTGGGCGCCAATACCATTACCTATGCTTATACCGATATGAATGGCTGCAGCAACACCTGTACCTACACAATTACGGTAAACGAGGCGCCGGTAGGCGTGGCTACCCCTTCGAGTCAGACAATCTGTTCCAATACTTCTGCAAGCATCACGCTGAGCACGAGCAACACGCTTCCGGGCGTGACGACTTATACCTGGACACGTGACAATACTGCGAATGTGACCGGCCTGGCCAACAGCGGCAGCGGCGACATTAGTGGCACCCCCAGAAATCTTACCGGATCCAACCAGGTTGTAACATACACCATCACCCCCACCAGCAGCCTGGGCTGCACGGGTACCGCCTTTATGGCTTCCATAACGGTAAAACCGGAACCGGTAGGCGTCGCCACGCCACCCGATCAAACGGTGTGCTCGGATGTTGCGATTACTGATATTGTGCTTTCAACAAGCAATGGGCTTACTGGAACCACCTTTAGCTGGACTGCGGTGCCTAATCCCAATGTCACAGGTTTGCCTGCCAGCGGCACGACCAGTCCCATTAGCGGTACGCCGAATAATGTCTCCGGCAGCGACCAAACCGTTCAGTACAATATTACCCCAACGGGACCCGCAGTCACCAATGGTTGCGTAGGTGATGTGTTTACGGCGAATGTGACGGTGAAACCGGAGCCGGTGGTATCGAACCAGACAGCCATGACCTGTTCGGATGTGGCGCTGAATTTCGACCTGGATGCGCTGATTTCGGGCGCCGGGGACACATACACCTACACGGTGGTATCGTCGGACCAGGCGAACGTACCGGCGGGTGCGGCCCGGGTCGTTGCTTCCAATGCGAACATCA
>CAYVDV010000228.1:0-8482 GCA_964450465.1 uncultured Saprospiraceae bacterium
GACATAATCAAACTGACCCAGAGCGGAAGTTGGTGTGAAATCAAATTCCAGTTTGATCACATCCCACTGGTTGCCGTTGGTCAGGGTAGCGAGGTCGGGATCGTCGGCACTGTTCTGGTTAAAACCGGCAGAGTTAGCCGAAGTATTTCCAGCATTGTTTGGCCCGGGCAGGTTGTTCACATTCCCGGTGCACAAGACCAGACCGTTGCCGATGCCAATGTTGGAGCCGCCGTTGGTAAAGGTTCCACGGGAATTGGCCGGTCCTTGCGAGGTAATATTGGACACATCGAAACAGTTCCCCCCGATCAGGGTATTGGTAACCAGACTATTGGCAGAAACGCCCGCGGTGATGGACAGGTTAACCAGATCCATACCTTGTAGTTGCTCCAGAAATTTGTCCATAAAAGCGTTAGCCTCCGGACAATCCACACAACCTACCGAAAGAAAAATCGGGATAGTCTGCTTCTGGCGGCCGGCATCCACCTGCAGCACCAGATCGACACATTCGGATGGGGCGACAAATTGCCGGTGTTGCGGACGGTCGGGCCTGGATAGTGGCTTGGCATGGTTTTCCATCGCGCGGTCCCTCATGGTCAGATGCAGCGGAAACTTATCTTCCGGAGAAACCGGCACGGCAACGACCGAATATGTAGTGCCGGGAACAAGACCGCACACTTGAATGCGATTTGTCCCGCTTAACACATCCATCGGAATGCGCTGGCGTTGTTTTTCAAGGGCTACAGAAATAGTGGATTGAGCGGAAAGGTTTTCAAAGAGGAATAACAGTGGCATAAGCACAGTCAGAGTAATCCTGTAACCCATAGTAGTAGCGGTTTAATCTTAATGTTTGGCAGTTGTAGCTACCGGAGGCATAACAAACTGATTATAAGAAACTTAACAACACTATTAAAAAATTCTGCTTAACAAAGAACTCGATGGTAAAAAATCAGATAGCGAATGTAGAACAGTTTTGCAATCTAATTGAATCAAGGTGCCAAAGCAAAAAAAAATGTCCGATTTTTGCAATTTCGGATTCAAATGTGCTGGCCAACGCAACCCCCTCCCGGCACCTGACAAAAGGCCTAATTCGCGCTGCGGTTGGATGCTCCGAGACTTCACCCTATTTTTGCCGACTTAACCAAGTTCAACATATATTATGGCCCGATCCGCCAAAAAAAATAAAAGTTCCGACTCTGCGCCGACCATCACCCCCCTGATGGCGCAGTACAACCAGGCAAAGGCCAAATATCCCGATGCCATTCTGCTCTTCCGGGTAGGTGATTTTTACGAGACTTTTGGAGAAGATGCAGTGAAAGCCGCAAACGCTCTCGGCATTACCCTGACAAGTCGGAATAATGGCGGTTCAGACGTTGAACTTGCCGGTTTTCCCCATCACGCCATGGATACCTACCTCCCCCGGCTGGTTCGCGCCGGTTTCCGGGTAGCTATTTGCGAGCAAATGGAAAAACCGGTTCCCGGAAAGGTGGTGCGTCGCTCGGTAACGGAAGTAGTAACCCCGGGGGTGACCACAGACGATGCCCTTCTGGAACACAACCAGAATAATTTTCTGGCAACCCTGGCCTTTGGAAAAAATGAACACTTTGGCGCAGCCTTCCTCGATGTGAGCACCGGCGAGTTTTTTATAACGGAAGGCGATATGGCCACGATCGACAAACTCTTCCAGAGTTTTAAACCAGCAGAGATCGTACTCCCCAAAAGCCGGGTGAAAGAATTCGCCGCTTTTTTCGGAGAAAAATTTTACACCTACACCCTTGAAGACTGGATCTTCACCTACGACTTCGGCCGCGAAAAACTGCTGCAACATTTCCAGACCAGCGGCCTCAAAGGCTTTGGCGTGGAGGAACTCGAGCTCGGACAAGCCGCAGCCGGCGCCGCCCTGCACTACCTGGCCGCTACCGAAAATAACCAGCTCGCCCACATCGGGAGCCTGAGCCGGCTGCAAACGGATAAATATGTCTGGCTCGACCGGTTTACCATACGCAACCTGGAACTCATCAGCTCCAACCATGAAACCGGAACCTCGCTGCTCCAGGTCCTCGACCACACCGTGAGCCCCATGGGCGCCCGGCTGCTGAAAAAATGGGTGCTACTCCCCTTAACCAGTCTGCAACAAATCCAGGAACGGCACGACGCCGTTGGTTTTTTTGTCGCAAATCAGGAGTTCACCAGTCAAATGGAACCCCATATCCGGCATATCGGCGACCTCGAACGCCTGATGAGCAAAACTGCGGTGGGGAAGATCAACCCGCGGGAAGTAATGCAGCTGCGCCGGGCCCTTATGGCCATCGAACAGATCAAAAAAATGCTGGGCCCCGATCTAGAAGAACGGGGTGCTGCACTCCGGAAACTCGGCGAAGCCCTCAACCCCTGCCATACGCTGCGCGAACGGATCGAAACCGCCATCGCACCCGATCCGCCAACAGACATCCGCAAAGGCGGCGCGATAGCCGACGGGGCACACCCGGGGCTGGACGAGCTCCGGCACATCGTCCGACACAGCCGGGATCTTCTGGTTGCCCTGCAACAACGCGAAACCGAGCGGACCGGCATCCAAAGCCTGAAAATCGGCTTCAATAATGTCTTTGGCTATTACCTCGAAGTAACGAGTAAATGGAAAGACAAGGTTCCTGAAGATTGGATCCGCAAACAAACCATTGCCAATGGCGAGCGCTTCATCACGCCGGAACTGAAGGAACTGGAAAGCAAGATACTCGGCGCCGAAGAAAAGATCCTGGAACTCGAAGAACGCATTTTTCGCGAGCTGGTGGATGAAATCGGCGCCTACATCGCACCCGTGCAGCACAATGCACAGATCATTGCCCGGCTTGACTGCCTGATGTCGCTTGCCAAAGTTGCCGGCCGGCAGCGATATATCCGTCCTGACATGGACGACTCCCTTTGCCTGGACATCAAAGATGGCAGACACCCGGTGATCGAAACCCAACTGCCCGTTGGAGAGGCCTATATCCCCAATGACGTATTCCTCGACAACGACAGCATGCAGATCATTATGATCACCGGGCCGAATATGTCCGGCAAATCGGCCTTGTTGCGCCAAACGGCCCTTATCGTGCTGCTGGCCCAGATGGGCAGCTATGTGCCGGCCTCCGGAGCCCGGATCGGCCTTGTTGACAAAGTATTTACCCGGGTCGGCGCCAGCGACAATATCAGCGGCGGCGAAAGTACCTTCATGGTTGAAATGAATGAAACGGCGCTGATCATGAACAATATCAGTGACCGCTCGCTCATCCTGCTCGACGAGATCGGACGCGGCACCAGTACCTACGATGGAATATCGATCGCCTGGAGCCTGGCTGAATTTTTACACGACAATGAACGCGCCCACCCTAAAACCCTCTTCGCCACGCACTACCATGAGCTCAACGAACTGGCCGAACAACACGAACGGATACACAACTACCACGTCAGCACCCGGGAAGTAGGCCACAAGGTGATCTTTCTGCGCAAACTCACACCCGGAGGCTCCAATCACTCCTTCGGAATCCATGTAGCGCGCATGGCCGGCATGCCGGCCAGCGTCATCGAACGCGCAACCGATATCCTGCATACCCTGGAAGCCGATGGCGGACGCCTGAATGTGGAAGGCCGGGACCGGGACGGGCAGGCGCACACTCCGCAACACCAACCGGCCACCGAATTGAAAAACCGGGTAAAAAATATCACCCCCAGAATGCAGCTCCAAATCTTTGACGCAGACGAATATACCCGGAAGATCCGGGAAGAATTGCTTGCGCTGGACCTCAATACCATGACACCTATGGATGCGCTCTGGAAATTAAACGAGCTCCGGAAAATTGCGGAGAAAAAGTGATTTCCAACCATTTGCATCTTTTTAACACCCGGCGACGTCTATGTTACCATACATTTGATCCCCGTCTAAAGATTTTATGCAAATCAGGCATGAATTTGGCAACCTTTTCCGGATAACTGCATTCCAGCAGTGACACACTGAATGAATAAAATAATTTCCTTGCTCAAACTTCGCCGGACCGGCCTTTGGCTGATCGCATTTTTATCGCCTTTCTTCCTCCTGGCGCAGCCTTCGGTTACGTTGATCAAAGGACGCATTACCGATGCCGAAACCAGCCAACCTGTCCCGTTTGCAGGAGTGGCGGTACCGGAACTGTCCATTGGTACCCGGAGCGACGAAAACGGCCTATATGAATTGCGCTCGGACAAACCATTTCGGGAAGTCCGGGTCACAGCGCTTGGCTATCGAACACAAACGATTGCTGTGCAGCCGGGGAAAACCCAAAACCTGGATATCCCCCTTACTTCGGAAAGCACCCAACTGCAGGAAATCACTATCAAACCAGGCAAGTACCGGAATAAAAACAATCCTGCCGTTGAACTCATCAAACTGGTGGTGGAGCACCGGGACCAGAATCGCGTAGAAAACCTGCGCACGTTCCGGGAAGAACAGTATGAAAAAGTGCTCATCGGCCTGAGTAACCTTCCCGATAAAGTAAAAGACCGCAAAGCACTCAAAAGCCTGCGTTTCATCCTCGACAATGCCGACACCAGCAAACTGGAGGGGTTGAGTATCATTCCGATTTTTCTTCAGGAAAACATCCAGGACCTCTGTCTGCGCGCCGATCCAAAAGACCGAAAACTCTTTATTAAGGGGAACCAGTCCGTCAAATTCCCGGGCTACCTCGAACAGGAAGGGATCAATAAATCCCTGCGTTACCTGAACCAGGACGTGGACCTCTACGACAATTATGTGGTCTTGCTGACCGACCATTTTCTCAGCCCCATCTCCAACCTTGCCCCGATGTTTTACCGCTATTATCCGATGGATACGATCGAAGAAAGCGGGAGCAAAATCGTTCGCCTGTCCTTTTTCCCCCGCAATAAAACCGATATGCTGCTGCAGGGCGACCTCTATATCGCGCTCGACAGCACGTATCCGGTCGTACGCGCCACCTTTGGCGTAAATCCGGAGATCAATCTCAACTGGGTAAAATCGATTGAACTGCAGCAGGACTTCAAGCGCTTGCCTTCCGGCAAATGGGTACTGGCCCAGGAAGACTACCGGATGGACTTTGGCCTGACGCGCAAGGGGATCGGGCTTTTTGGCCAACGGCTCGTTTCGCACCGGGAACCGCAAATCAATCCGGATTTACCCGATTCCTTGTTCCAAAAAGCCTACGGAGAAGTGGTTTACCTGCCGGGTTCGGAACGCAGCGATACCAGTTATTGGGCCGGCGCCCGGCATTTTGAACTCAATGCCACCGAAGCGGCTACCTACGGAAACATGGACAGCCTGCAGAACACCCGGCTGTTCAAGAACACCGCCAAGGCACTGCTGATCGCAACAATCGGCTATGCCAACGCCGGGCCGAATTTCGAGATCGGTCCTATCAATACATTTTACGCATTTAACAGTGTGGAAGGCACAAGGCTCCGCCTGGGCGGGCGCACCTCCTCCACCTTGAGCAAACGCCTTAATTTTGATGGATATGCTGCTTATGGTTTTCAGGACCAGCGCTGGAAATTTGGGGGCACCGGCACTTTTGCGCTCAAAGGCACCGCAGTTAACGAGTTCCCGCTCAATCTCCTTCGGGTCCGGTACCAGCAGGATATCCGGATCCCGGGACTGGAGCTCGCCCATGCCCAAACCAACAACCTGTTCACCTCTTTTGTACGCGGGGTAAACGACAAGTTTGTCTACTTCAACCGGATTACCCTGGAACACGAACGAGAATTCCGAAACCATTTTTCCTATACGGTCGGCTTTGAGCAGCAGACCCAAAAACCCGCCGGCGCGCTCCATTTCGAGCCGGTGGATATCAGTAATGTCGCTGACGATCCGGTCACTACTGCAAAGGCTTACGTGCAGTTGCGCTATGCACCGGGCGAAAAGTTTTTTCAAACCGCCACCTACCGGCAAACAATCGATGTCAATTATATCGCTACGTTGCGCTATGCACGGGGTATCGACGGCTTTTACGGGGGCGAATACAACTTTCAGGAACTGCGCGCCAGTTTCTACAAGTTTTCCAACCTTCCGCCGATCGGCTATAACTATTTATACCTGGAGGCGGGCGGCGTTTTTGGCAAAGTCCCGTATCCGCTGCTCACCATCCATCGTGCAAACCAAACCTACGTTTATCAAATATACTCCTATAACCTGATGAACTTTATGGAATTCATCAGCGACCGCTATGTGGCGCTGAATATGGACCATAACTTTTACGGCTTTTTCCTCAACAAGATCCCCCTTATCCGAAAACTCAAGTTCCGGGAAATGGCCGGGGTAAAAGTGCTCTATGGCGGCATTTCCCCCACCAACCAGCCCAGGGAAGGCTCCGGGCTCTACCGTTTCCCAAGCTATCCGGACGGCTCCCCTATCTCCTATACCCTGGAAGCCAAGCCCTATGTGGAAGCCAGCGTAGGTATCAGCAATATTTTTAAAGTGCTGCGGATCGATTTGGTGCGCCGCTTTACCTATCTGGACCACCCGGGAGCGCCGAAATATGGTATCCGGGGCATGGTTCAGGTGTTCTTTTGATCCTCCACAGAAGTTTTGCGTATTTTTGCGGGGCATGAAAACAAATCTGTCTGTCGTCATCTGCGTGTACAACGAGGAGGATAATGTCCGCCCTTTGGTTCAGCAACTCCAACAGCACCTGGAAGGTTTTCACTACGAATTGGTCTTTGTGGACGATGGTTCCACCGATGATACACTTGTCAACCTGAAAATGCTGGATCATCCAAGGCTCCGGATTGTCGAATTCCGCCGCAACTTCGGGCAAAGCGCCGCCCTTGCCGCCGGCATTGCGGTGGCGCGGGGGGAATGGATCGTTACCATGGACGGCGATTTGCAAAATGATCCGGCCGATATTCCGCGTATGCTGGAAATCGCCCAAAATCGCAATCTGGACATGCTGGCCGGCATCCGTCAAAAGCGGCAGGATGGCATGTTGTTGCGTAAAATTCCGAGTAAAATTGCCAATTGGATGATCCGCCGGGCCTCCGGAGTGTATTTGCACGACTACGGTTGCACGCTGCGGGTTTTTCGGGCCGATCTCGCCAAGAGCCTGGGCTTGTACGGCGAACTCCACCGCTTTATTCCGGTTTTGGCCGATCTGGAAGGTGCGCGTATGGACGAGACGCCTGTTCGACACCACGCCCGGCAACATGGCAAATCCAAATACGGAATTGGCCGCACCATGCGGGTCTTGAGTGATTTGTTGCTCATACTGTTTCTCAAAAAGTTCAACCACAAACCCATGCACCTGTTCGGCGGATGGGGGGTGATTTCACTGGGGACAGGTAGTCTGATCCTCTTGTACCTGTTTGTTGAAAAACTGTTCGGACACGATATATGGGGCCGCCCCCTGCTGATGCTGGGCGCTGTGTTGTTCATGGCTGGCCTGCAGTTGATTGCTCTGGGTATTTTGGCAGAATTGCAGGTACGCACCTACTACGAATCCCAGGACAAGAAGCCCTACCGTATCCGTCAAATTCATCAGCCGGAATTACAGGAGGCCTGAATCAGGGATTATGACTTGGAAAACTGCACTCAAAGCGGCGCTTTCTGTCCTGATCCTGTATTTGGTGATCCGGGCGATCGACCCGAAACTGCTTATTCAGGTCATCGGGCAAGCCAACCCTTTGTGGGTTCTTTGGGCCGTCCTTTGGTTCATCCTGTCTAAACTTGTCGGCGCTTTCCGGTACAATGACCTGCTCAAAACCGACGGGATACATCTCGATAATCGCCGGCAATTGCGGCTCTACTGGCTTGGCATGTATTACAACCTGCTGCTGCCCGGAGGCATCAGCGGGGATGGCTACAAGATCAAGGCGCTCATGGACGCTTTCGGGAAACCCTTCCGGCGGCTTTTTTCGATCACCCTGTTCGACCGGGTTTCAGGTGTACTGGCATTGGGGCAACTTTGCCTGATTTTGGCGCTGGGGCTGCCGGCCCTGCAGTCCTGGTGGTGGATTTGGATCGCGGGGCTAATCCTGAGCATACCGGTATCGCGACTGTTGTTTGACCGGATGATCCGTGCCTCCGGCAAGGTATGGGTTCGCACCAGCCTCCAGTCGCTGGGCGTGCAATTGGCACAATCCATTGCCACCCTGGGCATTATCTTTGCCCTGCAGGAGCCGGCTCACTGGCTGGGGTACTCCATAGTGTTCCTCGTCTCTTCCGTAGTGGCCATGCTGCCCTTAACCATTGGCGGCGCCGGCGCGCGGGAACTGACCTTTTTATGGGGCGCCCGGGTACTTGCGCTGGATCCGGAGCGATCGGTGGCAATTGCTTTTATTTTTTATCTGGTTTCAACCACCGTTGCCTTGTTTGGTGTGTTATATAGTTTTAAAAAAGATATCCTGTATTCGTCAACTACCGAAAATTCACCCACATGACCATCCTAGTTACCGGCGGAGCCGGCTTTATAGGCTCCCATCTCTGCGAATCGCTGCTACGCGA
>CAYVDV010000229.1:0-8479 GCA_964450465.1 uncultured Saprospiraceae bacterium
GTCCGGTGCAAACCGATACCCTCCATTATGTGCATAACCTCGGTGAACTGCTCGAAGAAAGTGTGAAAGTAGCCGACGGGGTTTGGTGGGGCGGCGACTTTGAGAACCTGAAATTCCTTATCTCCCAGCAAATGATCCAGCCGGGCAACATTCGCTTTTTTGTCGGATACTCCGGCTGGTCTTCCGGGCAATTGAAGGAGGAATTGACTTACGGCTCCTGGGTAACCGGCGATATGGACGCCAACTACATTTTCAAACTCAAGCCCAACCGCTTGTGGCGCCATATCATGTATAACAAAGGCGATACCTTTGAGGTGATTTCCGATATGCCCGAAAATATCAGTTGGAACTAGGGCAGGAATGGTTATCCTTTCAAAATAATAGTCTCGAACGGCCGGATTTGTATCCGGTCGTTTTTTATTGCCAAGGGCCCGGCCGGACGCCCGCTCAAATTACAGCAGGCAAAATACCGGCTACCCTCGCACTCGAAATCAATCCGGAACAGGTCCGGGCCTGTTTCCTGCACGGACAACACCGTGCTGCCTTGCCAGTACAGGGCCTCTTCCAACTCGCCGCGCTGTTCGGGAGAATAGGCGCCGACGTCGTCCGAGGTAAACAAGAGACCGCCCAGCAGGGCATTTATCGTCAGCAAAGTATGTTGTTGGACCGGTGTCAAGCGTTGATTTTCCTGCCGTAGCATAAATACATCCGGATCGCTGCGGAATGCGCGGCCGTTAAGTGCCCAGCGCCCCAGGGTGGCGCGCAGCGAGGCCAGGGTGCTCACCCGCTCCCGGTGCCGTAAAAATGCCAGCAAAGGGTGCTCCCAGGCCAGATGTACGTCCCCTCCTACCCGGCAGATATCGGCCAGGCCAAAGGCGGAACCCAGGGGAACCCCGCAGGCCAGCATCTGCCGGTCGCCCAACTGCCGGCGCAAAAAATCCATCGCCTCCCACATGACCTGCCCGCGTGTTTTACCGGGCGGCGGAGCCAGACAAACGGCAAATAAAAAATCCAGTTTGAGCAACCCGAAGCCCCATTGATCCAGAACCACATGGAAAACGCCACTGAGATAGTCCTGTACGCCCGGATGGTAAAAATCCAGCGCGTAAAACCATCCGCCCCAATAGGGATTCCATCCCGCGCGAAGCGGCTTGCCGCGATCATCCTTCAACAACCATTCCGGATGGCGGCGCGCCAGATCGGATTTTGCCGAGGCAATAAAGGGCGCCAGCCAAAGCCCGGGTGTCAGGTTCCTGGTCCGGATCGCCTTCGCCAGCTGCGCCAAACCGTTTGAGAATGCCGGCTTTACAGATCGCCAGTCGCCTACAGCGGTTTGCCAGCCATCGTCGATCTGAACATACTGAAAGGGCAGATCGCTAGCGGCAACCTGTTCCAGATTCGCCAGTATTATTTCTTCGGAAATATCGGTAAAGTAACGGTACCAGCTGGTCCAGCCAAGGCCGGGCGTATGCGGAACAGCAGGCTTACCCCATCCCGGAAAAAATTGTCTGGCCAGCGCAAAATAGGCGTTGAAAATTTCCGGCGCCCTACCCTGCCCTACCCAAAAATCGAGTCCCGGAAAGGAATGCGATAACGACAAGCCCCGAAGGTCTTTCCGCACCGTGAGTACACCTTGTTCCCGGTCGAGCAAAAACAGGGTAAAGCCCGTTTGTTCTCCAAGTGACCCCAGAAACGCTACCGCACCGGTACTGTCCTCCAGATAGGTATAGGTCCAGGAATGCAGTTTTCCCCGGCCTCTTGGAAAATCATCCCGGTATTCATCGCCGTAGCGCCCCATAAAAGGCCGGGCTGCCCTGCGCAGGCGGGGGATTTCGACGTCCAGGGGCAACGGGCGGCTCTCGCTCCAGGATTGAAAGCCGTTAGCCATAAATCGCGTACCCGGGGCTACCGGTATATCGTCGAACTCAACTGCCAGGTCAAGCAACACCAAATCTTCTTTTGGATGTAAAAAGAGCGTGTAGCGGTGCCCCTCCCCTTCTTTTTGCCATTGGAAGTCTACATATAATTCATCAAAGGAATTAGGCCGGTTGGGGTTCAGCGCATAGCGCTTTTCGCCCTGCCGGGTACTAATCTTAAGGTAAGCCTGGCGCAGTCTCATGCGAATAATCTGATTTGGAGGCAAGTTAGAGCATGTTACGGAAAACACAGCGCCCGGAATCCCGCTTGATCACCTACCTTTGCGGACGTGCGTCAGAAAAAACAACTATTCGTACCCGCCCCCACGCAAAAATTGCATCCGCTGCTGGTGCGCGCCGTCGCTGCGGCCTTAACGGCTATTTTTGTGGACAACCGGTATGCCGATAAGGTGATTGAATATACCCTGCGGCACAACCCCAAAGCCGGCAGCCGCGACCGCGCATTTATAGCAGAGACAACATACGAGACAGTCCGGCATTACCGCTTGTACAGCAGTATCCTGGGAAAAACACCCGAATCCGAACTCGATTTCTGGCAGATCATCGGCATCCATATCGTTTTGAGCCCAGGACACACCGAAATGCCCGCGGAGGAAGCCGGAGCGGTCCTCCCCGATTGGGTGGAATTCCAGGGGCTGGATCCGGTGCAAATCCGGCAGAAAGCAGCGGAACTCCGCGCCACCCGAAAGATCCGCGAAAGCATACCGGACTGGCTGGATGATCTCGGCGAGGCAGAACTCGGGCCGCTCTGGGAGGAGACCCTCCATTGGCTCAACCGGCCGGCAACTGTGGTACTCCGCACCAACCGGTTAAAAATCAGCCGGGCTGACCTGCAGGAACGCCTTCGCAAGGAAGGCATAGAAACAAACGCGCTCGGCGAGGGCGAAGCGCTCGTACTGGCGCGCAGGCAAAATGTATTCAAAACCACCGCTTTCCGGGACGGGCTCTTTGAAGTACAGGATTTCAGCAGCCAACTGGTTGCTCCCTTCCTCGCCCCGCAACCCGGTATGCGGGTGATCGACGCCTGTGCCGGCGGAGGCGGCAAAACCCTCCACCTGGCCGCACTGATGGAAGCCCGCGGACAACTTATTGCCCTCGACACCCTGACCTGGAAACTCAATGAACTGCGCCTCCGCGCCCGGCGCGCCGGCGCCACCAACATCGACACGCGGAGTATTGAAAACCGGAAGGTGATCAAACGCCTGTATGGCAGCGCCGACCGTCTGCTGCTCGATGTGCCCTGCAGTGGCCTGGGCGTACTGCGCCGAAACCCCGACAGCAAATGGAAACTCCATCCGCAATTCATCGATCAATTGCGCGCCACCCAGCAGGAAATACTTCAGACCTACAGCCCCATGCTCAAGCCGGGGGGGCAGATGGTGTATGCCACCTGCAGTGTTTTACCCTCGGAAAATGAAATGCAGGTGCAAAAGTTCCTGGCCAGCGAAGCGGGAAAAGAATTTACCTTGCTGAAAGAACGCCGGATCCTTCCGCAGGACGAGGGATATGACGGGTTTTACATGGCATTGCTGGAAAAACGCGCACCTGAAAACAAATAAACTGCCGCTTATGGACCTGATGAGCGTATTAAAAGATTACGCCCGCTACAATGTCTGGGCAAACGAACGGGTTATTCAATGGCTGCAGAGCAAGCCCGCAAACTTGCTCGAACAGGAAACGCCCTCCAGCTTTCCAACCCTGCGGGCAACCGTGCTGCATATCTGGGCCGCACAGGATGCCTGGCTCCAACGACTCCGGGGGATTCCCTCCGGTCCCTTTCTTGCCAATACCTTTTCCGGTACAACGGATGACCTTTTTATCGGTTTCGCCAAACAAACCCGGGAGTTTGACGTCTTTCTGGAGCAATGCCCCGACGATTTTTTCCAGCAAAGCATCGCCTATAAAAACTCCCTGGGGCAACCTTTTCAAAATGCCAACGCTGAAGTCATCCTCCATTGTTTACAGCACAGTACTTACCACCGCGGGCAACTGGTGACCATGGGGCGGAGCCTGGGGCTTACCGATCCGCCGCAACTGGATTACATTGCCTATGTGCGGATCCGGGATGATGCGCAAAAAACACCACCCGGGTAGAAGCCCTGCACTATTTTTTGTTTTTTTGCAAAAACAACCCAAAATGCGGATTCTGCACTTCTCCGACACCCACCTTGGCTATCAGGCATTTGACGTCGTGAACGAACAAGGCGTCAACGCCCGCGAACAGGATGTCTATGAGGCCTTCCAATATACTGTCGAACGGATACTGGCCCTGAAACCGGATGCAGTGATCCACTCCGGCGACTTCTTCCACCGGCCCAGCCCTTCCAACCGCGCGTTGACCTTCGCCCTGGAACAATTGCGCCGCATTTGCGACGCGGGCATTCCGATCTATGCAATCGCCGGAAACCACGAAACGCCCAAGACCGTATATACCAGCCCCATACTTCGCGCCTTGCGCAGCCTGCCGGGCGTACACCCTTTTTTTGGCGAACAATGGGAAAACGCTGAACTCGACGGACTGGTCATCCATGGCCTGCCGCACATCAACGACACCAGGATCATGCTGCAAGAACTGGAACGCCTGGCGCCCACACCCGGCAAATTCAACATCCTGCTCTTGCATACCTCCCTGGGCAAGCGCTTCCTCATGGAAGAATACGGCGAACAGATCTTTCCCCCGGAATTTGTAGCCAAATTGGCCGGGTTCCAGTACCTCGCTCTCGGTCACTGGCATAACTGCCAAAAAATTGACCTGCACCCCAATGCCTGGTACAGCGGCTCGGTAGAGCGCCTCAGCGACACCGAAATCGGCGCCGAAAAAGGTTTCCTGTTGCTGGATATTTCGGCAGACGGGGAATGTAGGGTAACATTCGAACCGATCCCTACGCGCCCCTGGCTCAAACTGGAAATCCAAAAATGCCAGGACAAAACCGTAGCGGATATCAACGCCGAGATCGAGCAATTCCGGGATGCAAACCAAACGGAAGGAGCCATCATTTCGATCCTGTTTCAGGATATCCGGATGGAGCAATCTTTGGAACTCTCCAATATTTATCTGAAAAGCCTGTTCGCCGAATGTTTCCAACTGCTGCCCAAGCGGCGCAATATGGCCGATCGCAGTTTCGTCCGCAACCTGGAAGCAGACCAGTTCGACCGGCTCGACCGGATCTTCTCGGAATATGTCCGCGATAAATACGCCGAAAACCCCGGTCTGGCCGCCAAAATGACGGAAATTGCCGCAAAATACTTTCAGCAATAACCCAAAGCCAATCATCCGCAGATCATGACGCTTCGCGCATTGCATTTGGAAAATTACAAACAATACAGTCAGCTGGACCTCGAGTTCCGGGATGGCCTGGTGGGGATAATCGGGCGCAACGGCGCCGGTAAATCCACCTTGTTCGAGGCTGTTTTGTATTGTTTGTACGGCAAAGACGAAAGCAATAAAAACCTGATCCGGTCTTCGTTTGCCGATCCCAAAGCAAGCGTTGTGCTCAGCCTGCAGTTTGCCGTAGGATCGGTGGAGTATGCCGTAAAACGGGAGTTTCGCGGCAAAACCATGGCCGTGCAGGCGGAATTGTTCAAGAATGACGAACTGATCGCCAAAGGCGTCGCGCCGGTGAACGACGAAATCGTCCGTATTCTGAATATGGAACGCGATGCCTTCAAACGTTCGGTCTTTTCCGGCCAGAAAGAGCTTTCCGAACTCTCCGATACCACCGGGGAGGCGCGCAAACGGATGGTGCGCAAAATGTTGGGACTTGATACCCTGGACGATGTACAGGTGCGCATGAATACCGATACCCGCGACCTGAGCAGCCAGATTGCCGGGCAGCGGCAGAACCTGCTTGACGAAGAAGTGGTCCGCATGCTTGAGTCAGACCTCGCCGAACAGGCCAGGGCGCTAAAGGAGCACGATGACGAGCTCCAAAAAGAGCAACAAAAACTCCGCGATGTCGAAACGGAGTATCGCGGTGTCCGGGAGCGGTTTGAGGCCGAAGAACAAAAGTTGAAGCGCTACAATACCCTGCAACAGGAGGTCAGCCGCCTGCAGGAACGCCTGGACGGCCTGCAAAAACAGCAGGAGACCCTGACTCAAAAACTCCGGACCCTGGAGGCCCAGGAAGTGAAACTCAAGGGACAAAAAGATCAGTTTACCGCATTTGAACGCGATAAAAAAGATTTGCAACAACTCGAGGCCCAGCGGCAACGCCACCTGAACCGGGACGCCTATTTGACCCAGATCGCCGAACTGGAGCCTTCCATCCTGCAAAGCCGCAAGCACCTCGAAGAACTATCCCGGATGCTGGCGACACAGGCAAAAACGGAGGCCGAATTAGAGGAAAAGCAGGCCCTTGTTGCATCGCTCGACAAACAGATCGAGCATAAAAGAGAAGAATTTAACCAGGTTAAAAGCCGGACCGAGGCGTTGGCCGTCCGCGTGGAAGAGCGGCGCAATAAAATACAAGACCTGCAGGCGATTGGCAGGGAAGGCACCTGCCCTACCTGTTTCCAACCGGTGCTGGAAGCATACGACCAGGTGCTGGATCAATTGAACCGGGAAATCGACGCCCTCCAGGGCAGCGAGCTGGCCGCCCTGAAAACACAACAGGAAGAGGTCCGGAAAGACGGCCACCTCTTGCGCGTCCGGCTTGAAGAAACCCGCAAGGATGTCGAGCGTCTGTTGGCGGAAAAAACCCGCCTGCAGGAATTCGCGAAACAAAAAAAGCACGAAGAGGGAATTTTAAAAAACTACGAAGCGCAGCTGACCCGTATCCAGGTTGTGCTGCGCGAAATCGGCAATGTACATTTTGATGAAAAACAGTACGCCCTGCTCAAATCGTCTGTAGAAGTCGCCGAGCCGGCCTATCTTCAATACAACACCGAGCTCAATTACATTGCCCGGGAACTCCCGGCTACCCGCACAGCCCTGCAGCAGGCACAGGCCGCTGCCGCAGAAACCGGCCAGGCCCTGGAACAGCTTAGCGCCGACCGGAATCGGACCGGATACCAGCCCGAGGCATACGAGGCCGTCAAACAAGCGCTCACGCAGTTTGCCGACGCCTATACCGCCCAATCCACAACCGTGCGTAACCTGGAAAAAACGGGCATGGAGCTCCGGAACGCATCGGAAAAGATCCGGGAAAAGTTACTCGCCAATGCCCGTATTAAGGAACAGGTCAGCGCCAAACTCGAAGAGGTCGAACTGCTTAAAAAACTGACGGAACTGTTGATCCAGTTCAAAACGGAGATCCTGGAAAAGGTAAGCCCCAGTATTTCCAGCGAAGCCAGCGCACTCTTTTCCCGAATAACCAGGGGCAAATACGAGCGCATCCATGTGGATGAGAACTTTGATTTTTTCATCGCAGATGGAGGGTTGTTTTACCCCATCGAACGTTTTTCCGGCGGCGAGATCGACCTGGCTAACTTTTGCCTGCGCATCGCCATTACCAAAGCCATCATGGACCTGAGCGGCAACGGGCAAAGCGTGGAATTCCTGGCTTTTGATGAAATCTTCGGCAGCCAGGATGAGGAGCGCCGCCACGAAATGATGCTCGCCCTGTATTACCTGCAGGAGCAGTTCCGGCAGATATACATCGTGTCGCACATCGACAGCCAGAAAGATTATTTCCCCAATCTGCTGGAGGTGACTTACCAGCCGGGAGGCAGCGTGGTCAAATGGGTATAGGAGCCCGTAATCGCGTGTTTTCTGCAATAAAAAATACCGGTATTAAGACCGCAAAACCGTAACTTTGGGACCTTCCTCCGGGCTATTGATTTCCGTGAAATTTTCCGGCCCGCTGTTTAAATGATCAAGCAGTGTCTTTAATACACCCAAACGGAGATCTCCTCCAGGGCCTCACCGATGCCGAGGTAGCCGCCAGTCGCAACCGGCATGGAAGCAACAGCCTCTATTTGCGCCCCAAAAGGCAGCTCTTGCATATTCTGCTGGAAGCCGCCCGCGAACCCATGTTTCTCTTGCTGTTACTGGGCTGTGTGCTGTATTTTGTGATCGGCGATCTCACCGAAGCCTGGTTGATGGTAGCGGCCATCTGTTTCGTTTTTGCGATTGAGATCATTCAGGAATACCGCAGTGAGCGCGCTCTGGACGCACTCCGGCAGTACGCCCAACCCAGCGTTCGCGTGCGGCGCAATGGCAAGGACATTGCGATTGCCCCCGAAGAAGTGGTGGTGGGAGACATTGTCCTGTTTGCCGAAGGCGAACGGTTGCCTGCGGACGCTCTGGTCGTCCAACAAAACGACCTCAGTGTGGATGAAGCAGTGCTCACCGGCGAATCCCTGCCCGCCAACAAAACGGTGCAGGAGCCTGAAAACCGTTTGTACCAGGGAACCATTGTGGCTTCCGGCAGCGGTATGGGACGGGTGCACTCAATCGGCTCGAAAACGGAATTTGGTAAATTGGGCAAATCCATCGAATCCATTGAATCGGAGCCTACACCACTGCAGCGGCAGATCGACCGCTTTGTCCGGCAAATGATGCTCATCGGTCTGGTGGCCTTCCTGATCGTCTTCGGGATCAA
>CAYVDV010000230.1:0-8416 GCA_964450465.1 uncultured Saprospiraceae bacterium
AAAAAATTAAAAAACATGCAAGCAATAAAAGCAAAATGGATCGCTAAAGGTATCGTCTTCGGTATCGCTGCGATCAGCGCACTGACCTTCATCACTATGTTCCTGTGGAACAACCTGGCCACCGCCATCTTCGGACTCCCCGTTATCGGATTTTTTCAGGCCCTCGGCCTGATGGTCCTCGGCCGCCTGCTTACCGGTGGCTTCGGATCCCGCGGCTGGCGCGGCGGTTCCGGGTTCAATCCCCGGCACCGGCACATGCGCGAACGCTGGAAAAGCATGAGCGAGGAAGAGCGCGCACAATTTACCCAGCGCTGGGGCCGCCACCGCTGCGGACCGGAAGCTGCAGAGAAACAAACGCCGGAAGCCGGCGAAACTACCGCATAAACTATTGTTATTCAAATTCTTATTTAGCTATGAAACGCAAAAAATGGATTCTCGGCATCGCTGCCGTACTACTCGCCGTATTCGCCGTAAAAGGCATCTCCCACTACCGCTGGTCGCAGCTCTCCACCGCGGAGAAAGCCGGGACGCTCACCGAAAAAATGGCCCGGCATTACGACCTGACAGACACCCAAAAGGGTCGCCTTTATGCGCTCAACCTGGAAAAAGTGCAGGACATGGAAGCGGCCTGCCAGTCCGGAGCGTCGGATCGCAAAGCCTGGAAACAACGCCGCAACGAATGGCGTGACCAGGTAGAGGCGATCGTCAGGGAGAAATAAACGAGCTGCCGGCAAACAGGTATGCTGGTGCTTTCAGGCACTACAGATTGCCCGGATTTATACAGATCTTCTTCGCGGAAATCTGTGTAAATCCGGGTAGTCTTTCCTGCTTGCGAGCCTTTCAGAGGTTTTCCGCTTTGTCATTGCGGTATCCTGCTTTCTCGCCTCTCTTGTCTTAAAAAGGCAAAATGTCAAAAATGCGCCTATATTTGCCGCTGCTGGCCCCGCAAATTTCGGCAAGAACATGACAGGACAACTCACCCCGGCACTGGTATTGATCATCCTTTTCCTGTATTTCGCAATGCTGGTCGGCGTTGCGCTGATCACCGGTCGCAATGTCGGCAATGAAGGGTTTTTTCTTGCAAACCGGAAGGTACCCTGGTATGTGATCGCCTATGCCATGATCGGTACCAGCATCAGCGGGGTAACCTTTATCTCGGTTCCCGGCGCCGTCGGCCTCGAAACCGGCCTCAACCGGGGCTTCGGTTACATGCAGGTAGTGCTCGGCTATCTGCTCGGCTATTTGTTCATCGCTACGGTGCTGATGCCGATGTACTACCGCCTCAACCTGACCTCCATCTACAGCTATCTGGAACAGCGCCTCGGGCACTGGTCGTACAAGACCGGAGCGGCGTTTTTTATCCTGTCCCGCACCCTGGGCTCCGCTACGCGCATGTTTCTGGCCGCTATCGTGCTGCAAAACTTTGTCTTTCAACCCCTGGGCGTCCCCTTCCCCCTGACCGTCATTCTCATGATGGCCCTCATCTACGGCTACACCTTTAAAGGCGGCCTGAAGACCATCATCTGGACCGACACCATTATGACCACGTTTTTCATCGCCGCGGTGGTGTGGACGGTCATTAATGTGGGCAAATCCATGAACCTGAATGTGGGCGACCTGTGGTCCTCTGTGCGCGGCAGCCGGTACGGACAGATCTTTTTCTTCGACAACTTCTTTTCCGACCCCAACCATTTTGTCAAGCAATTCTTCAGCGGCGCCCTTATCGCCATTGTGATGACTGGCATGGACCAGGACCTCATGCAGAAAAACCTGGCCTGCAAGAATATCCGCGAAGCGCAAAAAAATATGTTTGTGTTTTGCTTCTACCTGGTGGTCATTAACCTGGCTTTCCTGATGCTCGGCGCGCTGCTGTACATGTACGCCGGCTCGCTGGGAATCGAAGTGCCAGCACAAACGGATCAACTCTATCCCAAGATCGCGTTTTACCACCTCGATACGGCCGCAGGTATTTTCTTCATACTCGGCCTTATCGCCAGCACCTACGCCAGCTCCGACAGCGCGCTGACGGCCCTGACGACGTCCTTCTGCGTCGATTTTCTGAATTTTGAGAAAAAACGCGAACACCCCGACCCCTACGCCCCCGACCAGGAAAAACTGGCGTACGCCGAAGTGACCGCCACCCAGCAAAAGCGCGCCCGGACGATCGTACACCTCGGGTTTTCCGCCCTGTTCGTAGTCATCATTTTGTTGCTCAACGCTTTCAGCAGCGGCGCAGTCATTTCCCTGATCTTCAAGATCGCCGGATACACCTACGGACCGTTGTTAGGCCTGTTTACTTTCGGCCTGTTCACCAAACTGCAGCTGCACCCCTGGATGCTGCGCATTCCGCGCAAAAACCGGCCGATCGAAATCCCGGCCGTGCTCCTGCTGTGCCTGCTGGCGCCGCTGCTTACCTGGATCATCGAGGTGACGTGCAAACAATGGTTCGATGTGGGCTTCCTGACTATCCTGCTCAACGGGATCATTACCTTCGTTGGCTTGTGGGCGATGTCGTACCGGGAACGGTAAATACGTGTACCTATGTTTTTGAAACCTTTGGTTCCGGTTTTATCGCTTGCGCTGATCGGCGCCTGCACCGGAAAACTATCGGAAACAAATGCGGTCGCCGATCCCTGCCGCATGGCGCCGTGCTGGCCTCAAATGGAACTGCCCGGGCAGGGCGTTCTCTCCCTTGACGCGGAAAGTCTCTGCGGCGAAATACCCGCCGATGGCTGGCAACGCCAAAGCGGCCGATCCTACGACTTGCTCGTACATGCCGACGGCCCGGGCGGCAGCGGGCGATACTGGACCGTAAATGTGTCGGTAGCCGAAAAAGGAACCGCTGTGCCCACACGCGCGCTCTGCTTCGAAACGTCCACCATTGGCTGGCGCACCCTGCAAAATTTCGAAGACAAGCCCATCCCCTGGATGGAAGACCTCAATGCCGACGGCGACCCGGAACTGCTCGTATGGGATTCGTTCATTGCTGACGGGGATCCGGAATTCGGGAATTATACCTACGGACTCGTCGCCTGGGCGTACCGGGTGGATCGCAGCGGAAAATTTACCCTGGATTTGCCGCTCAGCCGGAAATTCGCCGCCCGCATTCTCGCCGCTTACCGCAAAGGGGAATCCGGCCCCGACAAACCCTCCGCCCGGTCGGTTGCTGCCGGGCAGGTAGAAGCCTTTGTGCAGGGGAAATGCAAGATAGCGGACGATAAACGGTAGCTTTATTTCCCTTCTTCCGCAAACATGCGCTCTTCGATCGGGGTGTTCAGCGTGTAATTGGCAAAGACAAACTCGATCGTGCCTTTTTGCTTGCTGTCCGCGCTGTCCGTTTTTTTCGGCGTATTGTTGATGTCGGCGGCCAGGGCTTTCGGCACCTTAAACTTGTTCATATCGATCGTGAACCGCATCTTGTCCGGCAACGCATTTTTGGCAAAACGGCCGTAGCTGTTTTCCATCAGCACAACGCCGTTGGTGCGCGAGGTAATCTGCATTTTAAGGGGGCAGTTGGACGAAGTGCCCAGCCAGATCTTGGCCATCACGATGTCGGACTCCCCGTTGGGGATCACGCTGATGATCCGGCACTGTTCTGATCCGACTTTTTCACTGCCGTTAAAGACCGAGGCGTATTGCGTGGAATCCCTGATCAGGGCGTACACGTCGAAGGGGTTGTCCTTCGGCAGGAAGGCAATGCCCGTCAGCTTGATCCGGAAGCGGGAAGGCGACTTGTAATAGGCCGTGCCCGTCATATCCTCTATGCTGATCGAAGGCAGGTTGAAGTTGACGTTTACATCGCTCTTAAAGGTTTTTACCCGGGCAAATTGCGCATAGGCTTTTTGCAAAATCTGGTTGGGACTTTGGGCCTGCAGGCCCAAACCGGAGAGAAGCAGGAGCAGGAACAAGACGTGTTTCATTATTGCGTGATGTCTTTTTTATGGAAATAAAACAGGGTGACGGAAAGGAATGTGGCAATATGCAGGAACAACACGCCGGTCGAAGCGGCGATTTGGGCCAGCGGCAGCGGCCGGTCAAAAAAGTTGCGCCAGATGATCATGTGGGTGGTAAACAGGAAGGGCTTGATCTTGTTGAACACCGGAATGTCAAAGGTGCCGATGATGGTGAACAGGAGGATGATACTCATCGTGATGATGATTGGTGCGATCGAGTTTTCCGCAAATGCGGAGAGCAAAAACGACAGGGCCACCACGACCGACAGACTGACAAACGCGAGTCCGAAGGCGGCGAGGAAACGCCAGGCAGTGTCCGCAGAGCGCACGATCACCAGCGCGTCGCTCTTGAGCACCACCAGATCGCCGTGGCCGAATATAAACAGCGAACCCACCCAGGCCAGCACACCCAGCCACAGGATCAGCAGGAGGGTGTACAATTCTGCAGCAATAAACTTTGCCCATACGATCCGGCTTCGCGACACCGGCTTGGTCAGCAGCGAGCGGATCGTGCCGCCCTGGATCTCGCCGGAAATGGCATCGCCCGATACGAGCGCCACCAGCAGGGGCATCTGGATGATGAGGGTTTGCAGGATGATGAAACCGACCAGGTTCCCGTTAAAATCCATGCCCTCAATCGCAAAAGACTGGTTGAGCGATTGCGTCAGAAAGTCCAGGTACGCCTGCCCGTCGGCAAACAAGGCGAGCTGGATCAGAACAACGATGGCGAATATGGCGGCAAACCCGATGTAGGAGCGGGGCTTGGTCGCGATCTTGTAGGATTCGATCTTAATGAGCTCCAGCATGGGCTTCTGTGTTTTGCGTGAGGTTCAGGAACAGGTCTTCCAGTTTTTTCCGGGGATAGAGCCCGTACACTGGCAGGCCGCTTTGCGCGATTTCCCGGTGAATTTGCGGGATTGCGTCCCGCTCCGTTTTAATGGTCAGGCTGTTGGCGCCGGCTGCCGTCGCCTCGCGGCCCGATTCCTGCAGGAAGCGGAGCATGTCTGCAACCCGGTCCGTTTCCACGGTAAGGAGCATGTTTTTGTCGGAAAACCAGTCGGCGGTATTGCCCTGGATGATCGTTTTCCCTTTGTCGATGATGCAAAAACTGTCGGCGATCAGTTCGATTTCCGACAATATGTGCGACGACACAATGATCGTTTGCCGGAAGTCCGTTTTCAGGTGTCGCAGCAAGTTGCGCAGGTCGATCATGCCTTTGGGGTCCAGGCCGTTGGTGGGCTCGTCGAGAATGATGAGTTCAGGCTGGTGGAGCAGCGCCTGTGCAATGCCCAGCCGTTGCTTCATGCCCTGCGAGTAGGTTTTGACCGGCTGGTTTTCCCGGCCGCTGAGTCCGACCAGTTCGAGCAGTTCGAGCATTTCCGCTTTCCCCGGTTTCAGGCCGTACATCCGGCCGCTGATCTCCAGGTTGCGCAGGGCCGTCAGGTTGGTGTAGAAGTCGGGTTTTTCGATGATACAACCCACCTTGCGCAGGAAGGCTTTGCGGTCAACCGGCGCTCCGTTGAACCGGATCTCCCCGGAATCGGGTTTGATCAGCGAGAGCATGCAGCGGATGGTGGTGGACTTTCCGGCGCCGTTGCAGCCCAGGAAACCGAAGATCTCGCCGCGTTGTACGCGCAGGTTCAGCCCGTCGAGCGCCTTGAAGTCGCCGAAAGACTTGTGCAGGTTTTTTATTTCTAAAATACAGTCGCTCATGTGCATCCAGGTGGCGGAAAAGTGCTTTCGCTTTCCGGTCCCTCCCAAACAACGCGGAGCGCATTTGGTTTGGCGATTCCGGAGAAATGCCGGGATTTGCCTGCCGGGAAGGTCCACCCCGCAAGCCAAATCCGCGTCGCTCGGCGCTTTGGGGTATAATAAGCGAGTGGGCATCAAACAATTTGTTTTTAAATGATTTTTTCCTACATTTGTCTCCGAAAACAAAGGACCCGGGAAGGTGAATTGTCACCTCTCTCAAAACTCAAAACTCAAAACTCAAAACTCAAAACTATGCAGCCTTGGACCACCTGGTTTGAAATCCCCGCCACCGACCTGGCCCGCGCAAAAAAGTTCTACGACGCTATTTTCCAGACCGATATCCAGTTGATGGATTTCGGGGGCTTCCAGATGGGCCTGTTCCCCCAGGGGGAAGTGGGTTGCGCCCTTTGCCAGCACGAATCCTACCGGCCCAGCGAAACACACGGCCCGCTGGTCTATCTCAACGGCAACCCCGACCTGCAAACGGTGCTCGGGCGCATCGAGCCCGCCGGCGGGCGCATCCTCCGCCCAAAAACCGAAATCTCGCCGGAATACGGTTACATGGCCATCTTTATCGACTCCGAAGGTAACCGCATGGCGCTTCATTCCAATACATAACCTGCTACGCTCATGCCGTACAACGAACACTTAGCCGAACGCATCCGCCGCGCCCTGTCTGCCCGCCACGACGTGGAAGAAAAGAAAATGTTTGGCGGACTCTGCTTCATGGTCAAAGGCAAAATGGCCATGGGTATCGTGAAAGACGATCTCATGGTCCGCGTCGTGCCGGAAAAATACGCCGACGCACTCGGGCATCCCCATTGCCGGGAAATGGACTTCACCGGAAAACCCCTCAAGGGCTTCCTCTACGTCGGCCCTGACGGCATGGACAGTGACCGCGAACTGGAGGAATGGCTGGCACTGGGGCTGGAGTTTGTGGAGCGGTAGCGGGCTGGGAATTCCTGACTAAAATCAATCCCATCGCCATTCCTCATCATGGCGTCGCATCCCCCGGCCGCCGTACTTCGCAGCACAAATACGACCGATCATGCGGGGAATATATTTTTGGATGCTTTGGGCGCTGCTGGCAGCGACCCCAGGAATCTGCCAGGCGCAAACAACGGCCAAATTGCCGCTGGAACTGACCATTTTCGACAATGCCACCCTTCTGCCCGGCAGCGCAACCCTGGGCGTCATCGGCATTCCCGTGCATCCCGGCCTGTCGGCCGGCACGGAATGGCGCTACAATCATCACGCTAAAAACATCTGGTACCAGACGGCCCGCATCGCCTACCATTACCACCGCTATGTTCAGCATGCGGTGCAGTTGAACAGCGAGTTCGGCTATCGCCGCCAGATGGGCCGCTTCGACGCCGGGCTGCGCCTGGGCGCCGGATACCTGCACGCCATCCCGGCCAATGCAATCTACGAATGGAACAGCCAGGGCTACTACGAACGCCGGCGCAGCCTGGGCAAGCCGCAGTTCATGGCCACCACAACCCTGGGCCTGGGCCTTCGGGTGGCGGGTACGCCGGAGGAACCCGTGCGCGCCGTGCTGGCCTACCAGTTGTACCTGCAAATGCCCTTTTCAGCGGGCTATGTTCCTGTAGTGCCCAACACAGCCCTGCATCTGGGCCTCAGTTTTCCCTGTTTTAAACGCTGAATGTCATGAATCGCCTGTATTTTTTAGCCCTCCTGTTCGTTGCCCTGCTGGCAATGCCGGGTTGTATCGAATCGGAATTGACCGACACGGCCGTTTGCACCGTGGAGAACGACAGCAGCGCACTCCATCCGCGCGGATCGCAGTTTCAGGCCGTGCTCGATGAATACACCCGCAAGGGCCTGCCGGGCATTGCCCTGCTCGTGCGCGACGGCGACGGCCGCTGGACCGGCGCTTCCGGCATGGCTGACCTGGGCGGCCGGGTGGCTATGCAGCCCTGCCATATATCGAAGATCGCCAGCGTGACCAAGGTCTTTATCGGCGTGCTGGTGATGCAACTCGTGGACGAGGGCGTGCTCGATCTCGATGCGCCCATTTCAAAATGGGTGCCCGCCAAATACATCGACAAGATCGCCAATGCCCGCGAGAGCACCCTGCGGATGCTGCTCAACCACAGCAGCGGTATCGCCGACGTGATCAGCGACCAGCAGTTTTACCTGCAGGTGCTCAACGACCCGGCCCGGCACTGGACCGAAGAGGAACTGCTCGAATTCGTCTGCGGCGACGAGCCCTTGTTCACCCCCGCCGGCGATTCCGTCGATTACTCCAATACCAACCTGCTGCTCGCCGCCCTCATCCTCGAAAAAGCGACCGGCCGCCAGCATCAGGAATTGCTGCACGAGCGCATTCTGGACCCGCTGCAGTTGGCTGATACCTACTACCAGCCCCACGACGCACTGCCGCCCTTTACGGCCCACGGCTATTTCGACCTGTACAACAACAATACCCTGGTCGATATGAGCAGTTTCAACACCGGCAGCGGCAACGGCTATGGGGGCATGTATTCGAATGTGTTCGATATGCAAACGTTTATCGAGGCGCTGCTGCGCAGCAAAACCTTGCTGAGCCCTGCTGCCCTGCAAGAAATGCAGACCGTGCGCATTGGCGACGATGCCGAAAACGAATACTACGGGGTTTCCCTGCGCAAGGAATATTTCGGCGCCGACCGCCAGTGGGTCGGCTACGGCCACCGCGGCCGCGACCTGGCCTA
>CAYVDV010000231.1:0-8411 GCA_964450465.1 uncultured Saprospiraceae bacterium
GTTGATCATCGTAAAAACTGTGTTTTAGCCCACCCATACAACAGGCGGGTGTCCGGAAGCCATACGAACGGCGCGGACGGTTTAAGAATAGGGCGCAAAGGTAGGGGAAAAGAAGATTTATCACCGGTTTTCTTCCAAATGAAACCGGTTCGCATTACTTTTCGAGCGAAAACGCAAGGATAACAAACAACCAGATATGAAAACAAGACACATTCAGGTATGGACGCAGGGCAGCCTCATCCTCTTTTTATGCGCACTCGCCTTTTCCGCTTTTTCCCAGGCAAAAATTGACAGTCTGGAAAAGGAATTGCCGGCATCAACCGGAAAAGTACGGGCAGAAATATTGTACATCCTGAGTTGGGAGTACCGCTTTTCCGACAAGGACAAGGCCCTGCGCTACGGCGAGGAAGCGCTTGACCTGGGCAAAAACCTGAAAGACACAGACGCGATCGCCAGCGCGCTGAACAGTATTTCCGAGACCTACCTTAATTTCGGCGAGTTCGACCAGGCTGAAAAGATCACCCGCGAAGAGCTCCCCTTCGCCCGGGCCATCCCCCGGAAAAAAGCCCTGCTCGGCGCACTTACACGCCTGGGCACCATCCATTACCGGCGCGGACAACTGGACGAAGCGCTGGAGTACCAGCTCGAGGTGATGCGCGAAGCCGATAAACTGGGTAACCCCGAATATACCGGCGTGGCCACGCTCAATGTCGGGCTCACCTACATGGATCTCAAACGCCACGACGAAGCCTTGCGCTACTTCCAAACTTCGCTGGAGGCCTTCCAGAAATTGAATTTCGAGGCCGGCATCGGCGCCTGCTATGTCAATATCGCCGAAACGCTGCGCAACCTCAAACGCTATACCGAAGCCCTGGATGCGGCGCTAAAGGGCGAAGCGGTACTGCTGAAATCCGGCAACAAACTCCATCTGGGCTACATGTACAGCATCATGGGGGATGTCTATACGGGCTTGCACGACAACTCCAAACGGATCGAATACGCACAGAAAGCCCTCGATCTCGCCAGGGAGAACCAGGATGAACTGAGCATTGCGCAAAACCAGGCTAAACTCGGCCGTGTTTTTATGGAAACCGGCCAGATGGCCAAGGCCAAGCAATACCTCGACGCCTCACTGCAACAAGCGGAAAAAATCGGACACAAAGCGACCATCCTGGATAATTACGCGCTGTTGCGCGACTGGAACCTGCTCCGGCAAAATTTTGAAGCGGCTGCCGGCTTCAATGAAAAATACACCAGCGGCATGGATTCGGTATTCAATACCAACCTGGCGGAAAAAGTAGCCGACTCCCAAACGAAATACGAGACCGAGAAAAAAGAAGCCGAGATCACCCGCCAGCGGCTCGCCCTGCTCCGGCAGCAAACCTGGATCTTCGGGCTGTTTGGCAGCCTGCTGGCTTTCATCGTACTGGCCTACCTGTTCTACAACCGTTACCGCCTCCGGCAAAAAGCCGCGCTCGCAGCCGCCGTTATCCGCGAACAACAACTGGGCCTGAACGCCGTCATCGAGGCACAGGAAGCAGAGCGGAAACGCATCGCCAAAGACCTGCACGACGGCATCGCGCAGGAGCTCGTAGCCTTCAAACTCGGTTTCGAAGCACTGGGGCGGCGCATCGGCAAAGTAGCCCCGGGCGAAACGGAAAACTTCAGCGAACTCAACGCCCAGCTCGACAACTCCTGCACCGAAGTGCGCAGCATCGCCCACACCATGATGCCCCCCACCCTCGAACAGCACGGTCTCGCGCCCAGCCTCGAACTCCTGCTCCGCAATACAGCGCAAACGGCCGGCCTGCAAACGGAATTCGACAGCCACAACCTGCCGGCACAACTCGACGAGAAACTCCAAACCGGCTTGTACCGCATTGCCCAGGAACTGGTCAACAACATCGTCAAACACGCGCAGGCAACCAGGGTAGTCGTACAACTCTTCCGCGCCGGAAACCAGCTGGTGCTCCACGTGGAAGACGACGGTCGCGGCTTCGATTTTGAAGCAGCCCGTAAAAAAGGGACTATGGGTATGCTGAACATCCTGAGCCGGGTAAGCACGCTGGGCGGGGAGTTTTTTTCGGAAAATGCCGTGCCGAAAGGTACCGTATCGGTAGTGCGGGTGCCGGTGTAAAGCCCCTTACACGCTACCGTAAATATCCCGCAAGGTCAGCGCCTGCCCCGCTACGAGAAACAAGTCATCGAGCGCTGTAAACCGGGTCTCCAGCCATTGTCCCGTTTCTTCCAGCCGTTCGAACAGGAGGACTTCCGGTCGTTCCAATTCAGCGTACAGGATCTGGCGCAACGAAGGGATCTGCTTGTAACAGGGCAATTTGTCGCCAAAATCGTAGGAGCGGGTGTTTTTGGACAACACCTCAAACAACAAAACCGGCGTCAGTTCGGCATCCATACCTGGGCGGTACTCGTACTTTTGCGAAGGCTGCGCAACCACTGACCCGTCCGGATTGAACACGGCGTGCTCGCAGAGCGGTATGCAGACGGGGCGATTACTGTTATGAACTTTATACGCCGGGCTGTTTCCAAAAAGGGTTTGAAGCAAGTAGCTCAGTCTGGTGGTTAATGCGGAGTGGGTTTCCGATTCGTAGCTCATGGCGGCGATAATTTCTCCATTGAAATAATCAGCCCGGTACTCGGCATGGCCAAGCAAATCCCAATACTCCACCGGCGTTGCGGGAAAGCGCAGGAGCTCGCCTCCGGAGATGTCGAACAACTCCTGATTCGTCAACGGAAAACTGGTCGAAGCTGTCATAGGCGTCGGACTGTTGTCAAAATGAGCCACATGGTTGGTAAGGAACGATGAAACAATAGGATCGCGGTTTTGGGCCAGTTGTTTTTTTCTCAGACAAGCATCTTTTGAGGCGAATAGCAGCGCTATTTTACGAAAAAGATGGGACGTATGAGGGAAAAACAACCGACCAAAAGCGGGAGATTATTGTTTCATCGTTCCTAACACAAGAATACGGAAAAAGCGACGGAATGCCAAACGACCGAAAAAAAATCTGGCGGACTGGAAGCGATTTACACCGGCAGGGTATCTTTTGAAAAATCGCCCCCTTTGCGGACGGCAATTTCCCTACGTTCTGCAAATCAACAAATCAACAAAAAAGATAACACATGAAAAACCGGAACCTCCTTTTTGTTTGCTTGTGTCTTACACTCTTTTGTCAAATTGTTAAAGCCGCCGCCCCCCCTGCCTGCACCGATTCTGGCGAGTCGCCTTTGATGCTTTCCGTTTCCTTGTATGTGTCCGATATCTATTGTGCCAACCCGGGGGCTATAACCGCATCGGCCACCGGCGGTACTCCCCCATATTTCTACAATTGGAGTAATGGCCAAACCGGGAGTTTTTTGCCGGCTATCTATTCTCCGGGCATATACACGGTAACAGTGTCTGATGCGACGGGCGCCTCTACTGTCGAAAGCGCGGTTGTAAACATACTTCCGGGCGATCCAATCAAAGCGAACGATGTCATCCAGGATGTAACTGTGTATGGCGGGCAAGACGGCCGCATCATCCTTTCGCCTGTCTGTGGCGGCGTGCCGCAGTATAGCTTCCAGTGGTCGAACGGTAACACGACACAAAACCTGAGCGGGCTTTCCGCCGGCACTTATACGGTTACCATTACCGACAGTGAGGGCTGCACAAGTACCCTGACTGTGCCGGTGTCGCAACCCGGCCCTACGGGCATGAAGATCGATGTGCTGTCTGCGCCAAAACTATCCTGTGATAGCGATTATATCCAGATACAGCTGGCGACGCAGGTCAATTTTTCCTATTTGTGGACCGGCCCTAACGGGTTCACCACAAATGCCGCAAACCCATTAATTTCCAGCACAGGTATATATACGGTCGTAGCAACCAACCCGGCAAACGGCGCCACCGCCACTAAAAGTATCCGGATTGACCGAAAAGAGTATTCCCAGGGTTCCATTAAGTTGAGTTCCTCCAACCCGGCCTTTTGTACCAGCAACAGCTCCGCTACCTGTGAATTGGTTTGCCCCGGCACCACCGTCACCTATACTGCCGGGATAAATGGCCCTTCCTGCGGAGCGACGACCTATAACTGGTCGATAAGCGGCGCCAAGACTTATACCATAAGTCCGGATGGCACGGAAGCTACCGTCACCTGGGCGGAACCGGGAGGCGGGCAGATCAAGGTAACGGGCAGCGACCTGTTTTTTTGTTTATTCCCAAAAACCCTGTGCGTTACGGTGCAGGAACAACCGGAGGCAAAATTCTCCTGCAGCCCTGCCCCGGCTGCCGACGGCGTGCTGCGCGTTTGTAAAGGGCAAACCGTCTATTTTAAAAACGAAGGGCAAAGCGCTACCCGCTACGAATGGCAGTTCAGCGACGATCAGTCCTCCTCTACTGCGGAAGATATCGAACATACGTTTTCCACGCCTGGCATGTTCGAAGTCGTGCAGATCGCCCGCAGCCAGTGTTTCTGCGCCGATACCACCCGGATCGACGTGGAAGTGCTCGATACAGAAACGCCGCTGGTGGAATGTGTGAGCACGATCTGCCCCGGCGAAACGATCACCTATTCCACGCCCGGCAACTGCGCCCCCTACGACTGGTCGGTATCGCCCAACGGGACGATCGTGGCCGGCGGCAGCGCGAATGACAACTCGGTTACTGTCCAATGGCTGAGTGGCCCGGACGGGTTTATTGAACTATCGGCGCCCAGTTGTGGCGGCGCTTGCCCGGAACCCGCCCTGCTCCGCGTACCTGTCTTGTCGGATGCTGCGGCCATTGAAGGGCCAAACCGGGTGTGCCCCGGCAGCGAAGCCCGTTATTCCCTTTCTGCTTTTGAAGGAACCACTTACACCTGGAAGATAATCGGATACGGAACCATCCTGGAAGGCCAGGGTACGAGGGAAGTAACCGTGCGCTGGAGTATCCCTTCCTCGACCGATTACCAACTCATCGTGCAATACGACAACTGCTACCTCGGCTGCAGCGGCGCCGATACCCTGCCGGTAAAAGTGCGGGCGCCTATGGTACTCAGCGGTTCGCTGGAAGCCTGTGCCGATGCCACCGGATTCGTTCAGGTGGTCACGCCAACCAATATCAACAGTACATGGAAAATGTATGATCCGAACGGGGCATTGGTTTGGACCTCCCCAAACGCTTCGATATCAGCGGCCCCGGCGTTCACCGCGGGCCCGGGCGCTTACCGCCTCGTCGCCCAACCGACCGCCACCGCCCTGACCGGCACCTGCTCTGACAGCGCCGAGTGGAAAATCCAGGTAGCGCCGCTGCCGGCCAAACCCACCGGTATCGACGGTCCGGCCGTATTTTGCTCCGGGCAAACCCTGACTTTTTCAGCAAAAGGTATCGCTCCGAAAAACGAGGTGCTGTGGACCATCCGGAATAACGGCCCAAGCATGGAAAAAACCGGCAACCCCGTGAATGCCGTATTCACCGACGGGACCCCGCGCTGGGTAGCGGCCCGGCAGGTATCCTCCGATGGCCTGGGCTGTAAATCGGATACCGTTTTACACCAGCTCCAGCCATTTGCTCCCCTGCCGATAAGCGGCCAAAACACCCTTTGCGCCGGCTCGGTGGGCATATATACGGTACCCGATTACCCGGACCTCGATTACCAATGGACGATCGCAACGGTTGATGCCGGGGTGATCCGGGCCGGCCAGGGTAGCCATCAAGTAGAAGTGTACTGGCCACGCCCGGGGTCGTACTCGCTTCGACTCAACGTGTGCGGAAAGCAATCTACCATGTTCATAACAGTTTGGCCCAACCCGACACCGAAGCCGACCTTCCCGCTCGGTGTCTGCGCCGGAGAAAAAGCCCTGGCCGTGGGCGGCGGGAACTTTGCCGCCTATCAGTGGAAAACAGAAAACGGCAGCACGGCCAGCCAGTCGGACTCTGCACAGCTCTATCCGGGTAACTACGCGCTGCAAGTCACCGATAGCCACGGTTGCCAGGGTATTACCGAATTCGTCATTCAGGAATATCCCAAACCCAACCTGACCATAAGCACCGCCGACCCAACCGGTTTTTGCAATAACTCCCGCACCGTCACCATGTCCGCCCTGACTACCGAGGACGGCGACTACCAGTACGAATGGTACCGCGACGGTTTCCTGGCAGCCGGAAACCAAACGGTTTTTTCAACAAATCAATACGGGAACTATACGATAAAAGCAACCAATCAGTACGGCTGTACCGCCACCGACGGCCCGATCCTCGTCTTCGAGTATTGCCAGGGTGTTTGCCATAACCCCAACCACGGCCCCTTATGCCCGAACGGCGCAGTGGATATCGGCATTGATCCACAACCACAATGCAACCAGTTCAAGTTTAACCTGATCGCCGGAAGCGATTATGCACCCGGCTCGGCCACCTGGCATTTCGGCGAATCGGGCAGCAGCTACCTCGGACAGGCCGGCAGCGACAACCCGACCTTTACCTTCCCCAACGCCGGACAATATCTGGTAGTCCTGTATGCACAACTGCAAAACGGCGCCACTTGTGTTTCGATTGACTCGGTAAACGTCGAAGCTGTCGCCCAGTTTGATTATATCCGCGGCTGTCCCGGCGACTCTACGCATTTCCAGGATATCAGCACCTTCCTGCCTCAGTCTGGCATTACATCCTGGCAATGGAATTTTGGCGACCCGGCCTCGGGCGCCAACACCAGCAGCGACCGCGACCCGGGACATATCTATCCAGCCAGCGGCGCCTGGAATGTCCGGCTGACCGTCACGGCTGCCAGCGGCTGTACCTCAACGGAGTTGAAATCCCTGCCCGTTCCGGCGCCCCCCGTTCTGAACTTCCTGCCCCAAACTGCCGTCTGCGCTGGCGGCGCGACGCCTTTTGGGATTGCCAATGCAAGTGATCTGGTGGATATCAACTGGAGCTTCGGCGACCCCTCGAGCGGTCCCCTGAATACGGCCTCCGGCACAGAGGTCTATCACCACTATGCTACGCCGGGCAACTATACTGCCTTCGTGGAAGCGAGCAATATTCCCGGCTGCAAGGCAACACTTAACCGGAACCTCGACATTGTGCCTAACCTCTTGACCGGCGAGATCAGTCCGGCAGGGGCCACCGTTCTTTGTAAAGGACAAACGACAACACTCAGTGCGCCTCCTGTCGGAAGCAGCTATCAATGGTCAACAGGGGCAGCCGGACCAACACTTGCCGTATCTGAAACAGGTGTGTATTCCGTTACAGTCACCGACACCAACGGCTGTACCTACGCGCCACCGCCCAAGGCCGTGGATGTGCTTCCTGTACCTGCCGGGACAATAAAAGCGATCCTGCTCGACGAAAACGAACAACCCCTCGGTATCCAGGAGAACAGCCTGACGGTATGCGCCGGCGAACCGGTTCACCTGTTCACCAACCTGAACGGAGGACTCTCGTACCAATGGTCGTCGGGCAGTACCGCCACCACAGAGATCTTTTCCGAAGACCGCTTCAACGGCCTTTCTGTTGGCACACATACGTTCACCGTTACGCTGACCAACACCAGCACCGGTTGCACAGCCACGACTCCGCCTTTTCCGGTAACGGTGCATCCGGTACCGGAAGGCTTTTCCGTCTCAACCGATCAAGTCTGCGCCGGCAAGCCGGCAAATATTACCTACAACGGCCCGCAGCCGCCGGGTTGGCAATTCTTCTGGAACAACGGCGAAACAGGCCCCTCTTTTGTAACCACCGAACCGGGGCATTACGCCGTACGGGTCATCAACGAATTTGGCTGTGTTTCCACCAGCGAGAAGGTGACCATCAAACCCGGGCCCAATATCCATGCCCTGCCCTCGGGCTGTCATACGCGTTGCACGCCCGATACCCTCTGCATACCCAAGTTGCCGGAAATAGCGAGCTGGCAATGGTACTTCAACGGGGCGCCTGTTTCCGGAGCAACCGGTCCCAACCTTGTCGCCACGGAAAGCGGGGTGTACTGGGCTGAAATGACCGATACCAGCGGCTGTTTTGCCCAAAGTTTGCCGCTCACGCTGGAATTATACACCGGAAGCGGCGACATCTACGGCGGCGTCTGGTCCGATGTGAACAACAACGGCATCATCGATCCTGCCGATACGCTGCTCAGTGGTATCCCCGTAAACCTCTGGCAAAACGGCAGCCTCGCCGGAAGCGGACAATCGGACGCTAATGGAAACTATATATTCAACCAGGTGCCCTCTGTTAATGGGCAAGTGGCCGTTGACAGTATAGCGCTGCCCGGCAGCTGGGAAATCGTGATCGGCCAAAGCCCGGCTGATCTGATCGGTTGCGCCGCATCAGCCCACACGCAACTCCTGCTGCATTGGAAACAATGCCTGGCTACAACAGGTACGCTTCAGGCAAGCGCCTGTGCCGGCGAAAACTACGACTATGCGGGCACCTTGATCCCGGC
>CAYVDV010000232.1:0-8399 GCA_964450465.1 uncultured Saprospiraceae bacterium
ACATCATCGTCTTCCTCCAGGCGGTCGATCAGCTTAATAACCTGCTCCACTTCAGCATCATCCAGTTTTTTCACCAGGGTCGGAAGCCATTCCAGTTGCGCGCTGGAAGGTTCGATATTGCGTTCTTCCAGCGCTTTTTGCATGGCGCCGAAATCGGAAAAATCGGTATGCAATACCACTTCGTCATCCTCGTTTTTCATGTCTTCCAGTCCTGCATCGATAAGTTCCAGTTCCAGCTCTTCCCAGTTTTGGCCTTCCGATTTAATTTTGAAGACACCTTTCCGGTTAAACATATAGCTCACACTTCCCGACACCCCCAGGGCACCACCGGCACGGTCAAAGTACATGCGCACATTTGCGACCGTACGCGTCGGGTTGTCCGTTGCCGTTTCTACCAGAATTGCCACGCCGTGCGGTCCATACCCCTCGTATATGACCTCCTGATAGTTCTCCGCATCCTTGCCGGAAGCCTTTTTGATGGCATTTTCCACGTTTGTCTTCGGCATGTTGGCCGCTTTCGCGTTTTGCATCGCCACGCGCAGACGGGGATTGTAATCCGGATTGGTCCCGCCGGACTTTACGGCAATTGCAATTTCCCGGCCGATCCGGGTAAAAGTTTTGGCCATGCCGGCCCAGCGCTTAAACTTTCGCTCTTTTCTGAATTCAAACGCGCGTCCCATGAAGTTATCAAATTTAAAGTGTTCGGTTAAGCCGTGAAAATTGGAATCGAACCTGCCGGATAAACCCGGTCAGGATCTGCAAATTTCAAAATGCGCGCAAAAGTAGGTATTTTGTCCACAAGAAAAAAACTGGAACGATCGCAGCATACGCGAAAAGTTTCCGCTGAATCCCGCATCTTTGCCCTGATTTTCAACTAAGATTCTAAACAGATTCCATGAAAAAAGTATTGTTGCTTAATCTGATTGCATTCTTTTTGCTTCCGCTTGGCGCCTTCGCACAAAAAAAGGTATATATGTCCGACGATGTGCAAAAGACCGCCGCGCAAATCCGGTTCGATTACAAAGGCATGGTCAAGAAAGCCGCGGCAAAAGATGAGAGCGCTGTCAAGCAGCTCTTTGAGTTTAGCCGTATCCTTGACGGGGCAGAAACCATAGACCACGCCGTCACTTGTTTGGAGTTAATTCCGCAGGCAACCGATGAAGTCGTGGCTAACGCTATCGCCCCTCTGAACCCCAAACTTAAAAAAGTACTCCTTCAGCGGATGATCCAGGCGCAGCAACAAACGACTAAAGCAGACCTGAAAAAACCATTGGAAAAGTGGGCCCCCATGACCTGGGACGCCATCAACGATCGGCCAATAAAAAAAGCAGGGCGCGGCAGCAGCGAATTGCAGCAGGGAAAATCCCGCAGCGGAACAGCGCAAGACACTGCGCCAGATGCCGGCGGCAATAAGGCCCCGGATTCAGAAAGCGGCCGGCAATAATCCGGCACCAAGTATAAAACAGTATGGGGTTTCGGATCTACACCAAGACCGGCGACAAAGGGGAAACCGCCCTCTTTGGCGGTCGCAGGGTACCTAAAAGTCATTTGCGGGTTGACGCCTACGGCACGATAGACGAGCTGAATTCCTTTATTGGCCTTCTTCACGACGCACTGGAGGAGCCGTCAACCCGAGCATTGCTTGAACAGATCCAGCACCGTTTGTTTTCCATTGGCGCCAACCTAGCATCCGATCCTGCTTCGCATCCTGCACCAGTCGATCTTGCATTAAGCGATATTGAAATCCTGGAAAATAGCATGGATACTATGGATGCCGGGTTGCCGGAGTTGAAAAACTTCATCCTGCCCGGTGGGCATCCGACTGTTTCACTATGCCATGTTTGTCGAACGGTGTGCCGGCGTGCAGAACGGCTGGTGGTCGCACTGCATCACAGCGAAGCGGTCGAAGAACTGGTTTTACAATACCTGAATCGCCTTTCTGATTTCTTTTTTATTCTTGCCCGGTACCTGGCTCATCAGGCCGGCATACAGGAAACAGTCTGGGTGCCCAGGAAAAAATCCTGAACAAGCAAGTATGCTAAAACCGCGACGAAGACGTCTGGCAGCCGGCTTCTGGCCGGCAGACGACTCCAGTGCAGCCGCCCGCCGGATTTGGCCCCCCTTGGGGATGGCTCTGGCCGCCGCTGTGCTTGCCGCTCTGATCATGCCCCGGCAGTCGCCCTTTCCCTATCGCTTTGAAGCCGGCCACCCCTGGAATTATGCCGTACTCAAGGCACCGTTCGATTATGAGGTGTTGTATCCGGAAGAAGAGATCCGGGAGCAGATGAAGCAGATCAATGCCGAACACGCCCCCTATTACCGCCTTGACCCCGAAGTAGCCCGCTTGCAAAAGCGGCTCCTTGCCGACTTTATTAACGAACGCTCCCGGGTAAGCCAGCACGACGCCCGATATGAAGATCTGGTCAAAAACCCGTCACGTTACCGCTCCTATGGCCAGCAGTTGCTGGACAAGCTGTATGAACAGGGAATTGCCGGTCCGGAATTGGCTGCCCTGGCGAAAGTGGATCCCGGCGCCCGTATTTATCTGGTGCAGGCAGGGAAAGAGAGCCGCATTCGAGCGTCGGATGTACCTTCCCTGGACGCGGCCCGGCAATTTCTCATTGACACCTTGCCCTACAGCCCGCTCCGCCAACCAGAATTGCTTTTGCCTATTCTGGAAAAGAACCTTGCGCCCAATGTTTTTTACAGCGATTCGTTGACCCAACTCATGCGGCGAAAGAAAATAGCCGCCGTGGCAAGTACCGGTATAACGGTGCGCAGGGGCGAAACCATTGTGAAAAAAGGTGAATTGATCAGTGAAGAAATTTACCGGAAGCTGGACTCGCTCAATCGCCGGTATGAAGTTCCCAAGGGTTTTATAGTGGTAGCCGGATATGCCCTGCTGGCTTTTATCGGGTTTGCCTTGTTTTTCTTTTGGCTGAAATCCCGTCATGCTGCGATCTGGAATAACCGGGAAGCACTTCTGACGCCCCCGGTCATTATCCTGTTACTGCTGACCGTTACCAGTTTTCTCTGCTGGATCGGTCCGGCTGTAGCCCTGCTGGCCCCACTTTGGGGGTTGCCGCTGTTATTGCGCCGCGCGCTGGGCCTCGATGTAAGTTTGGCTGCCTGGGGATTGTTATTGTTGCTGAGCACCACGTCGATGGACTGGAGTGCCGGATGGCTGGCCATTCAGCTGGTTGGCGCTGCAGGCCTGCTTATTTTCATGTGGGAGGATGGAAACTGGATCTACCATGGCCGTGCGATACTAATTACATTGCTTCTGCAGGCACTGGCCTGGTGGGGCAGTCTTTTGGCGGGTAAAATGCCGGCCGGTGTGCAAAGTGTGGACGCACTGCTGTTCCTCGCGGCAGCCAATGCCCTGTTGTTTGGTTTGCTGCCCATGCGAAAATTGCTTGCCGACACCCTGGGTACAGCTGAACTTGGGGCCGGGCAATAACTAAATGCCGGTTTCGACGGCTGCAGTCTTCGTATATTCCTGGCGAAATACCTCCGGAGACAGGCCGGTATATTTCTTGAAAAAGCGGGTGAAATAAGCGTTGTCTTCGAAGTGCAGGGCGTCCGCGATCTGGGAGATGTTGAAATCGGAGTTGACCAGCAGGCGTTTGGCCTCCAGTACCACGCGGTCCCGGATCAGTTCCCCGGCAGGTTTGCCAATTACCGAATTGACCAAAGCGTTCAAATGGTTGGGGGTAATGAACAGCATTTCGGCGTAATCGCGCGGAAGCCTTTTTTCGCGGAAGTGCTCTTCGATGAGGCGCTCGAAGTTTCGCAAAACACTGAGCTGATGCCTGGAAATCCCGGGTTGGGAAACCCGGGGCAATTGCCTGGACAGCATGACCAGCAGTTGCATCAGCATGCCGCGCAGCATATCCTGTTTAAAATCTCCATCGCTGCGAAATTCTTTGAGCATCCGCTCCATGAGCGCATGCACTTCTCCGCAACATTCCGCTTCGAGAATGTTTACCGGCGTACCGCTCACGGCATTAAACAGTGGGAACTCCTGAACGAAATTGGGATTGTGGCAAATAGCGGTAAAAAAACTCTCGTTAAAATTAAGGATGTATCCCTCCGTATCCGGCTCAAACTCCCAGGTGTGTATCTGCCCCGGCCCCATCGCATACACCTGGTGCGGGATCACATCAAACTTTTCAAAATCGATCGAATGTGTGCCACCGCCTTCGGTGAACAGCACGATCTGAAAAAATGCATGCCGGTGCGGGAAACGTAACTTTTCATGCGCGCCCATAAAGTCAGTTATACGCGTAATCAGAAACTCCGTGACACACTGGTCCGAGCCGATTAAATTGCAGATACTAAACGTGGGTATTTTTTTCACAGTGCTCACAGTCATTATCGGTTTTTTCGCGCAGGAAGCAACACGCTGGCTTGCCTGCCTGGTCCGCAAGATGCGCAAAAATACCAGACTGCTCCCGATTTGACAATAAAAAACCGCAAAACGGCAGGCATGCTGTCGTTTTGCGGTAAAAAATCAGGTTACGGAGCATTAGGCGCCCCCAACCTCTCTATGCCGTCCCGTTAAGGATCTTATTCCAATACAACCAGGGTAACACGTGGCGTTTGAGTTGATACATCGACCAACGCTCTTTGCTCTGGTCGAACGGGAAGGTTTCCATCGGATTGTTGTCGTAATCGAACTCAGCCAGCACCAGCTTGCCATAACCTGTGACGAGCGGGCAGGAGCCATAACCACTGTATTTGGCATCGGCAGGCTGACCCGTGCGGATCTGGCTGATGAGTTGTTCAACCAGGACCGGTGCCTGCTTCCGGATAGCGGCGCCGGTTTTGGCGTTCGGCGTGCTGGAGGCGTCGCCCAGCGAAAAGATGTTCGGATAGCGGTTGTGCCGGAAGGTAAATTTGTCGACATCGACCCAGCCGAGTGGGTTATCCGGTATTGCCAGCGGGCTCTTTTTGATAAAGTCCGGCGCGCTTTGTGGCGGCGTGATATGGATCATTTCAAAATTGTCGGTCACCTGGTCCACGACTTTGCCATCTTTGTACACATCAAATACCGCTTCTTTGCTGTCGGCTTTGATTTCCACCAGATTATGCAGGAAGTGCGTTTGGATCTTATAGCGGGCAATAACTTTATTGAGCGTATCGGCATATTTCTTCACCCCGAAGATGACACCCCCGCCTGAGTAGAAATGCACATTTACATCGCCCAGCAACCCGTGTTTCCGGAAGTAATCGGATGCGAGGTACATGATTTTTTGCGGAGCGCCACCGCATTTGATGGGCGTATTCGGGTTTGTGAATATGGCCTTGCCTTTTTTAGTGTTGCGCAACACTTCGTAGGTGTAGGGCGCCATATTAAAGAGGTAATTAGAGGTAATGCCGTTTTTCCCCAGATTGCCCTCCAGACCCTTGATTTTATGCCAGTCCAGCTGGATACCCGGGCAAACGACCAGGTAATCATACGTATAACGGTTTCCGGCAGCCGTGACCAGTGTATTTTGCTCAGGTTCAAAGCTTGCGGCAGCCTCCTTGAGCCAGGTCGCCTTTTCAGGCATGACCTCCGCTTCGGTGCGTTCCGTGTCTTTGATATCGAACACGCCGGCGCCTACAAGCGTCCAGGCGGGTTGATAGTAATGCTTTTCAGCGGGTTCAAGAATGGCAATATCCAGTTTCGGGTCTTTGCGGAAAAGTTGGGCGGCCAGGGAGATACCCGCATTGCCACCTCCTACAATGAGGATTTGATAATGTTGCTTCATCAGGTAATATAATTTTATTTCGATGTAAAGGTAAGCTGCCTGATTATCAGCTGTTGCGTTTGGATCAAAGCATTTATTGCATTAATCAACGGAAGTGCACTTATTGCTGGCGTTGCCGGGCCTTTTGAACGGCATTGGGATCGTATTTCACATTAATATTGATCCACATCATCCGGGATATCCGGAATATATACACAAAATTTACGGTTAAAAACAGGATCAACAGGCTAAATGCCACTAACTGCCCCCATCCCAGGATCCAATGGAACAAAGCGACAAAGAAAAGGCAAAACCAACCCGTCCAGATATAAGAGATGAACATGGCCCCGTAGTAATAACCGGGTTCGGGGAAATAATTCAGGTCACATTTTGGGCAGCGCTGGAGCATGTCAAAGGGCTTGACAAAAGACCAGCTACCGGTCTCAAACATATCCCCCTCGTGACAGCGGGGGCACTTCAGAGCAAAAACACTGTACAGTTTTGAACCTTTTTTACACATAGATCAACCAATCTTGCTTTGGGCAGAAGCGCCGGATCTCCGGAGGGCGAATTATGATCTGCAACCGGAAAGACGCAAAAATACCCGGCGACTGCCGTTAGGCAACCGCCGGGAGGAATATTTATTTTAGAAAACCGGTTTACTGCTCTACATCAGCCGGTTGAACAAAAGACTCCAGCGTGCGGGTCAGTTCCACGGCGGAAAGCACACCCGAGCGGCGCCATACCGGCTTGCCTTTTTGGAAAATGATGAGGGTCGGCACGGCCATGACATTATAGTTCGAGGCAATGAGCGGATTCCGGTCAACGTCAAGTTTGAAGATCGTAGCCTGATCGCCAATGCGGCGTTTTACATCTTCCAGGATGGGTGCGAGCATTTTGCACGGGCCGCACCATTCAGCGGAAAAATCTACCAGAACAGGTTTTTCAGATCGGATCAATTCAGAGAAAGTCATAAAAAATACATTACAAGTTGTGAACAAAGTGGAATAACAAGGTGCAGGGAGGTACTATAAAGCGCCGCATTTATTGTCCAAGCCCCTGCTACGCAAGTAATGATGCAAAGGTGCGGTGACAAAAGCAACCGTTGCTAGGACAGGAAAATGACTTTGTTGTACTTTTTAGGGTTGACCATCGGCTTTTACTGCTTTTTCGGGGTGATGATCATCGTCATAACGCGCCATGACGCCAGTCATCCCCGCATCTCGCCCAAGCGACCGAATTTTGCCCCTTAAAGACAAAGACTTCCTCTGATGGGACGAACCACTGCCCTGCCGCAGGCCAAACCCGGTCCTGACGCCGTATTGAAATGTTACCATTGTCAGGACGAATGTCCGGACGACAGCCTCCGCATAGCGGATAAATATTTCTGTTGCACAGGGTGCCAGATGGTTTATGAAATCCTGAATACGCACGATCTGTGTCAGTTTTATAACCTGGATGACAACCCGGGCCTGTCTCAAAAACTGCGTCGCGATGCCCGGTCGTATGCCTGGCTCGATGATCCGGAAGTGCAGCGGCAATTGATCCAGTTTACCGACGGTATAACCACCCGGGTTACATTTTATCTCCCCGCAATGCACTGCGCCTCGTGTATCTGGTTGCTGGAACACCTGTACAAACTGGATCAGGGTGTCGTTCATTCCAAGGTGAATTTTCTCAAAAAAGAGTTGAGTATTCATTTTGAAACAGAACGCAGCTCCCTGCGAAATCTGGCGGCTCTCCTGGCCAGCATCGGTTACGCTCCCGAAATAAATCTCGGCGATGTCAGCGGCGACAGCAAGACCAAAGTGGTTGACCGTTCGCTTTATTACAAAATAGGTGTGGCCGGGTTTGCTTTCGGCAACATCATGCTGCTCAGTTTTCCGGAATACCTCGGACTGGAAAAGCAACAGGAAGCGTGGTACTTTGGCCTTTTCGGCTACCTGAACCTCTTTTTGGCCCTGCCGGTATTGTTATACAGCGCCCGGGACTATTTCCGGTCAGCATGGACCGGGCTCCAGAACCGGCACCTGAATATCGATGTCCCGCTTGCCCTTGGTATGGTTATGTTATTCGGCCGCTCGGCCTGGGAGATCCTCCAGGGAAGTGGCGCCGGGTACATGGATTCTTTTGCAGGACTGGTGTTTTTCCTGCTCACCGGTCGCTGGTTCCAACAAAAAACCTATTACCAGCTCTCTTTTGAACGCGATTACAAGTCCTATTTCCCGGTGGCGGCCGCCCGCAAAAACACCGACGGCTCGGAAACAGCCACGCCGATCAACCGCCTGGAACCAGGCGACATCATTCTGGTGCGGCATGGCGAATTAATACCCGCAGACGGGGTGTTGCTCAAGGGAAAAGGACAGATCGACTACAGCTTCGTCACCGGGGAAGCAGACCCGGTAGCCACCCAGGGCGGAAGCGTCGTCTATGCCGGCGGCAAACAGGTGGGCGAAACCCTGGAGATCAGCCTCACCAGACGGGTGAATACCAGTTACCTGACGCAACTTTGGAACGATGAAGCCTTCAAGGCAAAGGTGGACGGGCAAGCCAGTCAACTGGCTGATCGCGCGGGGCGGTATTTTACCGGTATTATTCTGGGCATAGCCGGTCTGGCTTTTATGTACTGGCTCCCGAAAAACACGCAACTGGCGATTAACGCCT
>CAYVDV010000233.1:0-8385 GCA_964450465.1 uncultured Saprospiraceae bacterium
CCGGGAAATGCGGTCCTGATGCGAACAGATCCCTTCGGGATGACAAAATGGAAGACGTTCACATGCATTTTATACCCGCAGATTGGCAACCCAAATTCATGTTCTATCGGCAAAATAGTGTTATGGTAAGCCTCGAAAAGTCAAGGTGCCCCAACGGGCATGGAGCCTACTCCTCCCCTCACTTCATCTTCGCCAGCGCCTTGAGTTTTTCCAGGTTGTTGTACTGGGTCCAGATGCGGAGACCTTCTTCCTCGCTGACCAGGCGGCCGGCGGGATCGATCAGCAACGTCGTCGGCAGGTTGATGATATAGGCGTCGATATACCCGATGTCGAGATGGGCAAATTGAAAACTGAATTTGTTCGCTTCCTGAAAGGACCGGATCTTGTCGGGATCCTCATTGCTGACCGCCAAAAACACGATGTCGTTTTTGAACTGTTCGTACACTTCTTCGACAGACTGCATTTCGCTTACACAGGGCCGGCACCAGGTCGCCCAAAAATTCAAAAAAACGGGTTTGCCGGCCAGGTCATGCAGGGTCAGGGGGCGTCCTTTTCCGTCGGTCATTTTGATTTTTTCCAGGCGCTCGCTCAACTGGACGGACGGTGGAACAGGTTGTGAAACGCGGGGCGCGTGACAGGAAATGGCCAGTACAACAACCAGCAGCGCGCTGTGGAGACAAGAGTTTTTTAACATTAATGCCAGTATATCAGGTTTTAGAACGTAAATTTGAGCCTCGCCCGCTAATCCATTCGCCTCGCCTGGTTAGATCTTTCCTTCCGGAATGTTTTGTTGTCATTAAGTCAGATAAACCAATTTATGATGCTATGAGATATCTTTCCCTCTGTTTTACTGTATTTGTACTGTTTGGAAACGCCCTTTTTGCGCAAGACGGGCTTCCCCCGGATCCAAAACCCGGCAAATGTTATATCCGCTGTATCACCGAAGACAAATGGCGGGATGAAAGTAAGCAGGTTATGCTTACGCCAGGGTATAAAAAGCTGGAAGTTGTTCCGGCCGAGTACAAAACCGTCGAAGAAGAAGTCATTATCAAGCCGGCTTCCAAACGCTATGAATTCGTACCGGCTGTTTACAAAAAAGTGCTCGACACCATCGTGGTTGAAGATCCCTACAACAAGATCACCGTGTCGGCCGTAAAACTGATCGACGGCACCGAGGAAGTGGTGACCCAGCCCTCTTATGCCCGTTTTGAATGGAAATCGTCGATAGAAAACTGCAAATCGGCAGACCCGCGCGATTGCCAGGTGCTCTGCTATGTCGAATACCCGGAGCAAAAAAGCACGATCCCCATTAAGAAAGTAGCCGTTGACGCCACCTACACCAAAGAAACCAAAACGGGTAAAACCATTACCATCACCAAGGATGTAATGGTCACACCGCCGCAGATCAAAGAAATTGAGATCCCGGCCGAAACAAAAACCATAACGAAACGGGTACTGGTCAAAGATGAAACCGTGCGCGAAGTGCAGGTGGATCCGCAATATGTGAACGAATCTGTACGCGTCCTGGTGTCTAAAGGCGGGCTGGCTGTTTGGGAAGAAATCGAGTGCAAACTCACCGACCCGAACCCGCTCCCCATCTACTACGAACTGGGCAGTGCCAGTCTGACGGCCGAAGCGAGAAGCATCATCGATGAACGGCTCTACAAACTGATGGTCGAAAAAGCGCTGATCCGGGTTGAAATCAACTCCCACACCGATTCCCGCGATTCGGACGAAAAGAATATGGAACTGTCGCAACGCCGCGCACAATCCGTGGTGGATTATCTCGTATCCAAAGGTATCAGCCCCAAGCGGCTGGTCGCCCGTGGGTATGGCGAAACCAAACTCATCAACCGCTGTGCAAACGGGGTTGATTGTACGGAAGCAGAACATGCGCAAAACCGCCGTACGGAGTTTCGGGTGCTGCCGAATTGATCCCCGGGCCACCCGGAACAACCCGCTCCTTAACCACGCTGCCGATTGGGAAGGAACGACCTTGCCTTTTGAGCGCCGGCCGGCTGACGGCCTGGCATTCGCTTTTTCAATGTAGTACGTACCCGGACGAATAAAACAAGCGCCAAGCCGGGTACGCAAAACCAAATGTCCATGAAAAAGACCCTCTTTTTCCTGTTTTTATACAGTGCTTTTGCCGTCCGGGCCCAAACGCCGCGCCTGGTACTGCCTATTGGCCATGCCAACCATGTTACTGCGGCGGCCTTTTCACCCGATGCCGGCGGGAAGTATATCCTGACCGGAAGCGGGGATAACTCGGCCAAGTTGTGGGACCGGTCGGGGCATGAGATCCTGACCTTCGCCGGTCATGAATTTGTGGTGAATTCCGTCGCCTTCTCGCCCGATGGCCAGTCGGTCCTGACCGGGAGTTTTGATGGAAAAGCAAAACGCTGGGATCTCAGCGGGCAGGCAACCCAGACCTTTTCCGGACACAAAAATTATGTAAACGCCGTGGCCTTCTCGCCCGATGGTCAATTTGTGCTGACCGGAAGCAGGGACAAGACCGCCAAACTTTGGGATGCTTCATCCGGCACGGAAATCCGCATGTTTCAACACAACCAGTCGGTGAATGCCGTAGCCTTCTCACCCGGTGACGGCGGAAAATCAATCCTGACCGGAAGCGAAGACGGCAGGGTCGAATTATGGAACACCGCTACCGGCGCTTCCATTCGAACGTTTAAGGGGCACGACGGCTCCATAAGCGCCATTGCCTTTTCGCGCGACGGAAAATTCGTGGTCACCGGAAGCAAGGACAAAACCGCTATCGTCTGGAGCCCGGATGGCCGCAAGGTCAAAACACTCAAGCATAAAAGCGGAGTGCTTTCCGCGGAATTTTCGCCGAACGGCCAACTGATCATTACCGGCGACACGGACGGAAACGTCAGTGTATGGGACGACTCGGGCGAACTGCAGCGGACCTTTCGCGGACATGCGTTCGAAGTAAATGCAGCCTGCTTTTCGCCGGACGGCGCCTGTCTGCTGACCGGAAGTGCGGACCAGACTGCGAAAGTCTGGGACCTGTCCGGTCACAGCGTCGCAACGCTGAAAGGTTATACCAATGGGATTACAGCCATTAATTTTTCGCTGGACGGCAAGTCCCTGATGAGCAGCAGTATCGACGGCGCTGCCCGCCGCTGGGATCTATACGGCAATGAAGTTCAAAACTATTCCGATTACCACCAAATGGCGCCGTTCGTGGCTATTTCCCCGGATGGACAATCCTTCCTGACCGGCGGGGAAGACAATACTGTCCGGCTCCGGGATCCTTCCGGACGGGTGCTCCAGTCCTATTCCGCTGCTTCAGCCATCAGCGCCCTGGCGTTTTCCCCGGATGGAAAATCCGTGCTGGCGGGAAGCGAACAGAACGAAGTCTATATCTGGGATTTGGACGGAAATCTTCGCCAAACCTTCTCCATATCCGCCCGCATCAACACGCTGGCGCTTTCTCCGGATGGAAAATTTGTGGCCACCGGAAGTAAAAACGGCAACTCGGGGTACTGGGACTTGTCCGGCAACGAGATCAAAAGCTTTGAGTCGTCCGATATCATGGAAATCCCTGCCGTGGCTTTTTCGCCGGACGATGGCGGCAAGTTCATCCTCAGCGCAAGCGCCAACGGGATAGCCACACTATGGGACCGGGAGTCCGGCACGGCCATCCGGTCGTTTGACGGGAACGCCGGTTCGGTGGCCGCCGCGGTTTTTTCTCCCGACGGAAAATCCGTGGCAACGGGCCATCAGGATGGCACGGTCAAATTTTGGGATCGCAACACCGGGAAAGAACTCGCCAGTCTGCTTGTACTCGGTTCTACCGACTGGGTGGTGACCACCCCATCCGGCCTTTTCGACGCCTCCCCCGGCGCTATGAACCTGATGTACTATGTGCAGGGACTTGAAGTGATTGAACTCGAGCAACTGAAAAAACGATACTGGGAACCCGGCCTGCTGGCGCAAATCATGAAGAACAAACCCCTTCGCGATGTATCGGCTTTCGGCACTTTGTCCTTGTACCCCGAGATTGAAGCCGAAATCACGGACAACACGCTGCACGTAAAACTCACGGAACGCGGGGGTGGCCTGGGCAAGCTCAGCCTCTTCATCAACGGCAAGGAGACGCCCGAGGAAGATATCAACCCGGATAAAAAGACAAGCCTGGATATTGACCTGCGCGAATTCAACAATTTCTACCTGGATACCAATACGCTCGCCCTGCGCGCCTTTATCGCCGGCGACGGCTGGCTGAAAAGCCGGGACTATGAACTGCAATACGTGCCGCCGGCGGCCTCGAAAGGCGCCGACAACAACAGCTCCGGCTCTACCGTCTCGCTCGGTCCGGGGCTCCCCCACCTGTACGCTATTATCGTAGGCACCGCCGACTATTCCAATCCTAAAATGAAACTGCGCTTCCCAGATTTGGATGCGGCCGCCATGAAGCAGGCCCTGGATGCTGCCGGCAACGCCTTGTTTCCCGGCCGCGTGCACCTGCAACTCCTGTCCACCGCCGAGGGGCAAACACTGGCAAACCGGGCGAATATTAAAGCCGCTTTCGAGGAATTCAAGGGGCAGGCCAAGGCCAAAGACATACTGGTCGTCTATTTTTCCGGCCACGGCAAGACCTCCAACGACCAGTTCTATTATCTCACCAAAGACATCAAGGATTTTGAACTGGAAAGCGACACCGTGATGCGGAATAACTATGCCATTTCCAGTGAGGACCTGATCGCCTGGATCAAGGCAAACCCCGCACAAAAACAGGTGCTCATCTTCGATGCCTGCAACTCGGGTTCGTTTGCCGCCTTTGCCGAGGGCCAAAAGGGGGGTGAAGAGGAGGCGGCCGCGCAGATACGCGCCTACGACGAAATGAAAGACCGCACGGGCATGTTCATTCTTGCCGGCGCGGCGGCCGACAAATCGAGTTTCGAGGATCCCGCATTCGGACATGGGCTGCTGACCTACAGCCTGCTGGAAGGCATGAAGGGTATGGCCCTGCTCGATGACCGGCGGGTGGACGTCATGAAATTATTCCTGCATGCCTACAACACGGTGCCCAAAATGACCGACAAGGAACAAAAGCCCAAAATGGCGTTTCCCAAAGGCCAGGGCGGCAGCGGCGAAACCTTCTCCATCGGCCAGCTGGATAACATGGCGGAGTCGAAAATGCCCAGTCTGAAGTCACAGGACAAATACATTTTTATCAGTCCCGTTTTTCTGGACAGCGGAGAGGGCGGAGACGGATTGCAACTGAAAAAGAAACTGGCCGTTTACCTGCGCACCTGGAATGATGAAGGAAAGGCGATTTTCAGGCCTGTGGAAGAATACGAAACCGGCTATCTGATCAGCGGCATTTACGCGATCAGCGGCGAAACGGTAACGCTCAACGTTTTCGTGCATAAAGGCGCAGAGAAGCTCGGGCGATTTACGGTAACACACGCAAAAAACGACTTGCAAGGACTGGTGGAAGCCATCCTGGAGCAGGTAATTCAAGTGCTGGATAAGCAGTAATGCCATCCCTGATCTTTCTATGTTTACACTATTTCAAGCAATACAACATGAAACAGTTCCCGATGAAAACATTCCTGATCAATATCGCCCTTGCCGTCTGCCTTCTTCCTCTTGCGTCGGCGCAAACCCGCAGCATTGGCACCCTGCCACTCGGCGGCAACACCAAGGCGCCGATGTCTCCTGCGGACAAAATGGCCAGCACCCCGCAATACCAGCAAGCCCTGCAGGTATTTGACAAACTGGTGGAAGCGCGGGGTGATTTCCGCATGCCCGTGCCCAAACTCGTAATGCTCAAGGGCAAAGGGAACGGGAATGCGGCATTTATGAACTATCAGCTCAATGAAGTTCAACTGGATGAAACCGCTTTCAATACCTGTATCGAATCGGGATTCGGCGACGCGGGCGTTGCGTTCCTGCTCGGCCACGAACTGACCCACTACTACGAAAAACACGGCTGGCGAAACGGTTTCGTTCAGGAATACGGAGACCTGCCTATCAGTTTGAAACTAAACAACCTGAGCGACAAGGTGGCCAATGAAACCGAAGCCGATTATCTGGGCGGCTTTCTCGCCTATTCCGCGGGATATGGCCTGTTCGACCGGGGTGCGGAGTTGATTCAAAAAATATACAAGGCCTATAACTGGGCTCCGGATACCGAAAACTACCCTTCGTTATCCGACCGGAAGACGCTGATCAGCCAGACCAACAAAAAACTCGAGCGCCTGGTCGAAGTATTTGAAATGGCCAATCTGCTCACGGCCATCGGTCGCTACGACGAAGCCTACGAATTCTACCGCTACCTGGCGATCCGCTATCAAAGTCGCGAAATTTACAACAACCTGGGCGTGGCCAAGGTGCTGGAGGCGCTGGAACAATTCGAAGACAACGAAGTCGTGTTCCGCTACCCCGTACAGCTCGACCTCAGCTTCTCCGGCGGTTCCAAAGGCAACGGCGCCGGCAGCAGCCGCGATACGCTGCTGCGACAAGCCCTGCTGCAATTCGACGCTGCCATCAGCATGGACCCCAACTACGCCCCGGCCTACCTGAACAAAGCCTGCGCCTATGCTTTGCTGGGCGAAAGCACACGCGCCCGCTTTTACGCCGCAGAAGAAGCCCGCCGCGCCGCGCTGCGGGACAACAAATACCCCAAAACAGCCGTAGATGCAACCATCCTGCTCGGGATCCTGGGGGCTAAAAGCGGAGAAGAAGCCGGAATTGCCGAAGCGAAAAGGATATTTGAGCAAGCCGCTACGATCGACAGCAGCGCCCTGGCCGCGATTAACCTGATGATCCTGAACAACGAACCCCTCCCAAAGGCGCCCTCCGAAAAGTTGGGGCTGAAATCTGAAACGATCGACGGCCTGAAAATGGTGGATATTTCGCATCCCACCGACAACGACCAGTGTCCCCGGTTTGACGATTCCCGGTCAATCATTCTTAACGACGAGCTCGCCTTTTACCAAAACCCGGCGCCCGGCCCCAACTCAAAGGTGTATATCTGTAACAACAGCCTGAAAACCAATGACCCCATGACCATTTTCCACCTCACCAACCCGGGTATTACGGGCAAAACGGCTAAAAACATCGGCCTGGGCGACGGGCGCGAGGCCATCGTTACGGCCTATGGCGAAGCCCCGAAAACCATTGAGTCCCCGCTGGGACAAATTATGGTGTACAGCAAAATCATTTTTATATTGCAGGATAATAAGGTGGTCCGTTGGATCAATTATACTATCCGGGCATCCTGCTAACCACGATCAATAGAAAATCAAACGTTGAAACGATGAAAAAACAGTTGCTTTTACTCGCAGGCCTGCTTCTCTTCGCAGGGGTGCTGCCTGCCCAACAAGACGAAATACCGGCGGTAGTCATTTTCAGCAAAGGCAAGGTGAAATACAAATCTGCCAATAAAGCCATAAAAACCAGGGTCGCCTCCGGCGCCATTCTCAACAAATCCGGAACGCTGCGCTTAAAAAAGAACGCTTCGGCATTGGTATGCAGTGAGGGAAGTTTAAAGCGACTTAGCGGAAAAGGTGTGTTTGCACTGTCGGATGTTTTTAAAGCGGGCAGTCTGGCAACGCTGAATTTCGATCCGGAATTTGCCAAATACGTCCTGGCATCCGCAGAATCCACCGGCGACAAGCGGAGCGGCGACGGCATGGGCTCCACGGTCACCGATCCCAAGCAAAGCGGCGACGGCATGGGCGTCACAGTCACCGATCCCAAGCAAAGCGGCGACGGTATGGGCGTCACGGTAACCGACCCCAAGCAAAGCGGCGATGGCATGGGCAACACAGTAACCGATCCCAAGCAAAGCGGCGACGGCTGGGGAGGACAAGGCTCCAGAATCTACATGATCCTGCCTTACGGGAACGTCACGGCCGATGTGGTCAATTTCAACTGGTCAAAGCCGGCTGGCTCGCATACCTATAAACTGGAGCTATTCGACGATAACAACAAGGTGCAATACAGCACCGCCGTCCAGGATACTTTTGCCACGGTTGATCTGGGCAAGATCAATCTGAGCGTAAATAGCACGTATTCCTGGCAGGTGTTCGTACCGGACAATGGCAAGTTAGTTTCCGGGCACCGGGAATTCACCGTTTCCACGCCGGAAGCGCAAACCGCTGCTGCAAAAAAGGCCTCCAGTTCGGCTACTTATCGCAATGGAGAGCCGGTTGTGCAAGGCATGATGGAAGCCGTTGCACTGGAAAAAGCGCAGTGGTACACCGCTGCCGAGCAGGTATATGCGGGACTGATCCGGCAATATCCGAATGACCTGATGGTGCGCAGGCTGTATGCCGCATTCTGGATGCGCTTCGGACTGGAGCCAATGGCAAAAAAGGTATTGAAGGGTTCATAAGGGCGCGTCCC
>CAYVDV010000234.1:0-8381 GCA_964450465.1 uncultured Saprospiraceae bacterium
TGGACGGACCTCGCCGGCAACCCGGTACCCGACCCGGCAGCGGTTGGAGCGGGCACGTATATCGCAACCGCGACGGACCTGACGGAAAATTGTACGGCAGTGGATACCGCAGTGGTGACCTTTGCCCTGGTCAATATATTACTCGATCCAGGCGATCAGGTAATATGCCTGGGCGACGAGGTTGCTTTGGCGCTGATCAATCAGGATCCGGCACAAATACTGAGTTATGAATGGACGGATGATCTTCCGGGTATTGCAAACCCGGTAGTAAGCCCGGGCGAGAGTACGACGTATTCCGTGACCGTCACCAACCAGTACGGTTGCACGGCGGAGGAAAGCGTGAACGTCGATGTGGTGTACGTCAGTGTCACGGCGGAAGTGACGGGCAAAACCGTCATTTGTGCCGGTGAGTCAACCACCTTGCTGGCTACGCCCGCCGGTAATGCAACAGTATATACCTATTCCTGGTCGCCCGCAGGCACCCTGAGCGGCGCTGAAACGGCATTGCCGGTAGCCACCCCAAGCGGGCCGGAGACGTACACCGTAACTGTTACAGGGGATGATTTGTGTACGGCTACCGCTTCGGTTTCGATATCCGTTATGGAAACCCAATGCCGCGACCCGTATATTTTTGTTCCCAAGGCATTTACGCCGAACGGCGATGGCAACAACGATTATTTCCGCGTACGCGGTGCGGTTATTACAGAGCTCTACTTTATCGTGTACAACCGCTGGGGCGAGGAAGTGTACCGGACGGAAGATCCGGAGCATCAGGGCTGGGACGGGACGTTCCGGGGCGAAAAAGCTTCGCCGGACTCCTATGGGTGGTATTTGCGGGTGCGCTGCGGCAACGGCGATCTGTTTGAAAACAAGGGAGATGTAACCTTATTGCGGTAGTCAGATCATAGAGTAGCCTGACGGGGCGCATTGGATTAAGCGACCAATTCGCCCCAGTTTTGGCAAAAAAGACGGAATGATCAATGAATTTCAACACAAGGGATACGCCCTGCTCTTTGGGTTCATCGCTTTGGTGTTTACCTTTATTTTCTGGGGCATCATGCCGCCATTTTATTGGCTGGGCGCATTACTGGTCTATTTTTATCTGGGCGTTCAAATTGGGCAAGGCGGCGGCCGGGGACGGTGGGCTGCACTTGGGATAAGCCTTTTACCGGTTTGGTTGATTCTAATAGTACTGAGTATCAACAAACAAGCCCCCTATGTCCATCTTGTGTTGATGGCAGTCTCGCTGTTTGCCGGGATCGGGGGCGTGCGGGTTTCGGGCTGGTCTCCCCGGTTTGCCGAATTTCTGCTGCGACACATAGCCAGACCGCTGTTTGTGGGTTTATTGGCCATGCTGGTGGCTACCCTGCTGATGTTTTTAGTTTCGATCTTGCTTCTGTGGCCCTGGAAAGAAGTGCCTGTTTACGCAGTGTTACTGCCGTTGGCAATGACCGCCGGTTCCGTATGGCTTAGCCGGCGTCCGGACAACTTGTGGTGGCGGGATACCCTGCTGGTGTGCGCAGTGCCATTGCTGTATTTCTCTTTATATCTGCCTCTTTTTTACACGCCTGATCCCCGCAACCTGTTAAATGCAAACCAGGAGGTGAGCATCTATACGACGGTAGCAGTATGGATAGCCTTGTTGCTTGCAGCGGGCTTGTCGTGGCTTCTGCGAAAGAAAACAGGGTAGGGGACCGGCCTGAAGTTATTCGATCAGGCCGCGGCCTTCTTTCTGGATTTTTTCCTCCTTGACCAGTTTTTTCATGAGGCGGTCCAGAATGCCGTTGATGAAGTCCTTGCTGTTTTCGGTGGAATACGACTTGGAGATCTCCACGAATTCATTGAGCGTAACCTTCGTGGGAATCGTTGGAAAATGCAACAATTCGCAGAGGGCCATTTTCAGCATGATCATATCGAGCACGGCCACGCGGTCGGCATCCCAGTTTTTCAGATTGGGTGCGATGATCTCGAACAGCGCCTGGTCTTCCTGGCAGGTTTTGCGCAACAGTTGTTCGCCAAATTCGCGCACGGTCTCGTCGGAGGGCTCGAATTCCTTGTAAAATTCGCCTTCCAGCGGCATGGCTTTCAGTGTCTTTTTCATCGCGCCCACCACCAGTGACTCATCATCCTGCCAGTTGTTGAAGCGATCTTCGGTCATTTCAATAAACAGATCGTTGCTGGTCAGGAAACGGTAGAGTTCGATCAACAGTTTGGAATGGTCCTGATCGGTAGGTTCGGCCAGTTCCATGTATTTCTGATATGCTTCCGTTTCGCTGAAGGCATTGTACATCAGGCGGATCTGGTCTTCATCGATATCTTCATTGGCGTGGTTTTTTGCCACAATATTGAGGAAACCGACGTGGTTGGCCAGGCTTTGCGTGCAGGGATTGGCGTAGATACGGGGGGAAAATGTTTTGTCTTCGTCGCTGGGGAGCAACTTTGCAGCCCGGATTGCCGCGTCTTTTTCGGCGTACTGGGTTACTTTCAGCAGGAGATACAGGTGGAAAATATAAATTTCGTAGGTTTTCCAGATACCATCATTGTATCCTTTCAGGAGATCCGGAAAGGCCAGTTGCTCATCGCGGTTGAGCATGTACAACAACTGCATCACCTTAATTCGAACGCTGCGGCGACTTAACATAGAATTTCAAATAACGTATACGTATAACGGAGGCATTAATCCGCCGCAAAGAAACGAAATACTTACTGCTTTACCAACAAAATGGTTTGTTGTCCTTCGGAAGTCCGCAGCGTACAGGGATAAATGCCCTGTGGAAGCTGCCGGAGCTCCAGTCGTATACTTCCGTTGGTCCGATTATCGACCGGTTGCTCCTGCAAGGTGCGGCCCAAAAGATCCGAAAGGATCAGTTTCCCTTCCCGGCCAAATGGCAGGTTCCAGGACAAAAGAACCCAATCGCCGGCCGGGTTGGGTTGCGCCTCCAGGGCAAACGATCGTATCCCGGGTTCGGAAGCCGCGGATGTTTCCCCGTGAATGACGCTAATATCGTCAATTTGCAAAATGCTGTCGTCCGATGAATCGTGCAGAAACGCGATGTAAATGTGTTTGCCGGCATATTGGGCCAGCGAAACCTGATGCGGCTCCAGACGGCCGGTATAGGCGCCTGCATTGGGGGTTATCAAAAAGAAATAGGCGGTGTCGGAATACCGGTTGGCATGGACATATCCCGGAGAGAAAATATAATCGTCAGGGTCCAGAGAGCCCGCTTTTACATAGTCCAGCATCTCAGCCGCTACAAAGATGGTGTCGGTGAAAGCGCCGGTAAAGGGTTCATTGGTACTCGTGGAAACCAACACTTTATACCCGTCCATGTATCCGGGGCCTTCGAAAGGCATGGAGCGCCAGTGCAGGATAGCCATGGAATCCGGAATATAAACCGGAGGGGATATCAACCAGTTTTCGTTGTGTTGCGAGGGATCTTCCAGAAACGAGCAGCTGGTAAAGGCGAAATTCACGGGAGGGTCGCTTAAGTCACCCAGGTCGCTTTCCCAATACCATCCGCCGGGAATGATCTGATTGCTGCCGCAAAGTGTCAGGAGATTATCGGCATCCCAGTTAACCCAAACCGTATCGTTGCCGTTAGGGAAATCGATCATGGCGTCGGAGGGATCGATATTAAAGGTTTGGATCAGAATGGTATCCGGAGCAAGGAAGGTTTGGGCGGGAAGTGCAGCGCTGCTTAGCCCGAGGGCCAGCATAAGTGCGGAATATTTCATGGTTACAGATTTTGGTTCAACCAGTGTTCAAGTTCTGCTTCCAGGATACTCCGTTGCACCGGCACAACGCCGGGGTATTCGCAAACCTGTCCGCCGGCAAGATTGGACAAGGCTGCTACCGTGGCGCTATCCAGCCCGGCTGCCAAAGCCAGCGCGGCTATGCTGATCACCGTATCGCCCGCCCCGCTCACGTCCGCGACATTGCGTTGCACGGTGGGATACAATTGGCCGGAGTTCCCGTCGTCCAAAAATAGGCCTTTTTCCGAGAGGGTGATCATGGTTATGCGGTTTTGTATGTTTTGACGCAAAAATTCGACCGCATTGCGCAAAGACTGGGGTTCCGGGAAGACCGGGAACGGCGCGCTGTCCCGGATCTCCTTCAGATTCGGTTTGAACAAATCGACCCGGTGATAGGCCAGGAAGTTTGTCTTTTTGGGGTCCACCGCCGTCAGGATCCCACGGCTTCGCGCGCCTTCCGAAAGCACGGCGATGAGCTCGGGTGTCAGCACGCCTTTGTTATAGTCCTGAAAGATCAGGGCCTGCACCGGATGCTCGTCCATCAGCGCCAGCACCTTTCGGGTCAGCGCTTCGGTTTCTTCCGGTTCAAGGTCGTGGATGTCCTCCTGATCGATGCGCAACATTTGCTGGTTGTTGCCCAAAACCCGGGTTTTTACCGTAGTCTTCCGGGTAGCGGAAAAAACCAGGCCATTGGATTGCATGCCGTTTTGCGGCAGCATGCGCGCCAGGGCATGGCCGTCGGGGTCGTCGCCGACCACACTGCAGAGGATGGGCTCGGATCCCAGTGCGCGTATATTGAGGGCAACATTCGCCGCGCCCCCCAGCCGGTCGTCCGTACTTTGGTATAATACGACCGGTACCGGCGCTTCGGGAGAGATACGGCTGACAGCCCCCATCAGATACCGGTCGAGCATGACATCTCCAACGACCAGCACCCGCTGATGTTCCAGTTTTTGCAGGATTTCCCGTGCCGTCATTGCTGTAGTTTTTTATTCCAGTAACGCAGCAGCCCGGCAACGGACATAAATGCCGGATTGGCGGCTTCATACTGGGCCAGGCCCTTTTCGCCAACCCCGGCGGCGCTCAGCTCTGCGCGCACATAGGCTTCAAAGGCCGGCACCACCTCCGGAGCGGGGGTCCGGCTTTCGGCGTAGGGTTTCATCCAGGCAGCCCAGGCCAGCAGGCGGGCTTCGAGGGCCTCGAGGTGGGGCTGTTTCGCGGTGATCGCGCCGTAATGCGTAAGGTAGAGGGTTTCCACCGGTAGCTTGCGCAGGAGGTTCAGGGAAGCCTGCCAGTCTTCAATATTGATATCCGGAGGAGGGCAGGGCGGCACGACGATCTGTCCATCAATGCGGACGCCGGCTACGTCGCCGGTAAACAATACATTTTCGCCAGCGCCTGCACCGATGGGCGCTACCTCCCAGGCGATATGGTGCACGGCATGCCCCGGGGTGTGCCAGGCGGTGAACAGCAGCCCTGCCGCTTCGATCCGCTCGCCGTGTTCGGGAGCGTGAAGCTGTGCTTCAGGGATGGGTTCCATGGCTCCCCAGAGAGTATCCATGGCGTCGCCGTAGATCATCCGGGCGGAGTTGTACAGTTTCTCCGGACTGGCCAGGTGCGGCAAGCCGCGGGGGTGAACGTGTATCCGGGCGCCGTGACGAGCCAGCGCCCAGGCCGCTCCGGCGTGATCGAAATGGATATGGGAGAGGAATACATCCTTGAAATCAGCGGGTTTCCAGCCCTTGGCAGCCAGGGCGTCTTCCAGATGCGTATAAGTGGAATGCGGACCGGTCTCTACCAGCGCCAGGCCCTCGGGGCCTTCGAGGACAAAAACGGCAATCGTGTGTTCCAGGTTTTGAAAGGCTAAGTCCAGTGTATGTACCTTCATGTTTTTAATGTGCTAAAACCATGGAAAGCGCTTGCTTTCCGTATTTTCTTGGTCAAACGGTTCAGTCCCGCAACACTTCGCGGGCGATCACGATCTTTTGAATTTCAGAAGTGCCTTCGCCGATGGTGCAAAGTTTGGAGTCGCGGTAAAACTTTTCCACCGGAAAGTCTTTGGTGTACCCATATCCGCCGTGGATCTGCACGGCGTCGGTGCTGACTTCTACCGAAACTTCAGAGGCGTAGTATTTGGCCATGGCGGATTCCAGGGTGCATTTTTTGCCCTGTTGTTTGAGTTCGCCCGCTTGCCGGGTAAGTAGTTCGGCGGCGCTGATCTTGGTGGCCATATCGGCCAGTTTGAAGCTGATGCCCTGAAAATTGGCGATGGGCTGGCCGAACTGATGCCGTTCCTTGGCGTATTTCACGGAAGCTTCATAGGCGCCTTTGGCAATACCTACCGATAAAGCGGCGATCGATATCCGGCCGCCGTCCAGGATCTTCATGGCTTGCACAAAGCCGTCGCCTTCCGCTCCCAGCATTTGGCTTTTATGGAGGCGGCAGTTGTCGAAAATAAGCTCGGCGGTTTCGCTGGCGCGCATACCGAGTTTGTTTTCTTTTTTTCCGCCCTGGAACCCGGGGGTGCCGCGTTCCACGATAAAGGCTGTCATGCCACGGCTGTCGAGCAGGTCGCCGGTGCGTACGATCACCACGGCTACCTGGCCGGAAATACCGTGTGTGATCCAGGATTTGGTTCCGTTGAGCACGTAGTAGTCGCCGTCCCGGGTTGCGACGCACTGCATACGGCCGGCATCGCTGCCGGTATTGGGTTCGGTGAGCCCCCAGGCGCCAATCCATTCGCCGGTGGCGAGTTTAGGCAGGTATTTTTGCTTTTGTTCTTCGGTGCCGTAGGTGAGGATATGGTTGGTGCAAAGGGAATTGTGGGCGGCCACGCTCAGGCCGATGGAACCACAGACTTTAGCGATCTCCTCGATAACGGTGATGTATTCCTGATAGCCCATGCCGGCGCCGTGGTAGGCGTGAGGTACGAGCACGCCGAGAAAGCCGTGGTGGCCCATTTGGTGAAACAGTTCCATGGGGAAATGCTGCGCTTCATCCCATTCCATTACATGTGGACGGATGTAGTTTTCGGCAAAGGCCCGGGCGCTTTCGCGGATCAGTTTTAAATTGTCGGTCAGCGGTTCTGCCGTTGTTGTCATGATCGTATTTGGATTAGGTTGGTGAAATAAATGTTATGATCGCGCCAGCGGTGTTGTGTGGTGTTTTATTTCCGGTGGCGATTGTATTCTTTGCGTGCATTCAGAACTCAAAACACGGTGTAATGTTCATGCCGGGGCACGGGTTTCTTGCAGGTAAATCCAGTAACGGATCAGTCCTCTGTTTTCCCTTTGGGATGGGCTTGTTCGTACACTTTGATCAGGCGGTCGATGGCGTTGTGGGTATAGATCTGGGTAGCCGCAAGGTTGGCGTGTCCGAGCAGTTCTTTGATGGCATTGAGGTCGGCGCCCCGGTTCGACAGGTGTGTGGCGAAGCTGTGGCGCAGCACGTGGGGGCTGCGCTGTTCCGAGGTAGTGATGCGCGACAAATGCTTCCGCACGATGCGATATACGCCTTCCGGCGGCAGTTGTTGTCCTTTTTTATTCAACAACAACCAGGGCTCGGCGTTTCCGGGGAAGGTTTCGTTGCGCAATTGCAGAAAAGACTCCAGCAAATCCGCCAGGTAGCGCGCAAAGGGAACGATGCGTTCTTTTCCGCCCTTGCCGGTTACCCGGAAGACCATGCGACCGAAATCAAGGTCTCCTTTTTTCAGGTTAACCAGTTCGCTGCGGCGCATCCCGGTCGCATAAAGCGTTTCGAGTACGATGCGTTCCAGTTGCCCCTTGTAATCGTCCGGGAATTCCGCTGGGGAAAACAGGAAAGCCATATTAGTCTCCTGAACGAAGACAGGGAGCCGTTTTCCGGTTTTGGGGCCTACCACCTTTTTCATCGGGTCCTTTGTGATCCAGCCCCGTTTTTTCAAATAATGAAAGTAGGTGTGCAGGCAGGAAAGGCGCCGGTTGATGCTGCGGGCGCTCAGCCCTTCCTGCATTTGGGCGGCTGCCCAGGCGCGTATATGCAAGTGCCTTACTTCGGAAACCGAAGTAAGGCACTGAATTTCAGCAAGATATGCAATGAAATTCCGCAAATCGTTTTGGTAGGCCACCAAGGTGTGCGGCGAAAAGCGACGCTCCAGCGCCAGATACTGATAAAACGATTCTTCGTGGAACATCAGAAAGTGCGATAACTGGACAACGCAATAATACCACTATTGCATTGAAAATTATCACAAAGTTCCATTTATCAATCGTTTTTGTTGCCGTACATATCTTCTTTGTACACGGCCTTGAGCACTTCTGCACGGCGTTCCACCGAAGGCTTGGTGAACGCTTTACGGCGACGCAATTCTTTCAGAATGCCGGCACGTTCAAATTTCTTTTTGTACTTCTTGAGTACCTTGTCGATGGCTTCGCCGTCTTTTACCTCAACGATGAGCATGTAATGTCTCCTTTTTTGATAAATGTTAAATTTTTGAAATTCGGGCTGCAAAGGTACAATGCAAATGGGATAATCTGCAAACAATGCTAAAAGAAATTTAGAGGGGTTTCTGGTTGGAGAGGTTTCTGGTTAGAGAGGTTTCTGGTTAGAAGGTTGAGCTAAAAGAAAATTTCCTGGGCAAGGCGAAAGGT
>CAYVDV010000235.1:0-8379 GCA_964450465.1 uncultured Saprospiraceae bacterium
GGTCGGGTTGGGCATAATACGTTGTACCGTTGTCGCCTTCCTGAAAGTAGGCCCAGGAGGTAGTGGGAAACCGGGGACTTTCCGGGTTGTCTGTTACGGGATAGCTCGTCAGGCTGGCCTGCCCCGCTCCTGTGGCCAGGGCGGACTGGAGCATGCTGCTCAGCCACTGCACCATTTCTTCTACAATTTCCAGGGCCATAAATTTCGACCGTGCGGTTTCACTGAATTCATATCCCGCAGGGAAATAAATCATTTTGACGGTGTGCAGGATATCTTCCCGTTCCGTATCGTTGATCCCCAGGCCTCCACTGAAGGTTTCTTCAATGGGCATGTCCAGGTCGATCGTATTCTCGGGAAGGGCGACCGGAGTTTTGGATTCGATGATCCCGGTAAGGTCGCGCAGCAAGGCATGGGTGGATATAAACGCCGGGGCAAAGGCTGCCTGGTCGGGCTCCAGCTGCATGTACGAGGCTACCCCATCCTGTACTTTCACGTATTCCAGGCCTGAAATACCGCAAATTACATTTGCCACCGTGATGAAGCTCAGCGATTTATCGGGCTTGTAATTTGGTACCTTGATCTCAAATTTTCCCGACGGCACCAGATAAAAAGGGGCTTCCTGAATATCTTCCCTCCGGAGTGTGGCCGGGCGGGGAGCAAAGACCAGCCGGCTCTCGCCCTTCTGAGGCAGGAGGTGGACCGTATAGCCCAAATTGGTGCGGAATCCGGAGGGGAGGCCGGAGGCCGGGGAAGCCGGGGGAATAAATTCGAAATAGCTTCTTTGGCGGCTCAGCGGGTAAAGGGGGTCCAGGCAGCCCTGCCACTCAATACTGGCCGGGCAATAGGGCCCGGCAAGCGGATGATCATAGATCTCCTGTAAAAAGGGATACCGGTGGGAAGCCAGGTAAAAGTCGTTACCCGATTCCGGGAATTCCGGGTCGCGAAAGAAAATGCGGATCCCGATATCCAATTGCGCGAGTCCCGGGTACCCGAATGCTTGCTGCCCGTTTACCCTGGGAATGCGGAAGGCGAACTTCATGCATCCGGTATCCGCTCCGGTCATGGGGATGCTAACCCCGGAGATCTCAAAAAACCGGTGTTCCCCGTAACCGCTGCTCCACATAAAAGCGGTTGTCCCATTGCTTCCGGGCAGCAGGGAAAAAGTGTCCTTTGCGAATTCAATTTCAACTGCCCGGGCAACCGAGAAGGCATAGTTTCGCATATTGAGAAAAGCCCGGTGGCGCACCAGACGCTTGCCGTCCTGAGAATGTACCGAAATAGAATGGGTCTTCCACGCGATCAGGGGTGCGCCGGGATTTTCAATCCAGAGAAAGCGAACCTGCCAATAGAGCGGAGTATTCAGAAATTCCCTGAGTTTTTCCTGCAGTGCAGCTTTGTCCAGATCGCCCCATTTCGCCCGCAGGAACAGGAAAACGCCGACCTCTTTTTGCCAGCTTGTACCGAAATTTTCAAAACTATCGGGTGAAAACCAGACCAGGGAATACCCGTCCTCCAAACCCGCCCCTGCCTCGATCGCGTGGATGAGGGAAGGCGTACTTTGCAGATGGGGAGATTGGAAATCGGACATTTGAATCTATTTAGAAATAAAACCTGTCCCCTTTGACCAGAGGAAGATCAAAAACATCCCGGTTATTCACTACGCTGTTCGTACCCGGGTTGAGGAAGCGATAGAGCGGTGTATTGTCCGGGCCCGTATGGATCAACCGCCTGGGACGCGCTTTGCCGAGAAACGCATGGAGATTGGGCTGGGCTCCCAGCGCTACCGGGATATTGGCATATTGTTCGATGAGCTGGCGCAGGGTGGTGCCCACCGGGACATAGACCTCCCTGTTTCCAACAAAGACCTGTATTTCGGGAATGACCATGGCCTTGTCCCGGAAAAAGAAACTGATCAGGTCGCCGGAACCAGTGACCGGGATGTCGTACGGCAGATCCTTCCGGAGATTCGCTCCGACTATGGTAACCGAGCGTTCCGGTGCGGTGGCTGGAATGGGTTGATTTGGATAGAACATACGGAAAAACTGCTTCCGGCTTCCCACCTTTACCAGATCGATGAGCCCCCCGGCGCCGTCCTCGGAAAGGTATCCCCGGTTATCCGCCTGGAGGCGCGACAGGAAGGGCCCAAAGCCTACGTACTGGGCGCCATCGTCGCCGGTGTAGCTGTTGATCGGGATATGGATGCTTCCGCTTCCGACAAAGCCCTTTTTCGCCTTTTGCTCGGTGGCATGAACGAACTGATAACTTTGAAAATCAACGCGCAAGCGCATCCCGGGATGCAGGTCAATATAATTATTGGGGATATCCCAGCCGTAATGGTAGTACAGCAGGTCGTTGTATTCGAGCGGAAGGCGCTCTGCTATCCGGTTTTGGAGCAGCCGCAGGCCGCCCGGGCTGAGGCCTTTTTTGTCCTCAATCTGGCTGATCAAATCGTCAAAGGCGGTGCGGATACCCGCTGCGTCAACGCCGTTCAGGTTTAGCGTGAGTTTAGCGCCTGCAGCGGATTGGCTCAGCTTGAAAACCGGTGGGTTGGAGACATAAGCGGGGGAGGGGTTGCTCGTGAAGATGCGGGGGAGAATGGATTCAATAGTGCTTTCTGCCGTTCCGGTTGTGCTCAGGTAGATACAGGGTTGAGCGCCGGCATTCATATCCAGATAATAATCTTCCGTATGTCTCCGAAGCCCGGTGAACAAGTCGCTTGCCTGTGCTTTCAAATCTTCCAGAATAGCGCCGAGTAAAGCCATTTTCGAAGCCGGGGCTTCGTAAATCCTGCGTTCGGGAAGGGCCATAACCCGGTTCTCATACGCAAACGAGGCATTTAAAACACCCAGAAAACCATCCTTTAGCAGTGTCACATCCAGGGAGATATTCATGTCCACATCCTTTAAAAGGATCGCATCCCCCCAGGCGTCGCCGGTTTCCGGGTCCACCTCCGGAGGGAGTTCAAGCGTGAACGGAAGTGCAAATGCCGTGCTTCCTTTCATGACCCGGTTTGTCCCTTTTCCCACAGAGGTAAACGCCATGTTTTCGCCCAGCCATTTTCCCTTCATGGTGATGGGTTCGCCCAGGACAATTTGAGGATTGCCCAACCGGAACTCCCCGTAATCGGGCATGCTGTTTTCGAGAACAAGGGGGACTACCGCATATTCCCGGTGTGTTCCAAAGGATAATTCCCAGGCGTTTTGCTCCCCAATGCGGAGCAGAACGATGTCCGGCTTCGACGTGCCGGAAGGCCCGGGACCGGATAAGTTTAAACGGGCGGGGCCGGTTCTGCCGGCTTCCAGGGATGCTTTCAGCGGGACAAGATCTTCCCAAAACCGCGTCAGGAACGTCCCGGAAAAAGACCAGGCGCTGTCCGGCGATTTGACGCATTCCAGGTCAACCTGCCTGAATCCAAGTCTTGGGTTAATTTCAAGGTCCAGTTCCCGGGCTGCAGTCAGCGCGGCATCTTCCGAACCACTGTTCAGGCTGAACGGGAAAAACTCGCCCTGCAGCGGGGGGATAACCGCATCCAGGCTGAAATCGCCGCTTATTGCGAGGTCCGGTTGGTAATGCTGCCGGACTTCCGTGGCAGTGAGGGCACGACTGAAGATCGCCAGTTGGTGGATTTCTCCTTTCCAGGGTTTGTTTTTGTTCAGATCATTGCCCAAAACCAATCTCAATGCCCCCAGCCATGCATTATAATAGCCCGGATCGGAGCGTTGGGCAACCTGAGCCCCGTTGATAAAGATTCGCTGCATCCCTTCCTGATCACAGGAGTAAACAACATGCATGAGGGCAGTCGTCAGGGCGTTTGCAGGACTTTTAAAAGGTTTCTCCCAATCATTTCGCAGGTCGGGAAGCCCGCTTGAACGATACTTGTAGCTGACATTCAAATCGGCTCCGGGGCCGCGGTAGTTTTGTTGATAGGGTCCTTCATTCCAGGGCCCCTGCCCGATGATAAAATAATTGTCGTACCCCGGCCCTTCAATACTAAAGATCCGGGCAGGTCCTTCCTGCAGGGCTTCGGCAGGTTTCATCCAGATCTCCACAGAGAAAGCTTCGCTTTCCTGAATGGAATCGACAACAGGGTTGGGGATGTTGTCCCGGCTGGCCAGGATACCCGAGCCCCCGAATGCAATCCCCCTGTTCGTCCATTCGGCTCCATACGCCTCGTTCGGGTTCTTCCGGAAATCCTGTTTGCCCTCAAAATAAAGGCTGGGTGCGCCCTGGCCGGAAATATCATGTGCCGCAAACTCCCCCTTGGCGGCTGGGTCGAGCCCTCCGTCAAAAGTATATAAGCCCTGCACCCGGGCCCACCGGTCATACGTCGATCCGAGCGCAACCTTTAACTTGCCGAGTTTTCCGATCGAATCCATCTGTATTTGGGCGGATGCCGAAGCGGTAAAGACCAGGGTTTCACTTGCCGCCTGCCATTCGGGGACCAGTAAAACTGTTTCCTCCGGACTAAAAACCCCTTTATTGAGATGCAGGGTGATTGTTCCTCCGGATGAAATGGACAAGCCCTTTTTTTTACTGTATTGAAACGTAAGGTCCAAACCGGAAAAGTAGGATTGCGGTCCGTGTGCAAAGGCTCCGCTTTCTTTTACCTGAATAGAAAACGATTCGGAAGCGGCCCCGATCTGCGTCGCCTCGAAATGCACGTCATAAAATGCATCATTGGGTGAAGCGGGCAGGTCGTTCAGAATGAGCTGTCCACTCCCCATGACCGAAGCCGGCGCATTTAAAGGGCTGTTTTTTACTGCCTGAGCCAAGGTTAACAGGCTGGAGTCCCCCCCTAAAGACAAAAATTGGATACCATCTGAGCTCAGTTGATATCCAATTTTAAGACCCGGTCCGTTCGTTGTTGTTTTAAGGAGCAAGACTCCTCTGCCGATAATTTTTTTCATAGCAGCGTTTTCTAAGTGCGGGACAAATTGAATTTCATGGAATGAAATGGTTAGTTGCGATTTTTACGTCGTACAAGAATCCTCATGCGACATATAAAGAAAAAGGCAAAAGTCCATTTGCGTTTGTGGTCCGAACCAAAACCGACTCTTGCAGGGTGAGTATCAAATCACTCTAAAGTACAAGGATAAGCAAAGTATCGGGAACAGGCAATTTAAGGCCGGATTAATATGCAACTTATTTTATTTGGCCTCGCGTTATCCCTGCATTAAAGAAAACCGGATTTTAAGGAAATAAGGAAATCATGGATATCCAGTTGCCGATACCCAAAGAAACAGTACTCCTTGTTTTATACCCGGCGGACGCCCAGTGTTCAGGGCCGCTCTACCTTCCCTTTCCCATACTTATCCGCCCACTCGAACATCTCCGCCAGCACGTGTAATACGCTCTCGCGGGCCCGGTAGCCGTGGCTTTCATAGGGCAGCATGACCAGCCGCGCCGTGCCGCCGTTACCCTTGATAGCCTGGAACAGGCGCTCGGACTGGATGGGAAAGGTGCCGGAGTTGTTGTCGGCCTCGCCGTGGATGAGCAGGAGGGGTTCGTTGATCTTGTTGGCGTGCGTAAAGGGCGAAACGTTCATGTACACGTCCGTGGCTTCCCAGAAGGAGCGGCGTTCGCTCTGGAAACCGAAGGGCGTCAGCGAGCGGTTGTAAGCCCCCGAACGGGCGATGCCATAGGCATAGTCGTCGGAGTGGGCCAGCAGGTTGGCCGTCATAAAGGCGCCGTAAGAGTGACCGCCCACGCCCACGCGGCTGCGGTCGACGATACCCAGAGAGTCGAGGTGGTCGATGGCTGCCCGGCCGGACGCGACGATCTGTTCGATAAAGGTGTTGTTCATGGTTTCCGGGTCGCCGACTACCGGCATGGTAGCGTTCATGAGCACGGCATACCCCTGGGTGACAAAGAACAGGGGCGAATCGTTGCGGTAAAACGTAAACGTGTTTTCCGAGCCGCGGACCTGTCCGGCCGTGCTCCGGTCCGAATATTCGAGCGGGTATGCCCAGATGAACAACGGCAGCCGCTGGCCGGGTTTATAATCCGGCGGCAAATACAGGGTGCCCGAGAGCGGCACGCCATCGGGCCGGGTGTATTTCACCAGTTCTTTGCTGACGCCGGTGAGCTGCGGCGCCGGATCTTTAAAGTCCGTGAGCGCCTTGCGGGTTTTCTTTTTCAAATCCACCAGGAAAAAATTCGGCGGCTCGGTGCGAGACTGGTAGCGGGTAACGATGTGTTGCCGGTCCTTGCCGGAGAACATGACAAAGTCCTCGAAAGCGTTTTCCGGACACTGGTGCACAGTCACCTTTTCGCCGGTCTTGAGGTTGATCTTGTCCAGGCGTGGCAGGTCGCCCTTTGGCGAGGCGCCCGGAGCGTCAAACCAGGCCCAGTCGCCATCCTGTAGCATAACGCGGTCGCCGTTGGGCAGGCGGGTGTACACCGGGTTGCCGGGGTTTTTGTAGTCATCGCGCACGCTGCGATCGAACAAGACAGTTTTAGCGCCGGGGTTGTTCAGGTCGGTGCGGTAAGTGGTGGTCCAGCGCCGGTCCCGGTCGTATTCTTCGAGCAGGGCAATATCCTTGTCCGCCGTCCAGTCGATGCCCGACAGGCGGTGCCGGGTTTTCAGCACTTCCGTGGCTTCGCCGTTGAACGGCGCATCGAGGCGCAGCAGCCGGTCGCGAAATTCGGCTTTGTTAGTCGGGTCGCCGCCGTCGAGGGCCTCGGCCCAGAGCAGTCGGGCGGGGTGCAGGGCCTGCCACTGGAAATTGCGGGGCCCGGTGACCACGCCCTGCCGGGGTATGTCGTCGCTGACCGGAAATTCGGCCAGGGAGCGCAGGGCCTTGCCCTGCAGATTCCAGATTTCGTAGCTCCGGGTGAAGTAGTAATAGGGCACATTGTAGGAAAAGGGCCGTTTCAGGGTGGTCACCAACAGATATCTCTCGTCGGGCGACAGGTCGGCGCCGGCGTACAGACCCGGGGGGCAGATCTGGGTCATCTTTCCGGTGCTGGCGGATACCAGGGCGAGCTGGCTGCCGGCGTAGTATTCGAATATCTTTTCGTCGCCGGGGTTTTGCAGAAGGTCCTGATAAGTACGCACCTGGGCCAGTTTGCCGGGCGTGGTTTCATCGATCATTGGCCCGTCGGGAACGGGTGAAATGGCCGGCGCTTTTTCGCGGTAGGGCGGGATGATGCGGACGAGCAGCCGGTCGTTGTCGTTGAGCCAGGAAAAAGCCCCGCCCAGCACGTCGTTGAGCAGGAGGTTGCCGGCGCGCTGCGCCTTGCCCGTCCAGGCTTCCGCCGTCCAGAGTTCCACGCCGTCGGCTGTTTCCAGTCCGAAGGCGATTTGCCGGCCGTCGGGTGACCACTGCGGCATGCCGGCAAGTTTGCCACTGGCCGGAAGATTTATTTTTACGGTTTCATCGAGGGACAGCCAGCGGATGGTCACGCCGGTGTATTCGGTGGTGTTTTGCCGGCAATTCAGGGCCGGATTGATGCGCAGGCCAGCAATGCGCAGCAGGGGTTGAGCCAGGGTGGCAATGCCGGGGTTGGGATTGTAGTCGACCAGCATGATGGCGTCATTGGTGGGGCTGGTGCTGGTCATAGGTGTTGGCGGCGCGAGTACGATGGCCGTTACATCGGCCGGCGCTTGTTTATAGCCGCCCTGGGCGTGCAGGGCAAAGGGAAAACAGAGAAGCAGGAGCAGTCGGGTGGTGGATCGCATCATGTTGGATTTTTAAAATGATAGCGCCGGATTGCGCTTTGGCTGCAAAAATGAATATTTCAGTCGTAGATTCCGACCGGATTCTTTGCGTCAAACAAGCGAAAGGAGTTGTTTTTACTTTTCCCCGCTCGAATTTTTCACCCGGATCAGCTCCGCCACCACGCTCACGGCGATCTCTTCCGGTGTGCGGCTGTGGATCGGCAGCCCTACCGGCGCATGCACCCGGCGGAGCGCTTCCGGGTCGGCGCCTTCGTCGGCCAACTCCCGGAAAAGCGTCGCTACCTTGGTTGCACTGCCCATCATGCCGAGGTAGCGGTAGCGCCGCCCGATCAACTGCTGCAAAACAAGTTTGTCGGTGCGGTAGCCAAAGGACATCAGCACCACGTAGGATTGGTCGCCTTCCGGTAAATGTGCGGCGATTTGCCGGTAATCCGGCAAGCAGGTAAACCGGGCAACTTCCGGTTCCGGCACAGTGTTCAGTCCCGCCCGATCGTCGAACACCTCGACCGAAAAGCCAACCCTGGATGCAAGCCGGGCAAGCGCCAGACTGACGTGCCCGGCGCCCGCGATAAACAGGCGGGGGGCGCTGTTCAGGCGCGCGGAAAGTGCCCATTGCGTGTGGGATTCCATGGAAAAGGCAATGGTATCCACAGCTCCGGCGGCCTCTGAAAAGAGGAGTCCTTCCTGATTCAGGATCA
>CAYVDV010000236.1:0-8366 GCA_964450465.1 uncultured Saprospiraceae bacterium
CATCCTGTTTCAGTGAGATTTTCGCGATGGAGTCACAGCATTCGAATAAAATTCACATTTTCTAAGTATTTGTAAATCATTTATTTGTATTTTTTATAGGCAAGAAATTGAAATTTTTGCAAGCGCCGTACGGCTGCTAACTGTCTCGTAGGCCCTCTGGTAGAGGGTCTACTTTCGTGTCTTGAATTGATGGATAAAAAACCATGTTATGAGAAAGACACGACACGACAGTTTCCAACGTATGCCATTTTTTGCAGCTCCAGACGCCTGCTTTTCGCGGACGATCCCGGGAAAGATCTTGCTTCCTGTGCTTGGGTGCTTTGTTTTTTTACTCACCTTACTTCCGGGAACCCTCTTCGGGCAATGTAACCCCGCCGGCAACCCAACGCGATTTGAGTACACGATCAATCCGACATCGATGCTCAATATCGTAGGGCAGCCGTTTTGTACTTCCCAATCCATGGGTACCAATTGCTGTGGCAACCAGTCCAGTTATCGCTGTTTGGATCTGGTCTTTAACCTGGAAAACGGCCCCATGGGGGAACAGTTTAGCGAAAACTGCAATGGCATCATCAACCTGATGACCGCCAATGGTAATTTCGACGCTTTGTTCTTTAATATTGGTACGCCCAACCCTGCAGGCAATGCAACCAATTGCATGGCGCCCATCGGCATCGGCAACAATAATGTTATTTCCGTTGCCTTTTCGGGAAATAACATGGGGCAAATTGTTGCGAATCTGTCTGTCACGGACAACATGGGTATGGTCATTTTCAGTGCGATGGAAATAGCCAATCCGGGTCAGGCGGTGATCCTCACCATCTGTAAACCGGGTTTCGGCTGTCTTGAAGATGAATTGGTTTTCGGCTGTTGTGAGGCTGATGCAGCGCTCTCCCTGGCGCCTTTGGCGCCGGCAACGATATGCGCCGGCACATCCTCCACCCTGAACGTAAAAGGCATGAACGGCACGCCGCCCTATACGGTCATGCTCAAGGCCGCGACGGCCACGGATACCACCTATTTCCCGGTGACCGTCAATGATGATATGGACGGCAATACCATGATGGATACGACGCTGGTCATGGTCTCGCCTACTGCAACGACAACCTACTCCATTATCAGTGTGGAGGACAATAACGGTTGCGCCCAACCCGTGATGGGCCAATCGGTCGTAATAACAGTAAACCCGGTTCCAACGGTGGATCCGGTGGCCGGGCAGACGGTGTGCAACGGCGGCCAAACTACGGCGGTAACGTTCAGCGGCTCAGTACCGGGAACGGTATACAACTGGACGAACGACAATCCTTCCATCGGTCTGGCGGCTTCCGGTACCGGTGCTATCCCGGCTTTTGCTGCCGTGAATAACGGTACAACACCGACAACAGCCCTTGTCACGGTTACCCCCGTGTTTTCCAACAACGGTGTGGATTGTCCCGGCTCGCCCGAGCTATTTACGATCACGGTAAACCCTGCTCCAACGGTAAATCCGGTGAGCAGCAAGACTTTTTGCAATGGCGATCAAACGACTGCCATTGCCTTTAGCGGGGCCGTGGCCGGTACGGTGTACCTCTGGACCAACAGTAATCCTGCGATCGGCCTGGACCCTGCCGGGATCGGCGATATTCCGGCCTTTACTGCCGTAAATAACGGCAATACCCCGGTTTCGGCAATGATCACGGTCACGCCGGTATTTTCAAACGGCGGCATGGATTGCCCGGGCGCCCCCACGTCATTTAATATCACGGTAAACCCGACGCCAACCGTAAACCAGCTTAGCGACCAGACAGTATGCAACGGCGATCAAACGGCTGCCGTATCGTTCACAGGTTCTGTGGCCGGTACCGTTTATAATTGGACAAATTCTGACCCCTCGATTGGCCTGGCGGCCTCCGGCACGGGGAACATAGCTGCCTTCACGGCGGTGAATAACGGCAATGCCCCGGTAATCGCGACGATCACTGTTACACCGGTATTTACGAACAATAATGCGGGATGCTCCGGCACGCCTGTGCTGTTTGCCATTACGGTGAATCCCGGGCCAACGGTCAATCCCGTGAGCGACCAGACGGTATGCAACGGCGATCAAACGGCTGCCGTATCGTTCAGCGGCTCTGCAGCCGGTACCGTGTACAACTGGACGAACTCGGATCCTTCCATTGGCCTCGTGGCCTCCGGGACGGGCGATATAGCCGCTTTTACAGCGGTGAACAATGGAAATGTACCAGTGACCGCAACGATCACGGTCACACCGGTATTTTCCAATAATAATGTGGATTGCCCCGGCGCACCGGAGCTGTTTACCATTACCGTGAACCCCACGCCTACGGTCAACTCCGTTAGCAACCAGACGGTATGCAATGGCGATCAAACGGCTGCCGTATCGTTTAGCGGCTCTGCAGCTGGTACCGTGTACAACTGGACCAACTCGGATCCTTCGATTGGCCTGGCGGCCTCTGGCACAGGGAACATAGCTGCCTTCACGGCAGTAAACAACGGCAATGCCCCGGTGACCGCGACGATCACTGTTACACCGGTATTTACGAATAATAATGTGGATTGCCCCGGCACACCGGTACAGTTTACTTTTACTGTGAGCCCAACACCCACAGTCAATTCCGTGAGCGACCAGACGGTATGCAACGGCAACCAAACGGCCGCTGTGGCATTTACCGGATCGGTGGCCGGCACCGTGTACAACTGGACCAATACTAATCCTTCGATCGGCCTGGCCGCTTCGGGTACGGGCAATATTCCGGCTTTTACGGCTGTAAATAATGGAAATGTTCCGGCGACGGCTACGATCACAGTTACTCCCAAATTTTTCCTCAATGATGTCAATTGTTTTGGTACGCCGGTTTCCTTCACCATCACCGTAAATCCTTCTCCCACGGTGAACCTGGTGAGCAACCAAACGGTGTGCAATGGCGAACCGACAGATGACATTATCTTTAGCGGTTCAGTAGCCGGTACCGTGTACAACTGGACCAACAGCAACCCATCCATCGGGCTGGGCGCCGCCGGCACAGGCAATATCGCATCTTTTAGCGCGGTGAATAACGGCGCGGTACCGGTAACGGCAAGCATCACGGTCACACCGGTATTTACGAACAACAACGTGAATTGCCCCGGCAATCCGGTCGTCTTTACCATAACCGTGAATCCCACGCCTTCCGTCAACCCGGTAAGCAACCAGACGCTCTGCAGTAGTGATACCACTACGACAATTGTACTTGGCGGACCGGTTGCCGGTACGGTGTACAATTGGACGAACAGCAACCCATCGATCGGGCTGGCTGCCGCCGGTACGGGCAACATTCCATCCTTTACTACGATAAACGGCGGCGCTGCCGTACAAACGGCTACTATCACGGTTACCCCTTCCGTTACGCTGGGCGGGGTCACCTGTACAGGCGCCCCATTGATATTCACCATTACCGTGTACCCGCGTCCGACCGTATTTGCAGGAAATGACCAGACCATCTGCCAGAATTTTAACGCAAACCTGGCCGCTTCCCTCGGCGGAGGCGCCACTGGAGGGATCTGGAGTGGAGGAACCGGCACCTTTGCCAACTCATTTTCTCCCATTACCACATACACACCTGCGCAGGCGGAATACGGTACGACCATTCCGTTGGTATTTACCAGCAACGACCCGGCAGGCCCCTGTCCGGCTGTTTCGGATACCTTGCTTCTTACGATCAATACACTTCCGATCGTAAATGCCGGGAATGATATTATGATCTGTAAAAACGAGAACCTGGATCTGAGCAAACTGGGCGCTACGCTGCAGGCCAACGGCAGTGGCGTGAGCACGGGCACCTGGAGCACCAATGGTACCGGTACATTTCAGCCTAATAACAACTTTCCCGGCGCCACTACCTACATACCCAGTGCAGCCGACCGGCTCAAGGCTTTCGTCGTGCTTACCCTGACCAGTGGCGATCCCTCCGGTCCCTGTAGCGCAGTCAGCGATCAGGTTAACCTGTACTTCCAACCCGGCGGCGGCCTGGTATGTAATGATGATGTAATGGTCGCTCTGGATGAAGACGGTATGGTGGAGATTTTGCCGGATATGATCCTGGAAGGCACGTATGTTGATTCCATGTTCACAGTGGAGATCTTCTACAACGGCGTGAACATCGGCAACAAGGTTGACTGCTCCTATGTGGGCAAAAAACTGTTGGTCCGGGTGACGGATATTTGCTCCGGTGTGTCTTGTACCGGTTCCATCTTCGTGGTGGATAACCTGCCGCCAAAACTGGTTTGCACCGATATTGTACTGAACTGTGTGGTCACAAACCTGGACCCGGCTTATCTGCAAAACGTGTTGGATATTGCACACGCCTACCCGGAAGTGGATGAGAATTGCGATCCGTATAACCTGATCTACTCCGATACCTGGAACGATTTGACCTGTAATGATGACTACATTGGATTCGTTCGTCGTGTATGGACGGTTACGGATCCCAGCGGGAACAAGGCAACTTGCACGCAGTTTATCTACTTTGAACACCAATATATCAGTGAAGTATTATTTCCAGCCGATGTGACGCTTCATTGCAGCCAAAGCCCGGTTGATACCTCTCCATATGCTACCGGAGCACCATACCTCACGGCCTATGGGATCGACTTCCCGCTTTATCCGGATGCCGGATTCTGCCGCTTGTCCGTAGCGTACAAGGATAACGTGCTCCATTCCTGTGATGGAACGTATGACATTATCCGCACCTGGACGGTGTATGACTGGTGTTCGCCAACAACCCCAATGCAGCCTTCCACCAACCCCAAATATGTCATTCAGATCATTAAAGTGCTGGACGATGTCGGCCCGTCGGTCACCTGTCCGGATGACCGGACTGTCAGTACCGACCCGCTGAACTGCTGTGCCACAACCGACCTTCCGGATGTAATCGTGTCGGATGTTTGCTCGCGGGTCCGCTATGCCGTGGCCAGGGTGGAGGTACATCACGAAATAACCGGCGATGTCATTGCAACGTATGATATTCCGGGCACCCTTACTACGTTCCCGGGGAATAATCTTGCCGACCCGGACACCATGGTTCAGTTCGGGTACACGCCTTGTCTGCCCTTGGGTACCCATACCGTGACGTATTTTCTGGAGGACGACTGTTTTAACACCAGTTCCTGCTCTTTTCAGCTGACCGTGAAGGACCTCTCTCCACCTGTACCGGCTTGCGATGAGATCACGCAGGTGGCTCTGGGCATCGATGGAATGATCTTTGTCAATGCAACCACTTTTGATGACGGTTCTTACGACAACTGCTCCGATATTCGTTTCAAGGCGCGACGCGTGGAAACTAATAGCTGTCAACCCATCGATCATTTTTATGATCAGGTCAAATTCTGTTGTGAAGACATCAACGATACCATTCTCGTTATTCTGCGGGTCTATGATGTATTTGTACCTGCCGGACCGGTGTCGCTGGAATTTGAAGAGGAACATTCCAATGAATGTCAGGTGCAGGTATATGTGGAGGACAAACTAAAGCCCAGCTGTATCCCGCCTGCCAATACAACAGTCAGTTGCGAAAATTTTGACCCCAGTCTTTGGGCGTACGGCTTTGCTACCGGCGTGGATAACTGCTGCATCGACACGGTTATCACGAATACCAACTATCAACAGTTTGATACCGTCTGCAACAAGGGTACGATCACACGGACCTTCCGGGTGGTGGATTGCGGCGGTCAGTCCAGCCAATGCACCCAGCGGGTGTATGTAAACTATGAGCAGGACTACTATATCCGCTTTCCGCATGATGTGATCCTGACGGTCTGCGATGGATCAGCCAATTACGGGGAACCGCAAATCTTTGGGGAGGACTGTGAGTTACTGGGTATTTCGCATGAGGATGAGATATTTACCGTAGTGCCGGATGCCTGTTTCAAGATCGAGCGCACCTGGACAATTATCAACTGGTGTACCTACGATCCCAACAGTCCCTGCACCTATGTGCCCAATCCCAACCCGAATGCCACACTGAACCATCCCTCCAATCTGGTGGGCCCGACAGTGTCTCCTTCCGGTACGCCGGCGCCCTGGGCGCCGACAATCGTGAAGGTAAAACCAGACGATCCTTCGATGACTGATTTCAGCAAATTCTGGTCTACAAATACGAATTGCTATAAATACAAGCAGATCATCAAGATCATTGATACCCAAAAACCGCAAGTGCAATGCCCGGATAGTACGGTGCAGGTCTGTGACATTACGCAAAACGAATCCCAATTGTGGAATGAGCCGTATTGGTTTGATAATGCCACGGGCAGCCACGATTTGTGCGAGGCGCCGACGGACATCTGCCTCACCGCCACGGATCTTTGTTCCGGCAACAACATCAGTTTCCGCTACCTGTTGTTCCTCGATCTGGATAACAACGGCACTATGGAAACTGTGATCAGCAGTACCAATCTGCCCGATCCGAATACGGTGCCTTATGGCAATGCCGGCAACCCGAACTACGCCGGCGGCACATTGCGCGCCTTTGATGAACGCCCCGTACCGTTCGACCAGAAATACCGCTTCGGGCTGCAGACCACTGTTTCCGGCAATGATGTGACGGCCTGCGTGCGCTGGAATACGCTCGCCCAGCCGGATATCTTTACGGTGCCCGAACTGCCTTACGGCACGCACAAGATCAAATGGTTTGTCGAGGATGGATGCGGCAACGAAAAGGTGTGCGAATACACCTTTGTGGTCAAGGATTGTAAGAAGCCGACCATTGTCTGTTACAACGGCCTGAGCACGAATATGATGCCTACCGGTATGGTCAGTGTGGACGTTTCATTGTTCGTGGAATACGGCTATGACAACTGCACTCCGGACAATCTGCTGATCTATGCCATTCGGGAATCTGGTACCGGATCCGGCTTCCCCTTCAATCCCGACGGAAGCCCGCAAACGACCGTCACGTTCGATTGTTCAGAACTGTCGTTCCAGTTGGTGGAAGTATGGGCGATGGACCTGGCTGGCAACGCGGATTTTTGTACGACCTATATTCATGTACAGGACAATGCCGGAGTGTGCGGCGCTGCCAGCGCTTCCGTTGCCGGTATGCTGCAAACGGAAAACGGCCTCGGAGTGGAAGATGTAGACGTTCAGATCCAGGCCAATGTACCCGGCGGCCAGGCGCCTTTTACCTTGTATGGCGCCAGTGATGACCAGGGACATTTCCAGTTTCCGCATGCAATCCCGCTGTCATCCGGCGCTGTATTGACACCGATCAAAGACAACGACCCGCTGAACGGTGTAAGCACCTTTGACCTGGTGCTCATCAATAAGCATATTCTGGGTCTCGAACCGCTGAACTCACCGTACAAGATGATTGCCGCTGATGCCAACAACAGCCGCTCGATCACGACCTTTGATATTGTGGAACTGCGCAAACTGATCCTTGGCGTGTACACCGAATTTCCGGAGAACAGTTCCTGGCGATTCGTGGATAAATCCTATGCGTTCCCGAATCCGCTTAACCCCTTCCAGGAAATTTTCCCGGAAACGAAGTCTGTAGCTGATGTGCAGGGGGACATGATGACGGAAGACTTCGTGGCGGTAAAAACCGGGGATGTCAACGGAAACGCCATTACGAGCAGCCTGCAATTCTCCGACGATCGCAATGCCGGGATGCTGCTGTTCGATATTCAGGACAGGATGATAAAACCAGGTGAGGTCTTTACGGTAGATCTGCATACTGCGGAAACGGTGCTGGGCTTCCAGTTCACGTTGCTTTTCCCGGGATTGCAAGTGCTCGATGTACAACCGGGCGCCGGTATGAGCGCTGAAAACTTCGGCTCCTTCCCGGAAGACAATGCCCTGACGGTTTCTGTCAATGCCGGGCGGGATCCCATGGAAGAAACAGGGTTTGCAGTGACCTTCCGCGCCACCTCCGCCGGTTTATTGCGACAATTGCTGAGCCTGTCCAGCCGGATCACTAAGGCAGAAGCCTATCGCCAGAGCGGGCAGCAGACAGCGTACGAACTGTTGGATGTAGGCCTGCGTTTCAACGAAGCCGGCGCTTCCACAGTCAGCAGTGTTGGATTTGAGCTTTATCAAAATCAGCCCAACCCTTGGACCAACAAGACCAGGGTGGGCTTCCACCTGCCGGAGGCGACCGACGCCACCCTGACCGTGTATGATGAAGCCGGAAGGATCCTGTTTGAGCGAACCGAAACCTGCAACCGGGGATATAATGCGATCCTTATAGATAACTCCCTGCTGGGTGTCAGCGGTTTGCTATACTATAAACTGGAAACAACTTCCGACAGCGCCGTGCGGAAGATGATCAGGATGAAATAGAATGATGAATGATGAATGATGAATGATGAATGATGAATGATGAATGATGAAT
>CAYVDV010000237.1:0-8273 GCA_964450465.1 uncultured Saprospiraceae bacterium
AATAGCAACAGATAATCAAGCAGTTGGTGCGGGGTCAAAAGACCCGCGTACGGCGTTTCAGGTAGATCCAAGATATTGTTGACACAGTTTGATGAACACGCTCGCAAAAATCCGGATCAGAGGCCGCCGGTGATTTTTTCCAGGGCAGTTTCAATAAGCCGGCGCACGGTATCGCCCGGATTCGCGCTGAATTGTCCCAGCGCCCGGTTTGCAATGATCGCGCTCAGGGAAACTGCGCGGTGGCCCAGAAGTTGCGACATGCCGCAGAGGGCCGCCGTTTCCATTTCGAGGTTCAGGATGCGCTTGCCTTCGAAGGAAAACTGTTGCAGCAGGTCGAGGTATTGCGGCAGGCGGACCGGCATGCGCAGCTGCCGGCCCTGCGGACCGTAAAAACCGGGGTTGGTGGCGGTAAATCCGGTATGAAAGCCCTCGGAAAAGGCGGCGACCAGTTCCGGGCTGGCGGAAGCAAAATACGGCGCCAGCGGAAAGTCCCAATGCCCGGCAAAATGGGCGCGCATGGCCCCGACGAGCGGGTGCTGTTGCTGGACCGGCGCCTGATAAAATTGCAGCAGGCCGTCGAAGCCTACGCCTCCGGTGGAAGTGACGAAGCTGTCGATACCCACCTCGGCCTGCAGTCCGCCGGCCGTTCCCAGGCGGATCAGGGTCAGCGGTACCGGTTCTGCTTTGGGTTCGCGGGTGTGCAGGTCGATGTTGAACAGTGCGTCCAGTTCGTTCACCACAATATCGATGTTGTCCGGACCAATGCCCGAAGAAATGACGCTCAGGCGGGTTTTGCCCAGCCAGCCGGTATGTGTGACGAATTCCCGTTTGCGCACGCTGTGTTCGATGCGGTCAAAATACCGGCTCACTTTCGCTACCCGGTCCTGGTCGCCAACGGTGATGATGATCGGCGCCACCTGCTCGGGGTGGAGGTTCAGATGGTAAATACTGCCGTCCGGATTCAGGATCAGTTCTGATTGTTTTATTTCCATTTTACTCAGTTAAAATTTTCTTATCAGTTTATTCGCTCCTGTAAAAAAAAGAAAATCCAATGCGAATCGTTTTCCGGGTGAAAATACGGGGCAATTCTCCGTTTCTTTGCAGCGCTCCTGAAAAAGAATAAACCCCGGGGCGAATATTGCGTTTACCGGATGATATTTGCTGCTGTCCACCGTACATCGTCCACAGTCCACCGTACAATGTCCAAGCGATCGCCATTATTGCCCGTCTTTCTGACTGTTTTCCTGGATATGCTGGGCATCGGTATCATCATTCCGGTTTTGCCGGCCTTGTTTGTATCGGAGGATACCAGTTTTTTGCCGCTGGAAACCAGCATGGCAACCCGGTCGATCCTGTACGGTTATCTTATTGCCGTTTATCCGCTGATGCAGTTTTTCGGGGCGCCGGTGTTGGGGGCTTTGTCGGACCGGTATGGCCGGCGACCCATGTTGACGATATCCCTGATCGGAACGATGATCGGCTATCTTTTGTTCGGGACGGCGATTTTGATGAAGAACCTGCCCTTGTTGTTTTTCAGCCGGGCGTTGCCCGGATTTACGGGGGGCAATGTCAGCATCGTTTATTCCGCCATTTCCGATCTTACCGTGCGTGAACCGCAGTCGCGCCCCAAATATTTTGGCCTGGTGGGCATGGCGTTCGGGCTGGGTTTTATCCTGGGGCCGGCGTTGGGCGGCGTATTGGCGGACAATACCGTCGTTTCCTGGTTTAACCACTCCACGCCATTCTGGTTTACGGCGTCGCTGACCCTGGTGAATCTTGTGTTGTTGTGGCAAATATTTCCGGAAACGCTGAAGACCCGCCGGGAATCGCCGATCAATTTCCTGTCGGGGGTAGCCAATATACGGAAGGCATTTTCGTCGCCTAATTTGCGGGGCATTTTTACGGTTTCACTGCTTTTATCGCTCGGCTTTGCCTTTTTTACCCAGTTTTTTTCCGTGTATCTGATGCAACATTTCAGTATGCAGGAAAAGGAAATCGGGCTGTTTTTCGGGTGGATTGGCATCTGGCTGGTGTTTACGCAGGGGTTTACTGTGCGCCGGATTTCGTCCAAGGTAGCGTCCCGGGACGTCCTGAAGTATTCTATCCTGCTGCTGAGTCTTTCCATCCCTTTGGTCCTTATTCCAACGAATCCCTGGTATATCTTGTGGATCAATCCGCTGATCGCCACGTTTCAGGGGCTCACGACGCCCAATCTGACTACCGTGGTGAGCGCGCAGGCGAGTGCGCAGGAACAGGGCGAAATTTTGGGGATCAACCAGAGCATGATTTCGGTGGGGCAGATGGTACCGCCCCTGATCGCCGGTTACCTGAACAGCATAAACGGAGCCCTGCCAATTTTAACGTCGGGTATTACGATCTTTATCGGCTGGGTGGCGTACATTAGCCTTCGCTTGCGACAGCAAAAATCAAACCCGGAATGAAAAAGAAAAACGATCTTTCCCTGCAGGAGGCCATGCAGGCCATGCTACAGCAATACCGCCTGGAGCCCCAACTCAAGGAGACCCGGGTGAAGATGCTTTGGGAAAAGCTCATGGGTAAAACGATCTCGACCTATACTTCGAATATCCAGGTGCGCAAGAACGTACTTTACCTGACAATCCTGTCCGCTCCCCTGAAACAGGAACTGTCGTACGGCAAGGACAAGATCAAATCCCTGCTGAACGACGAGATCGGCGAAGAGTTTATCAAAGAGGTCGTGATCCGCTGATCAGGTTTTGTCCGGGCGTTTACCCGCATTCAGAAAGTCCTGGTATGCTTTCAGATTTTCCCACTCTCCATTGGAGGCAAGCAGCGCCTGGGCCGACCAGGTACCGGGATCGTGCATCGCAAACCGGGGGCCGGCCTCGTTGAGCAGGTCTTTTAATTGCTGCACGGAGGTGGCTGCCAGTTGCCCGAAGGTGTTGATGCCGGCTTTAAACAATACTTCCTCGATTTTGGGTCCGATCCCTTCCACGATCTTCAGGTCGTCGCGCGGACCGGAGCTGACCGCCACAATAACCGGCGCTTTTTCCACCGGCGGGCTTTCCGGTTCGGCAGGGGGTGGGGGAGTGGCCGCTTCCTCGTCTTCCGGTTCCGGCATTATCGTCTGGGGAGCAATTGTCGTTGCAGCGACGACAGCTGCAAGCGCTTCTTCCATATCCTGGATATCCGGATTCGCGGCGTTCGCAGCCTCTTCCTCCGCATTGGCGATGGTTTCCTCCAGGTCCGGCAGCTCTTCCGGCATGGGTTCACTGGGAAGGGGAGCGGAAATTTCCAGCGGGATCTCGCTTTCCTCCGAGCCGGCGTGCATGGCCAGCCCGAGTTCTGTTTCCAGGTGGCGGTTGCGGTCCTGCACTTTTTCCAGGTCGCTTTCCAGCACGGTGAGTTGGTTTCGCAGGTTTTCCTGGTCCCAGCCAAGGCTTTGCACCTGGCCTTCGAGGGTGGCGCGTTCGGCTTCAGCGTCCCGGAGTTTGGTTTTGAGCGTATCGGTTTCGCTCCGCAGGGCGGTAGCGGTGGCGTTCAGGCTTTCGTTTTCCAGGCGAAGTTTCTCGGCGGCCTGGCGATATCTGCTCCAAAGGACCCAGCCAAACCAGAGGCCGATCAGAAAGGTAACGAGGAGCATGAAGATGATCTCAAAGGTGTGGGTGGTGAATGTACCGGTGCCCGGACCCTGGAAAATACTTTGTTGAAACATGAAGGAAGGTGTTTATTGGTTAACCCGGATTTCCACCCGGCGGTTTTTGTATCGTCCGCGTGGGGTGTCGTTGGAGGCCAGCGGTTTGCGTTCGCCAAAGGATTCGCAGGTGATCTGTGATTTTTTCACGCCTTTGGCAATGAGGATATCGCGGATATTTTTGGCGCGCCGAAGGGCAAACGCATAGTTCGTTTTGCTGTCGCCCACATTATCGGTGTGCCCGCTCAGGGTTACTTTACCGCCCTGCGTGGTCAACTGTTGCGCCAGGCGGCTCAGGTAGGCGTCGATTGCCTGGTCCTCCTCTTTGCGGGTCGAGTTGTATGGGAAATGAATGATTACGTGATCCGACAGTTCTTCCACCTGCACCTTGTTCAGGTCCGGTTCTGTGGCCGGAACCGGTTCCGGGGAAGGCGTAGAAGCGGGTTGCTTGTCCTCCATGGGGGTAAAGGCCGGTTGTATGGCTGCGGTATCCGTGGCGCTGCGATCCAGCAGGGTTTGCGGTTCGAAAGGGATGGCTTGTTGGGCCTGCCGGGGTTGATCGCCGCATTGTTGCTTGATGCCGCAGACGTACCGGTACCAGCACAGAACACTCCAGGCAACGAATACTACCAGCACCAGCGTTTTTGATTGCATAAGGTTTGGTTTTATTTAGATTAAGGACTTGCCCGGTACCCTGTACCGGATTCCCGCAAATAAAATTCGGTCTGCCAAAATTACGGTTATTTTACGGCATGAAAAAATATCGCCCTGCAATTCATATTATTGTAAAAAAACCGTCCTGTTCTTCAACTTTGTCCCCTAAAAGCGGTTTTAATCCGACTTTTACCCACGATGAAAAAAGAAGAGACAAAACCCAGGTTATCCAAAGAAAGCGTACGGGAAGCATTAAAGATATTTGAATTTGTCCGGCCTTACCGATGGCAGTTCATATTCGGACTGATCCTGTTGTTCCTTTCCAGCGGCATTTTTATGGTTTTCCCCTATATCATCGGCAAAATGCTGGATGTGGCGCAGGGGGTGGCGATCAACTTTGACCTGAAGCAAATGGGGGTCTGGCTTATCGCTATTCTGGCCGTGCAGGGGCTGATCTCCTACCTTCGGGTGATGATGTTTGCCGTGGTGAGCGAAAAGGGTACGGCCGATGTGCGCCGGGCCCTCTACCAGCGGCTGATCGCGCTGCCCATTGTATTTTTTGAAAAAAGCAGGGTAGGGGAGCTGGTGAGCCGCCTGACCAACGACGTGGAAAAACTGTACAACACGTTCTATTTTATCCTCGCCGAATTTATCCGCCAGGTCATTATCCTGATTGGCGGCGTGGCCATGCTGACCTGGATGTCGCCCAAACTGGCGGGCGTGATGCTGGCTACCTTTCCGGTGATCGTGATCGGAGCCATGATCTTCGGCCGCTGGGTGCGCCGGCTTTCCCGGAAACGGCAGGAGATCCTGGGCGAAACCAATACCGTGCTCGATGAAACCCTGCAATCGATCCATGCGGTGAAAGCCTTTACCAACGAAGCATTCGAACGCATGCGCTACGGCCGCTCCAACGATCAGGTCGTGGGCGTGTCCATGCACTACGCCCGGGGCCGGGCTATTTTTTCCGTATTTGTGATCACCATGCTCTTTGGCGCCCTGTTCTTTGTCATCGGTTTTGGCATGTACATGGTACAGTCGGGCCAGATGACGGCCGGCGGACTGATCACCTTTGTCACCTACACCGCAGTCATCGGCGGGGCCATAGCCGGACTGGGCAACTTCTACACGGAACTCGTGGGCGCAGTAGGCGCCACGGAGCGGGTGCGGGAGATCCTGCGCACGCGGACTGAAATCGACGAGCGCCCGCAAACCAATCATCCGGCCGGCCGCCTTACCGGCGACGTGGAATTTGATCAGGTCCGGTTCTCGTACCCCACGCGGCCGGACATGCCGGTGCTGAAAGACGTGAGCCTCACCATTCCCTCCGGGAAAAAGGTGGCCATTGTCGGACAAAGCGGCGCAGGCAAATCGACCATCATGCAGCTGCTGCTTCAGTTTCACCGCCTGGACGGCGGGTCGATCCGGATCGACGGGACCAGCATATATGAGTACGACCTGGAATCATACCGCCGCAATTTTGCCATAGTTCCGCAGGAAGTGATCCTGTTTGGCGGCACGATCCGGGAAAATATCCTCTACGGCAAGCCCGACGCCACAGAGCCGGAGATCATCGAGGCTGCCCGCAAGGCCAATGCCTGGGATTTTATCAAAAAATTTCCGGAGGGCCTCGACACGGTAGTAGGGGAGCGCGGCCTTAAACTTTCCGGCGGCCAGCGCCAGCGCATTGCCATCGCCCGGGCCATCCTGCGCGACCCGGCCATTCTCCTGCTCGATGAAGCCACCTCTTCCCTCGATGCCGAAAGCGAAAAGGTGGTGCAGGAAGCGCTCAACAACCTCATGGAAGGCCGCACCAGCATCATTATCGCCCACCGCCTGGCCACCGTGCGGGAAGTGGACATCATTTATGTACTGGAGGGCGGACAGATCGTGGAACAGGGCACGCACGAAAGCCTGTCCATGATCGAGCACGGCGTGTACAGCAGTCTGGCCAAATTGCAGTTCGATATGGTGTGAAAGGCCCCCAACACCGTTGAAACCTTTGGCGATTACCCGGCGTCTTAACTTCGCGGCACAGTTTTTGTCCCCGGCTGGAAAACATTAACAGACCGAAGGGAACAAAGCCGCTTCTTTTCCGTTTGAAGAAACCTAACCTGTTCTGCTAAATAAAACTGCATGTCCCTTACCAAAGTCACCCTGTCTGTCCGCGTCCTCCTGCTAATTCTGGGCTTACCCGCTTTCCTGTCCGCACAATCGGACGACAGCTGGGTGCTGAAAAGCGAGAAAGACCTGGTCAAGGTATATTACCGCAAGACAAGCGATATTCACGAGTTAAAACTGACGACCTCCATCAAGGTGCCGTTGTCGGGCATGGTCCACTTGTTTGACCAGGTGCAGAAGTATCCCACCTGGGGGTACAAGGTGGCGGAATCCCGGCTGCTCAAGCGGGTGTCGCCTACCGAAATCTATTATTATTCGCGCATCGACTTTCCCTGGCCCCTGAGCGATCGCGATATTGTGGTGAATACTACCCTGCGACAGGATCCGGTCAGCAACACCATCACCTCTACCAGCGTGGCGGTATCGGGCTGGGTGCCGGAAGAAAAGGGCGTGGTGCGGATGAAAAAGGCCAATACCCGCTGGACCCTTACCCCCGGCACCGGCGGCTGGCTGTACGTGGAATACTACCTGTACTCCGATCCCGGCGGCAATCTGCCCGACTGGGCGGTCAACCTCGCGCTTGACGTGGGCCCCCGGGAAACCATCAAGTCGATCCGCAATATCGTGAAGGACCCCGAGTACCAAAACACCAAACTGGCGCACATCAAGGAATAATTTAAGAAATCTCGCGTACCACTAACAACTATTCGGAAAAAAGCGCTGTTTTGCAGAAAACTGCGCTTTTTGCTTTATGGCTTACCCGAGTTTGCGCGACGCCGTTCGCGATCTGGAAAAAAACGGCATGCTGCTCCGCATTCGCGAAGAAGTGGATCCCAATCTTGAAATGGCGGAGATCCACCGCCAGGTGTACGACCGGCAGGGCCCGGCCATCCTGTACGAACGCGTGAAAGGCAGCCCCTTTCAGGCCCTCAGCAACCTGTACGGCACCTTCCGCCAAACGGAATTCCTGTTTCGCCACACCCTGAAGCGCGTACAGCGCGTCATCGAACTCAAGAAAGATCCCGCGCAACTGCTGAAGCACCCGCTCCGCTATGTGTCTGCGCCGCTTACGGCGCTTTCTGCGTTGCCCATGCGCAGCTGGAGCGCTCCGGTCCTGTACGGTACCACTGCGATCGACCAATTGCCCCAGGTGAAAAGCTGGCCCATGGACGGCGGCGCATTCATCACCATGCCGCAGGTGTACACCGAAGACCCGGAGGCTCCGGGCGTCATGCACGCCAATCTGGGCATGTACCGCATCCAGTTGTCCGGCAACCAATATGTACCCAACGAAGAGGTGGGCATGCACTACCAGTTGCACCGCGGCATCGGCGTGCACCACGCCAAGTACAACCGGCTGGACGAACCCTTCCGCTGCAGCATCTTTGTGGGCGGGCCGCCCAGTCATGCCTTTTCGGCCATCATGCCGCTGCCCGAGGGGCTGAGCGAACTCACCTTTGCCGGCATGCTGGCCGGCCGCCGCTTCCGCTACCTGCGCCGCGACGGCTACACCCTGAGCGCCGACGCCGATTTTGTGATCACTGGCGAGATCCTCAAAAATGTGAAGAAGCCCGAGGGCCCCTTCGGCGACCACCTGGGCTATTACTCCCTGGCGCACGACTTTCCGGTCATGCGCGTACACCGGGTGTATCACCGCAAAGACCCGATCTGGCACTTCACCGCCGTTGGGCGTCCGCCGGCGGAGGACAGCAGTTTCGGCTGGCTGATCCACGAACTGGTGGCCCCGCTGACGCCGCAGGAATTCCCCGGCCTCAAGGAACTCCACGCCGTGGACGCCGCCGGCGTACACCCGCTGCTGCTGGCC
>CAYVDV010000238.1:0-8259 GCA_964450465.1 uncultured Saprospiraceae bacterium
GCAGCCGCTATTAGCAGAAGAAGCGCAACTTATTGCTGCCGACGTCGGCGGCACAAAGACGGATATTGCGCTTTTTGAACACCGGAAGGGCGAATTGCTCCTTCGGCGGGAGGAGTTGTACCCCTCCGGGCAGTTTGGCTCCCTGAGCGAACTGATCCGCCTGTTTCATCCGGATACTCCCCTGCCCGCACGCCTGAGCATTGCGTTTGCCGGACCCGTGTTGAAGGGCAAAGCCCGGGCCACCAATCTCAGCTGGGAAATCGATATCCGGCAGATCGCCCGCGAACTGGGCGTACCGGACGTGTTTCTCCTCAACGATCTGGAGGCCGAAGCCTATGGCCTGGCAGCCCTGAAGGCCGAAGATCTGATCTGCCTGCATCCGGGACTCCCACCGGCCGAAGGCAATGCCGGCATCATCGCACCCGGTACCGGTTTGGGCGAAGCAGGTATGTACTGGGACGGAGACGCCCTGCATCCCTTCGCCACTGAAGGCGGCCATACCGATTTTGCCCCCCGAACTGCCCAGGACTGGGAGTTGCTCCGGTATCTGCAAAACCGCTATGGCCATGTGAGCTGGGAGCGGCTGCTTTCCGGACCTGGCATCGGGCACATTTACCGTTTCCTGCGCGACGTTGGCAACCGCGAAGAGCCCGGGTGGCTGAAAGAGCGGATGCAAAACGAGGACCCCGCCACCGTGATCGGTTCTGCCGACGCAGCTACCTGTCCGGTCTGTGCCGAAACCTTGCAGCTGTTTGTGCAGTACCTGGCCGTGGAGGCCTCCAACCTCGCGTTGAAGTTGAAAACCACCGGCGGCCTGTTTCTCGGCGGCGGGATCCTGCCTAAAATATGGAACCCCAGCCTGGAGGCCTTATTCCTGGAGCACTTCTTCGAAGTCGGCCGGCTGCGGCCCCTGAATGAAGCGATACCGGTTTGGCTTATAAAAAACCCCAAGGCCGTCCTGCTTGGGGCAGCATACTACGGCAGCCGGCACGTTGGCATGGCCTGAATACCTTTATGCGCCAAGCTCCTCCAGGAAGAAACGGATCAGATCCGTGGTCGAAATAATACCCACGATCCGCTCGCCATCCAGCACCGGCAAGGCGTGGAAGTCGCTTTCCGTAAATATCCGGGCAATATCCCGGACCGGGTCGCCCACCTGTACGCTCACCGGATCAGGCGTCATGGCTTGTCCAACGGTAATGTACCGGGGAGCCTCATTCCCTATTGCAACTTCTTCCGACTTTAATAAAGAAGGCGTCGGGAGCCGTTCCAGATCGATCCAGCTCAGCATGCCTACCAGTTCGTTTTTAAAGACTACCGGTGCGTGGCGAATGTTGTGGTTGTTGAACGTATTGATTGCGTCGCGCAATAAATCACCGCGGTCAAGGATCATCACGTCTTTGGTCATGATATCGGAAACCGGGATATCGAGAATCTGAGCGGTTGTCATAACAGTAGCTTGTTTAAATGCCAATAACTCTCATTATTGAATTCTGCCGAAAATTGAAGGAATCCCCGGAAAAATGCCATGACGCCGGTCACTGCGACAAGCGAATAAAATCACTCCCCTATCCGGCGCAAATAGGTCGTTTGGAACAGGCCGTCCTCTGCCATGAGCCGCTCCAGGGCCTGATCGGTAGGATTCACCACGTAGCCGCCGTCTTCCACCTTTCGGAATGGAGCGATGGCATTGTAATGGTCGATCCGCTCCTCAAACTTCTGGGAGTCTGCCAGGTAGGATACTTTGACGATCAACCGGTCTTTGGACGGATGTTGCAGATATAGCAAGGACCATTTGTCCGATGAATCGGGCCGGGTATTGAAAAACCAGGCCTGCCGGGTCTGACGGGCCACGAGTTGCAGCGGCTTCGCTGAAATACTGTCTGCTCCCGGCAGCCACTCGTCCGTCAGCCGGAATTCACTTTTGGTTTCGTAATCGGTTTGTGCAGCGGCATCGAGGTCGAAAAGCCGGAACGGAACGATGGATTGCGGCAGAATATACCAGGGGCCGACTTTAAGCAATGCCGTGTATTGTTGCTCTACTTTGCCCGGTTCGGTGTCGTCTTCCGATTTGACCTGATACACGATAAAATGCTCCGACAGGTTGTAGTCGATCAGTTTCCCCGCCTTTTTTTGTTCCTCCAGGGCCTCCCGCAGGCGGGGCATGTCTTTTTCGTGAATCCGGTAGTCCGTCGATACCAGGAGCCGGGACGCATCCTGGCGCTCCAGGCGGTAACACTGCCGGAAGATTTGCTCCAGATCCGAAAGTTCGTCCGTCGTTTGCTGCTCTACAAGATACTCCCCTGCCCAATCCTCCGGAATACTGCGCAGCGCCGTGCCGCTCTGCGGTACCGGATTTTCAAAATACACAGACGTACAGGAGCTGACAAGGACAAGCAGGAAGGCCAGTAAAGGCAGCCCCGGATTGATTCGACGATTTGATGTGTTTTGCATAGCTGTGGTGTTTGGTTCAAAAATGATTTTAGTTAAACAACGTTAAGCATTTCTTAAAATTATGTTAAAAAATAAGAAAAAACAGCTTATTAGAAAAAATAGCATGCAAAATTTAGTTCCTTGTATTGCATAATACTTGATATCACCGTATGTTTGTGCCATCAAACAACCGGCAATGCAAAATACCTGCCGGTCCGAGGCAACAACTAAAAAAACAAAAACATGGATTTGGAAAATGCCAAAGCACAAATGCGGAAAGGCGTGTTGGAGATGTGCGTATTGGCGGTAATAGCCGGGCGGGAAACGTACCCCCCGGAAATTATCGGCAAACTCGAAGGCACCAACCTCCTGGTCAAGGAGGGCACCCTTTACCCGCTGTTGATCCGGCTAAAAAACGATGGACTGGTCGACTATATCTGGCGCGAAGGCGTAAAAGGCCCGCCACGCAAATATTTTACGATCACGGGGGACGGCCGGAAGTTTCTGGAAGAACTCACCGAAAGCTGGCAGGACCTGGTAAAAGCCGTGGATCAAACGATCGAACAGCACAGCAGCGCCGCCGCTGAACCCGGAGAGCCCAATGAAACCGATGCCCCCCGCCCCTTGAACATTGAACCCCTTCCCCCGGATGCCTGAACCGCTGAACAACAACCCCACATTCTGGACAACGCACGCAACACCCTCTAAACCTGCAACATTCTCTCAACCAACTTCAAACAATGAATAAGATACTGAATATCAATCTCGGCGGTTACGCGATCACCATAGACGACGACGCCTATGAATATCTTTCCGCGTATCTGGACAGCATCCGCCGGCGGTTCAGCGAAAGTGAAGGCCGCGACGAGATCATGCACGATATAGAATCCCGTCTGGGTGAGATCATCAGCACCAACCTGGGCAACCGCAGCATCGTAATGCTCCCCGATGTGGAGGCTGCCATCGAGGTGATGGGCAAACCCGAAGATTTTGGCGGGGAGCCGGTGGAAAAACCGGGCGCCGGCAAATCTGGTAAAAAAACCTTCCAACCCGGCAAAAAAATGTTCCGCGACGAAGAGGATGCCGTGATCGGCGGGGTATGCTCCGGTCTGTCTGCCTACTTCGGTATGCAGGAACCGGTATGGATGCGGCTGATCTTTGTCCTGCTCGCGCTGATCTCCTTCGGGTTCTGGGTGCCGGCCTACCTGCTGCTCTGGATCCTTGTCCCACCGGCCCGCACGGCCGCCGAACGCCTCGCTATGCGGGGCGAAAAGGCTAATGTGGAGAACATCGCCCGCGAAATCGAACACGGCTTTGAACGCATTTCCAAAAAAGTCAATGAATTCGGCTCCCAGGATTCCATCCGCTCGGCCGGCCGCCGCACCGCCGCTGTAGCCAGCGGCTGCCTGACCGTCATTGGAAAACTGGCGCTGGGCCTGATCATCTTCATCGCACTGATGCTGGTACTGGGCCTGGGCACAGCCTGGGTAACGGCCATTTGGGCCTTCTTTACCGCCCAACCCTATATTTCCTATTTTAGCCCGCTCTCCGGCAGCGCTACCTATCTCGGATTTATCAACGCCTTCTTTCTGCTGGGCATTCCCATCGTCGGTACGGTGCTTTGGCTGGGTCGCATGATCTTCCGCTTCCGGGCGCCGGCATGGCTGGGCTCCGGCATGGGTATCCTCTGGGTACTGAACTTTGTTTCCCTGGTTCTCCTCGGCGGCTGGGCGATCACCGGCTACCGCCAGTCGGGCACTATTACCAAAAATCTGGACCTTTCCGGCATGCGCTCCGACACCCTGCGGGTTCAGTGGGCCGGGAAAAGCGAACCCGGCGCCGACAGCTGGAATTTCAACGGCGAACCCGTGTGGATCGGCAACAAACGCATGCAAATGAACGAAATGGTTGAAATTCGCGTCCGCCCCAGCAACTCCGGCCGCTTCGAATGCACCCAAACCATCCGCGCCCGAGGCGCCACCAACGAAGAGGCCATTGAAAACGCCAGCCAGGCCAGTTTCAATGTGACCCTCAACGGCAACGAACTGCTCGTCCCTTCCGGCTATCAAATTGAACAGGGGAAAAAATGGCGGGCACAGGAGATACGTTTGACGATCGGAGTCCCCGAGGGCAAGTCCATTTCCTTCGGCGATGTGATCAACCGTCGCGTTCACAACGTCGATTACGGCGAACCCGATGGCGGAAATTACATCGGCGACAACCCCGACAAAGTGTACCGCATGAGCAGTCGCGGCCTGGTCTGTGCAGATTGCCCGCAATTCGGCGACCGCAACTACCAGGGGCGCAATTATGACCACTTTATCCTGGAAGGCAACTTCGAGACAGAAATTATCGAAGACAACGATTTCAGCATCGAATTCGAAGGACCGCAAAGCGACCGGAATGCGGTGGAGACGATCCGCACCGGCGATAACCTCACCCTTACCACCCGCGGGAAAAACCTAGGCGGTCAACTGCGCTGTACCATCAAAACCCCGGTATTTACTTCCTTATATGCCGATAATACCGGCAATGTAACAATCCGGGGCTTTAAGGAAGGCCGCTCATCCATCACCGCTAAAGGGCCGGTGCGGATCCGGGGCTTTTTCGACTCCAACCAGATCAACCTGGCCTTGTCGAACAAATGCCTCGTCGAGCTGATCGGCAACGGCAACGATCTGAGCGCTACCCTCTCGGAGGGCGCTCAACTCGAAGCCTCCGGCTGGCGAACGGACCGGGCCGATGTTTCCGCCGCCGATGGCTCCCAGGCCCGTATCAATGTGAACGAACACGCTACTATAAAATCCGATCCCTCCAGCACAATCCGGGTGGACGGTACGGCACAGGTGGAACGGCAATAGTTTTGGGTTTTGGGTTTTGAGTTAATTCACCTTTTCGTTGCAAGGTAATAATGACCAACATCTATCCTCCCGAAGAAGGTGGGCCAACTCAAAACCCAAAACTCAAAACTATTGCTGTTTGGTACGTATTGCTGTTTGCAGGCTGGCCTTTTGCTGAAGGACAGCCTGATTTTTTTTGCGCGCTTCTGCCGGCGCGGACGGATCAGCAATGGTATCGATCCGGCTGAGCCAGTCCAGTGCTTTGTCGTACTGGCCGAGGCTGTACCAGGAATAGGCGACATTGAATATCCCTTCATCGTAACGCGGATTGATCGCCAGGGCTTTTTCAAACAAGGTGATCGCCTCGGAGTACTTTCCCGATCGCACCAGCGCTGTCGCGTAATTGTTGATCACCTGGAATGCCCAGGGGTTAAGGCGGTAGGCCTGTTCGAATGCACCGAGCGCCTCCGGCATCCTGTTCATCTGATACCAGGCAATTCCTTCCAGCCAGGACAACGGCAGGGCTACGTCGTTGTATTCATAGAAAGAATTGACAGCAGCCGCAGCTTCGCGCTGCATCACCGGATAATTTCCGGAGGACTGTGCTTTCAGGGCGTTTACGTTGTGTATCTCACCCTGAATACGCTTCCAGCCCACGACTATGTTAAACAACATGCCCGCGGCCAGTAGTGCCAAAAACACCCGGAAGATCCTTTGGATCGAAAGCCCTGGGAGGGAAGCCCACACGGCACGGCTGTGATAAGCCAGCATGGCAAAATACAAGCCGAGTAACGCCTGCATCTCAATCCGCTCGCGCGGAAAATCAAAATACTGGATGACGCAGTACCCGGCAAGACCGGCAAGCAGCACGGGCAGGTCGCTCCGGGCCTCCGGCGCTGCCGACTGCCGAAGAGCAACCAGGGCTGCCAGAAATGCAGCGACAAAAAGGGCTATAAACAACATTGCACCGGTCATCCCCATTTCTGCCCGCACTTCCAGGTAATCGTTATGCGCCCGGGTAAACACAATGTTCTGCTCCTGCAAGCGGTAACCGCCTTCAATGCTTTTAGAAGGGAACAGGAATTTCCAGCTGCCATTACCCACCCCCCACCAGAAATGGTCTTTGTTCAGCTCGTCGGTTTTGTACCAGACAAAACGCCGTTCATTCGCCGAAGCGCTTTCGAGGTAAGTTGCCGGATTCAGCCGCTCGGCCAGCGAGGTCCCCCGGCCTTTCCAGGAAACCAGCGCGGCCAGAAGCGCCACACCTGTTACTATTCCCGGGATAATACGCCGGAACAATACCGGCCGGAATTCCGGCTCCAACATACCCCTTAAAGGGAGATACAGCAGCATGCCCGCTACCAGCGCCAGATATACCGTGCGGGTTTGCAGTAATAAAATGAGTACGAGCAGTACGGCAAATGATACCGGAAATATAAACCGCCCCGCAAACTCCCGGCGAAACAACAGGTTCAGGATCAGCAGAAAAAACAGAAAGTCGGTAGCCAGACCTTTGTTGCCAAATACGCCGGAAGCGTAGTCGTACAGGCGCTGGTTGTCCAGGCCGTGCTCGCGGATGGCTACGCCAAACTGCAGGATCAGCAAGACGGAAACCACCAGGGTCAGCGCCGCCGTGATCCGCACCAGCGTCGCGCGCACTTGTTGCGCATCATACAAAAAAGCCTGCCGGACCAGCCAGTACACGGCAAACAACAACAGCACCTTACAGGTGTAAAAAACACCCTCCGACCAACTGAACGCCCAAAAAACCGATACTGCATTCATGCCATACCAAGTCAGCAACAGCAGATCAAAACCATGTAAACGCCAGTCAGCACGCGCATATAACACTTTCCACAAGGTCAGCACAGCGCCCAGCAATACCACGGACAGGAAAAAAAAGCGCGAGACCAGGTAGCGGTCCAGGCATTGCGGGATAAAAAACAGGGAAGCGGCAAAAAAAATCAGCCACAGCCACAGACGGTAGGGCGCCGGAGATGCCGCCAAAACCGGCGATTTTTGCCGCGTTTTACGGGCGGAAGTTCGGTTGGAAGAAGACATAGCGCAGGGTATGTACGTGTCGGAAAGGTAAAATTAGCACTTCATCCGCGTTGTACTATTATTCCAATCCACGCATTTTTTCAACCTTTGCCGCGCACACCCGATTATCACTATGTTGGTTTTTAAAAAAGTTGCCGATCTGCAGCATTGGCTCGATTCTGAACGCCGGGCCGGCAAGACCGTAGGATTCGCCCCCACCATGGGCGCCCTGCACGAAGGACACCTCAGCCTGGTGTATGCCGCCAAAGCCGAATGCGGACTGGCAGTGGCCAGTATTTTTGTCAATCCCACGCAGTTCAACGATCCGTCCGACCTGGAAAAGTACCCCCGAATGCCGGAAAAAGATATCGCCCTGCTGCTCAGCGCACATTGCGATGCCCTTTTTATGCCGTCCGTGGACGAGGTGTACCCGCCCGGGCAGGACCTAAGCGTGCGGCTCGATTTCCGGCAACTCGATCAGGTGATGGAAGGCGTGTTCCGCCCCGGACATTTCGGCGGCATGGCCACCGTCGTCAAGCGCCTGCTCGATATCGTGCAGCCGCAGCGTCTGTATATGGGCCAAAAGGATTTTCAGCAACTGACCATCGTGCGCGATATGCTCCGCCAGCTGCACTCGCCCATCGAACTCGTCATGTGCCCCACCACCCGCGAACCCGACGGGCTGGCCATGTCGAGCCGCAACCTCCGCCTCAGCCCCGATATGCGCGCCGCCGCCCCCGTCATCTACGAAACCCTGCAGGAAGCGAAAAGCGCCTTTCGCCGGGAACCTGCCGCCGCCGTACAGGCCCGGGCACTTGAACGCCTGCAGGCCGCCGGCCTGAAAACGGAATATTTTGATATCGCCGACGGGATAACGCTCCTGCCGGTCAATCAATACGACGACAGCCCGTTCATCGTGGCCTGCGTGGCCGCCTGGGCCGGGGAG
>CAYVDV010000239.1:0-8248 GCA_964450465.1 uncultured Saprospiraceae bacterium
GAGCCAGAAGGAAGCGGAAGACTACATGAAATCGAACCCGGGCACCGGCATTACCGTCGTAGGTGGCGGCAGCGGCACCGGCATCACGGCACTTATGGACGGCACTACGGACATCTGCATGTCGTCGCGGGATCTGAAAGCCGGCGAAAAACTCAAGTTCAGCGAAAAGCAAATGGACATCAAGGAAGTGACCATCGGCTTCGATGCCCTTTCGGTCATTGTACACCCGGGCAACAAGGTAAGTCAGCTGACCCGCGAGCAACTGGAGAAGATCTTCACCGGCGAGATCACCAACTGGAAGGAAGTCGGCGGCGCCGACGCCAAGATCGTAGCTTACTCCCGGGAGAGTTCATCCGGCACGTACGAGTTCTTCAAGGAGCACGTCATGGATAAGAAAAACTATGCCTCCAGTGTCCTGAACATGCCGGCTACCGGCGCCATTGTTCAGTCGGTAAGCCAAACAGAAGGTGCTATCGGTTATATCGGTCTCGCCTACGCCACGCCGAGCGTAAAGTCCCTGAAAGTATCCTATGACCAGGGAAAAACCTTTGTGGAGCCCTCGGTAGAAGGCGCAAAAAATAAAACCTACCCGATTGCGCGGCCCTTGTTTTACTTTTACGACACAAAAAACGAGGCCAAGGTGAAAGGCTTTGTCGACTACGTACTGTCTGATGTCGGTCAGAAAACCGTTGCCGAAATAGGGTACGTACCGGTAAAGTAAAACGTTATTTCCCGACACCGGTCAATTCATTGAACTATGGAATTCAATCGGCTAACCGGCAGATTCATGGAGGTTTTGGTAAAAACCTGCGGCTATTTGTCGGCCTTCACGGTGCTCCTGATCGTCGTCTTTCTTTTTCGGGAGGGCATCAGTTTTTTTTCCCTGACCCCGATCGAGGAGGGCAATGCCCTCTGGGTGCACCGGGAGAATCCTGTAAAAATGCTTTCGGCAGCACAGGTAAAAGACATATTTGACCGGAAGATCACGAACTGGCAGGTCCTTGGCGGCAAGGACCTGCCAATTTCATTGCTCACCCTAGATGAGCTGGCAGAGGCCTACACCGGGGAGCAACTGGGCGCTTCTTTTGAAAATATTCCGGCCTGCATCAACAGTTACCTCGACAGTTTACCCGGCACGCTGGCCTTTTTCGGAGATAAGTTTACAAGCGCCGGCATACCTTCCGGGCGCAGGATGGATCTGGACCGCATTTCTGTGATCAACTTCCTTACCGATACCGAATGGTTTCCCACCTCCATTCCGGCAGCGCGTATGGGTGTGATGCCGCTGCTGTTGGGTACTCTTATGGTGGCCTTTTTTTCCGTATTGTTTGCCTTGCCGCTGGGTTTGGCCGCCGCCATTTATCTGGCGGAAATCGCGGATGAGCGGGTGCGTAAAACCCTCAAGCCCATGATCGAACTGTTGGCCGGCATTCCATCTGTGGTGTACGGCTTTTTTGGGCTGGTCGTGATCGTGCCGTTTGTGCAACAATCATTTAACCTGCCGGTAGGCGAAACCGCCCTTGCTGGCAGTATTGTGTTGGGGATCATGGCCTTGCCGACCATTATCACTGTGTCGGAAGACGCCCTGCGCACCACGCCGCGGCACATGAAGGAGGCCAGCCTGGCACTGGGCGCATCGCATTGGCAAACTATCAGGAATGTAGTCATTCCCAATGCCGCTTCGGGCATAACGGCCGCCGCCATACTGGGTATCGGGCGCGCAATGGGTGAAACCATGGCAGTGCTGATGGTCACGGGCAACAGCGCCATCATGCCGCATTCCCTGCTGCAACCCGTGCGCACAATCCCGGCCACCATCGCTGCCGAACTGGGCGAAGCGCCGTTTGGCGGCATGCACTTCAAGGCGCTTTTTGCCCTGGGCTGCATTCTGTTTGTCATTACCCTCTGCATCAACCTGATCGTACAATCGGTTATCGAACGCCGTAATAACACAAAATAAAAACCAGCATTATGGAATTTCCGAAGGGGGCAGACCGGCGTAAAAAGTGGATCGAACGGATCATGTTCTGGCTTGCCCGGATTATGAGCTACGGGATTGTAGGCATTCTGGTGCTGATCCTGGGCTTTATTATCAAACAAGGCATCGGCGTGATCAACTGGCGTTTCCTCACCGCCGACCCGGAAAACGGCATGACTGCCGGAGGCATTTTCCCGGCGATCGTCGGTACCGTGTATCTGGTGCTCGGCAGCATGCTGATCGCGGTACCGGCAGGGATTATGGCCGGCATTTATGTCAATGAATACGCACGGGACGGCGCTGTCAAGCGGTTCATTAAAATGATGACGGACAACCTTGCCGGGGTTCCCTCGATCATCTTTGGCCTGTTTGGCATGGCGCTGTTCGTGAATCAACTCGGCTTCGGCGCCTCTATCCTCGCCGGCTCGTTCACACTGGGCCTGCTGGCCCTGCCGGTAATCATCCGCACCACTGAAGAGAGCCTTAAAGCGGTACCCGACACTTTTCGCCATGCCAGCTACGGATTGGGCGCTTCCCGCTGGTACACCATCCGGAAAGTAGTGTTGCCCACTGCTCTTCCGAATATCCTGACCGGCGTAATCCTGGCTATCGGGCGGGTTTCGGGTGAAACGGCACCAATTCTTTTCACTGTGGCCGCTTATTTTCTGCCTAAACTGCCGTCCAGCGTGCTGGACCAGTGCATGGCCCTGCCTTACCATCTCTATGTGATCTCGACCAGCGGTACGCAGATCGAGGCCTCCCGCCCGATTGCCTACGGCACTGCCCTGGTCCTGATCCTAATCGTATTGATAGCAAACCTCGCCGCAACCGGTTTGCGGAATTATTTTGGGAAAAAAGTAAAAACAAACTGATCGCCCGCACATGAAAGAGCAACAGGCATCGCACAAAGAACAGGAACAGTTCAAGATCGCAACGGAAAATGTCCATCTGCATTATGGCGACTTTCACGCGCTCAAGGGCATCACGATGGGCATTCCGGAAAATACCGTCACGGCGCTGATCGGCCCTTCCGGCTGCGGAAAATCCACCTATCTGCGCCTGTTCAACCGCATGAATGACCTCATTGACAACGTGCGGATTGAAGGGAAGGTAGAAATTGACGGAAAGGATATCTACCGGATAAAAGAAAACGCCATCGACCAACTGCGCCGCAATGTCGGCATGGTTTTCCAAAAGCCCAATCCATTCCCCAAGAGTATCTATGAAAACGTGGCCTACGGCTTGCGGGTCAACGGCATTCGCGACAGGGTGTTCATTGACCAGCAGGTGGAAAAAACGCTTCGCCAGGCTGCACTTTGGGATGAAGTAAAAGATAAGTTGAAAAAATCGGCCTTTGAACTCTCCGGCGGTCAGCAACAGCGCCTGTGCATCGCCCGGGCATTGGCGGTGGAACCCTCGGTAGTGCTTATGGATGAACCAGCCTCTGCACTTGACCCAATTTCCACGACAAAAATCGAAAACCTTATCTTTGAGTTGAAAAAGCAGTACACGATCATCATCGTCACACACAATATGCAACAGGCCGGGCGGGTTAGCGACTTCACCGCCTTCTTTTACCTCGGCGAACTAGTCGAGTTTGACACTACGCGCAAGATCTTTACCAACCCGTCCCACCACCAAACCGAAAGCTATATTTCTGGGCGCTTCGGATAAGCAGCAATATTGCCGGATTTCCTGATTTCCTAACCTGTATCTACTCTTTCGAATCTGGTCATGACACATTTGGATACCGAATTACATACCCTCAAAAAAGACATCCTCGAGATGTGGCAGCTGGTCGTCAAGCAATTGGAAGACGGCCGCGAAGCGCTGATCAATTTCGACGGCGACCTGGCACTTCAAATTATGGAAAATGAAAAACGGGTAAATGGCCTGGATCTCAAGATCGACCGGGACTGCGAGGACCTGTTCGCCCTGTTCCAGCCCGTCGCTTCCGATTTGCGATTTACCCTGGCGGCCATGCGCATTTCCAATAACCTGGAACGCATCGGCGACATCGCCGCCAGCGTGGCCAAATTCGTGCTGGACGCAGACGAGAATTTTCAGATGGATCTGCTGGAACGCACCCGGATCATTGAAATGTACGGCATTGCCAAAGAAATGCTGGCGGATACACTGGAAGCGTTCGACTCCGAGGATACCCGGCTGGTGCGCACCATATTCAAACGCGACCAGATCCTGGACGCGATCGACAATGAGTCACTGGACAGCGTGGCGGAATGTATCAAAGACCACCCCGACCAGATTCGCAATGCACTGCTGGTCATGTCCATGATCCGCAAACTGGAACGCATCGGCGACCAAACCAAGAATATTGCCGAGGACATCGTATTCTACTACGAAGCCAAGATACTGAAGCACAAAAAGCGGAAAAAGAAAATGGAGGACCCGGAAGAGTAATCTTCCGCTATTTTCCGCCCAGATAATCCAGTGCCAGATAGCAGAAGGCCCGTACTCCTAGTTTCAGACCGCTTTCATCCACAAAAAAATCAGGCGTGTGGTGGGCTGCCACGGTTTCCGGGTCAGCCCCCTTGGGCATGCCGCCTAAAAAGAAATAAAACGACGGCACCTTCTGGGCGAAAAAGCCGAAATCTTCCGCGCCCGTCATAGGCTTGCGTTCCAGGACATTCCCTGCTCCTGCCGCCTCCTGCAAACTGGGCAGGACCCGGGCCGTAAGCGCAGGATCGTTAAATGTGATCGGCGTTTTGTTCTCAATGCGCACTTCCGCGCTTGCACCGGCGCTCTCCGCGATCTTCTCCGCCGTCCGAATAATCCGCTGATGGATCTGGCTGCGCATGGCGGTGTCCAGGGTCCGGATAGTGCCGGTCATTTCGGCTGTTTCCGGAATGATATTGGCCCGCACACCGCTCTCGAATTTGCCGACCGTAATCACCGCCGGCTGCTCCGTGAGGTTGGTTTGCCGGCTGACAATCGTCTGCAAACCCTGAATGATCTGGGCGGACACTACGATGGGATCCACCCCGCTCCAGGGCGAAGCGCCATGGGTCTGGCGACCGTGCACAGTGATATAAAACCAGTCGGACGATGCCATAATACCGCCTGCGCGATACCTGATCTGCCCGACTTCCGTTTGCGCATTGATGTGCAGCCCGAACATAGCCTCTATCTTCAGGTCGTCCAGCAAGCCTTCCTTCACCATAAGTTCTGCGCCCCCTTCTTCCCCCTCCGGCGGGCCTTCTTCAGCCGGCTGAAAAACAAATACTACCGTGCCGGACAGATCCTTTCGCAGCTGGCTCAGCACTTCTGCGGCGCCGAGAAGGATAGCGACATGGGTATCGTGTCCGCAGGCGTGCATGACGCCTACTTCCGCTCCGTTGTAACTGCCTTTTACCGTGGACTTAAACGGTAAATCGCCGCGCTCCGTGACAGGCAGCGCATCCATATCGGCCCGCAAACCGATCACCGGCCCCGGCTTGCCTCCCTTCAGAATGCCGACTACCCCGGTATGGGCAATGCCCGTGCGCACGTCCAGTCCGAAGGACTTCAACGTAGCGGCAACTTGTCCGGCGGTATGGAATTCGCGATTGGAAAGTTCCGGATGCTGGTGGAAGTCGCGCCGCCAGGCAATGACTTTGGGTTCGACCACATTCGTCAGCCCGTCGGCAACAGGCTTCAGGCTGGATTGCGCAGAAAGCGCAGCTGCCATCGGTAGAAGCAGCGCAAAGACCAGGAATCGTTTCATACGCTCAGGATTCAATCAGTTTTTTCAATTGCGGCAACATCATATCGACCGTCTGCTGCCAGGCGCCGGAAACCTCCGGCAACTCCCAACGCGGGTCACAGGCGGCAATGGTTTGTAAAAAAGTTTCGATAAACAGCTTGTATTGATCGAAGGTAACACCCGCGTGTCCCCGGATATTGGGCAGGCGGAACATAAAACTCGGATCTTCGCCCGATTCCAGAAAGGCGCGCTGTGCGGCCTGCAGCATTTTAACCTGCCGTTCCCAGTTTTCTTTGGGAAAGCGCTGTTCCACGCCCGGTATTGCCTGGAAAAAACGCTGGTAGAACAGTTCGATGAAATCCGGATGCATGGCCAGGCATCGATTATAGCTTTCCAGCAAAACATACTGCCGGCTGTTGAGTTTGGGCCGGAACTGCCGCAACTGGTCGCCCAGCTGCCAGACAGAATTGAAGCGCTCGTCCGGATTTTTACACAATAATTGCCGGACAATCGCCACAAACTCGGGCGGGCAGCCCGTATCGCTCAGTTTTTTCAGCTTGGCTTCCCGTAAATCCGCATCGGCAAAAAACCTCCGGCGGTTGAGGATTACCTCCGGAATGGTTTTGCCCAAAAACAATGGCTCCCCGGTCAGCATTTCGTAGGCAACCAACCCAATGCAAAACTGGTCATTTTTTTCCGCTTCCAGCAGGGTATCCGGTTCGACCTCCAGATTTGCCCCATCTTCCAGCATTTCCGGGCTCAGATACCGGCAATCTTCGCAAAACTTGCTCATTTTTCGCTCGGTTGACCCTGCCTTGATGACCTCGAAAGGGGAAATCATGGGTTTGCTTTCTTCATCCAGCATGATCTTGGACGGACGTATGTTGGTATGAAAAATCTGCCGGTAGCGAAGATAATCCAGTACATCACAGAGCTCGATCAGGATCTCGAGGGTGAGAAAAAAGGGAATAGATCCGATACTGTCCAGCAACTCACTGATATTGACTCCCCAGACATATTCTGCGACAACGAAAAAAGGCGATTCGTCAAAAAAGACATCCTGGAGTTTGATAATATTGCGGTGCTTGAGCAGGCGCACCCTGGCCACCTCGGCACGAAAGGATTCTGTAAGCCGGGCGCCGATATCCCCTTTGAAATAATCCACTTTAAGCACCTTGATAATGACATCGCGGCCGGTGCTGTTGTCGTTTGCCCGGAAGGTCACCAGGCTGGAGCCCTCCTTGAGCATGCCTTTGATTGTGTACCTTCCGCGGGTACGCGAAACGACATAATCCTGCAGGTTGCTCCGGTCTTCCGTACGTGTGGAGGCGGATTGCAGCAAGGTGAACTGATCCCGCAAGTCGGAACGGATCACTCCCAGCAGATCGAGAAGGGAGGCCTTGATCTGGTTCTCTTCCGTTTTGCTTTGGGCCTCCGTGATCAGGCCATTGGCCAGCCGGTTGCGGTTGTCCACAATCCGGCTTTGCAAAAGGGTAACCTGATTCGGGTACCGTTGGTACAAATTTTCCAGCAACTGACCCAGTTGTATAAGCGCGTCTTCCACGCGATTCTGGGCAACCAGGGATTCCAGCGTAACCTTTGCCATATCGGAAAGGATTTTTTAGTGAGTAATTACTGTCCCCCACCCTGTAGTTGTGCCGCCCGCGCCATATCGGCAGCGGCCAGATCCGCTTTTCCAAGGGTATTGTAGATCTGCGCCCGGGTAAGGTAAGCCCGGGCATAGTTGGGTTGCACTTCCACGGCACGGTTTACATCGGCGAGGGCTTCCTCAAAACGCCGCAGGTTGATATAAGCGGCAGCCCTGTTGTTCAATGCCAGCGCGATATTGGGATTCGCGGCCAGCGCAGCCGAATAGTCGGCAATTGCCTCTTCGTTGCGTTGCGCTTTGGCATAAAGCAAGCCCCGGTTGACCAGCGCCTCGATATACCCGGACCGCAGTGCAATAGCCTTGGAATAATCAGCCACAGCTTGCTCCGTGTTTCCCGTTTTTTCTTCGGCTACAGCTTTAAAATAATAGGTCTCCTCGTTTTTGGGCTCCAGTTCAATACTCCGGGCCAGATCGGGGATGGCCTCTGCCGGTCGGTTGAGGATGACGTGGCATTTGCCGCGATTCAGGAAGAGTTTGGGGGTAATGATGCCCGCCTTGATGGCGTTGTCAAAATCGGAAAAAGCCTGCGGAAATTTCTTTACCATGAAATAAGCCTGCCCGCGGCCATTATAGGCTTCTACGTACGACGAGTCGAGTTGCAGGGTTTTGGTATAGTGCAGGATCGAATTTTCAAAGTCGAAATTCAGCAATTCGCCATAGGCCAGGTTGCAGTTGCACAAAGTAGCGTCCGGATACATGTCCACGCAGTTCTTGAACACCGAAACCTCGTTTTTCCAGACCTGGCTGTGTTGGATCGTCAGAAATCCAAAGATAACGGCGGCGGCAGCCAAAATACCTCTGCGAAGCGCCGGTTGCAGTTTTTGCGCCAGCCAGACCAAAAGGAAGAAAAAGCCGGCCGAAGAAATATAAATATAGCGGTCGGAGCGCATTTCAAAGG
>CAYVDV010000240.1:0-2450 GCA_964450465.1 uncultured Saprospiraceae bacterium
GTGTACGACGGCCTCGGCGGTGTGTACGACTACGGCCCCATGGGCGCCGAACTCAAAAACAACATCAAAGAGTACTGGTGGAAGGCAATTGTACAGCTGCACGAAAATATCGTGGGTCTGGACAGCGCTATTTTCATGCACCCCAAGATCTGGAAAGCGTCCGGCCACGTGGATGCGTTTAACGATCCGCTGATCGACAACAAGGACTCCAAGAAGCGCTATCGCGCCGACCAGTTGATCGAAGGCGAGATTGACAAGCTGGAAGCCAAGATCGACAAAGAGGTGGAGAAGGCGCGCAAGAAATTCGACAGTTTCGATGAGGCTTTGTTCCGCAGCACGCATCCCCGGGTGCTCGAGTGGGCGAAACGGGCCGATGAAATTGCCACGCGCATGGCCAATGCGATGAAAGCCAACGACCTGGCCGACCTGAAGGCGCTGATCGAAGATTTGCAAATCGCCGATGAGAGCGGCTCCCGCAACTGGACAGAAGTGCGGCAGTTCAACCTTATGTTCAGCACCCAGATGTCGAATATCGCCGGTGAAGAGGGCAAACTCTACCTTCGCCCGGAAACGGCGCAGGGGATTTTTGTCAATTTCCTCAATGTGCAAAAAACGACTCGGCAGAAAGTGCCGTTCGGGATCGCACAGATCGGCAAAGCCTTCCGGAATGAGATCGTTGCCCGGCAGTTCATTTTCCGCATGCGCGAATTTGAGCAAATGGAGATGCAATTCTTTATCCGCCCCGGCACCGAAATGGAATGGTACGAGTACTGGAAGGAAAAGCGCATGGCCTGGCACCGCGCCATTACGCCGGCGGAAAAACTCCGTTTCAAACCCCACGACAACCTGGCCCACTACGCCAATGCCGCCGTGGATATCCAGTTCGAATTTCCCTTTGGCTTTAAGGAACTTGAAGGCGTGCATTCCCGGACCGATTTCGACCTGGGCAACCACCAGGCCCTGTCCGGCCGGAAGCTCCAGTATTTCGATCCTGAACTCAATGAAAGTTATATCCCCTACGTAGTGGAAACTTCCGTTGGTGTGGACCGCATGTTCCTTTCCGTCATGAGCAATGCCCTCGTGGAAGAAACAGTGCCAGATGCCCAGGGCGAAGACAGTACCCGGACCGTGCTCCGCATACCGCCGGCCCTGGCGCCGGTCAAGTGCGCGGTGCTGCCGATCGTGCGGAACAAAGAGGATCTGGTGGAAAAAGCCCGCAGTATTTTTGACCGCCTGAAATTGAACTTTCCGTGCCAGTACGACGAGAAAGACGCCATTGGGCGCCGTTACCGCCGTCAGGATGCCGTTGGTACGCCCTATTGCATCACCATTGACTTTGAAACGATGGAAAACGACACCGTAACAATCCGCGAGCGCGACTCCATGAAACAGGAGCGCATCCCCGTGGATCAGGTTGCCGCCATCGTCCGGGAAAAAACCGATATGCAGCGTTTGCTTGAAAAGGTAGTTTAAAAACAATCGCCGCGCAACTGCTTTGTTTTCAAAAAGGTTTGTCATAAGTCCGACAAACCTTTTTGTGTTTTAACAGACACGGAGTTATTAACCCTGCCGGGAAACACTATCTTTACGGCAGTTTCTCGTCTTTTGAAAAGTAAGGCATCGCATATTGCCGGGGTGACATTTGGTCGCATCGGCAATATTGCTTGGAAGGGCCGGCTTTACTTCAATCCCCCCGTTCAGGTTTTTCATTAAATCGAAAGTACGTATTACATCCCGGTTCACTATCGCGGTACTGGTACGTTTTTTGCATTTACAATTTGTTTGCACCGTTTCATCCACGCCTCCCTTCCCGAAGCCATTACAATCCGTTTTTTCAACTGCATCACAAAAACAAAGCGCTTGTGAACAGAACGCTATTTCTGTACCGTTTGCTCTGGCTTGTTCTACTTGCCTTGCCGGCGTTTGGGCTTCAGGCTCAGGATATCCATTTTTCGCAGTTCGGTAATTCTCCCCTCAACTTGAATCCCGGTAACAATGGTGTATTCGGAGGGGATCTGCGGTTCGTCGGAAATTACCGCACGCAATGGCGTGGGGTTCCGGTGCCCTACACTACGTTTTCCGGCAGTGTAGAGAACAAGATTTATTACCGGCGCAACCAATATGACCGCTATTTTACCGGTTCTCTGCTGATCAATTACGACCGGCAGGGCGCGCTGGAGCTGACCTCCCTGCAGATCGGTATCCCGGTCGGTCTCACCTTGCCGCTCGCCAAAAACAATTTTCTTACGGTGGGCGTCACCCCGGCTTTTGGCCAACGGGCGTTCAACCACCACCAATGGAGCTTTGATGCGCAATTTGTCGACTGCCTGTACAACCCCTCCGCACCTACCATGGAGGACGGATCGCTGTTCAGCACAAACCTCCAGTACTTTGATCTGAGCGCCGGCCTGAACTACCGCTTTTATGCGGCAAAATCGCGTTCCCGCTTC
>CAYVDV010000240.1:2460-8224 GCA_964450465.1 uncultured Saprospiraceae bacterium
ACCACGTAAACCGGCCCAACCACGATTTCTGGACCAATTCAGATGATGTACGACTGGCTGTGCGCAAAGCTATTTATGGCATGGGGTTGGTGCAGGTGACATCCAACTTCGACCTGCTGGGTCAGGTGATGTATCAGGAACAGGGAGGCTACCGCGAGCTGTTGTACGGCGCCGGCGGCCGGCTGCTGCTGAATGCCAAACCGTATGAGGAACTGGCTTTACAGGCCGGAGTCAATTTCCGGCAACGGTACTCGGATGCGCTGGTATGGCATTTTGAAGTGTACTGGCGGACCTGGACACTCGGTGTATCCTACGACCTGAACCTCTCCGACTTCACGGTAGCAACCAATCGCCGGGGCGGTCCGGAAGTTGCCTTGATCTACCGGCTTTACCGATTCAAACCCACCAATTATTGCCCGATCGATTACTGATCCATCCCACTCGAGTTATGTTAAGACCTGCACATATTTTCCTACTGCCGATCTTCCTCTGCTTTGTGTCAACGGCTATCGGACAACAGGGTATCCCTGAACGAATTGGCGCTGATACCGACCGGGGGCCTTCGTTGTCGGCGCTGAAAAAGAAGGCCGAAAGCGGCGCCGAACGGGGCGATTACAGCCAGGCTGTCCATTATTACCGGCTTCTCTGGAAGCGCGATTCCACGGACGCCGGGGCGCTGAACGGGCTGGGTGAGGCTGCGTTGGCGAACACCCAATACGACACCGCAATTTGGGCTTTTCAGACCTTGCTGAACCGGGTACTGACCAAAGATGCCGGGCATACCATGCTGCGCCTGGCTTATGCCTATTATTGTGCCGGGAATTACGATGAAGCCGAACGGCGCTACCGGCAGGTTGAAACGGTAGTCGGTGTGTCGAAAAAATCCCTGGAAGAGGCAAAGGCAGGGCTGGAATACTGCATCTGGGCCAAAGGCATCACCAAAGAAAAACAACAGACCCTCAGCCCGCTTGTCAGCAGCCTGAATACCCGTTATGCGGAATATGCCCCCGTCCTTGTTGACAACACAATATACTATACCTCCTACAGCCGGCCCCTCAACCGCGATTCCAGCAAGCTGCGCATGCAGATCCTGGCGGCAACATTGGCCGGGGACAGTGTACAAGCCCATGCAACCGATCTCAATGACGAGCATAAACACACGGCCTATCTGGCGTTTAACGAAGACCGTTCGGTGCAGTATTTCGCCCGGGCCGGCGATGAAAAGGAATCCGCTCTCCGGTTTCAACTTTACCAGCGCAAACGTACCGGCCCCGATACCTGGGGTCCTGCCGAAAAACTGCCGGATTACATCAACTTTAAAGAAGGAACCACCACGCAGCCAAACGTCGGCCGCCTGCCGGGCGATTCGCTCGAAACCCTGTTTTTTGTCAGCAACCGGGGCGGCACGAATAAAGATATCTGGTACTGCCACATTCTGAAAGATTCCTTTTCTGCGCCGCAAAACCTGAAATCGCTGAATACGGACGGCGATGATGTGTCGCCCTTTTACTTCAGCGGCGACAGTACCCTGTATTTCAGCTCGCTCGGTTACCCGGAAATGAGCCTCGGCGGTTTTGATATTTTCCGCTCCCGGCGAACGGCGAATGGCTGGAGCCCTGCGGAGCCGATGCCGCCGCCCTTCAACTCCGGCGCCAACGATGTGTTTTTTTCCATTTCAGACGCCTGTTACATGCGGTTTTTCGCCTCCAACCGCGGGGGCAACGTCAATTATTCCGAGGAAGAGTGCTGCTATAACCTCTATGGCACGGAAAAAAGGCTGGAAATCAAAATTGACGTGTTCCACAAAGAAACCCTTGCCCCGCTGGCCCAAACGGACATGCGCCTGATGGAAATAACTGCCGGCGGTTGGGTGGACATCGCCAGCGTTTCAGTGCCCGGCTATTCGAAAACATTCCCCTTATCCGAGAAAAAAGACTACGCCCTCATCACCAGCAAACCTGGATTTTCCAGCGATACAATCCGTTTCAATACCCTCGATACCGGTTGGGGCAAATGCCTGGACGAAAAATGCTACTTAAGGCCGATTAAGATCGACCTCAACGTGTATGTGTTTGATTTGGACACCAAAGAGCCGTTCGCGGGTGCTGATCTGTATTTTTACGATCTGTCTGCCCGTAAATCGGACGGAACAGTCCTGACTGGACCGGCGGGCGGCCCGCTGAGCGACACGACCCTGCTCAGTCTCCCAGGTAACCACGCTCATTTTTCCCTGAATCCGGACCACGAATACCGTGTAATGGCAACCAAACTGGGTTATACCGACGATACTGCTCTGGCTTCCACGCTCGGTATTAGCCGGGATACCACCCTGCGTCGTGATCTGTATATCCAACAGGGACTTCAGTACACGGTACGCGTGTTTGATGAGTTCACGAAAGAACCCCTCGATTCGGCTTCTTTCCTTTTAAGAGAGACCAGGATAGACAGGAGTAACGAAAAAATATATACTTATACCAGCGTAAAAGGTAGTAACGAATTCAATACGACTATTTTTTACGACCGGCGCTATACCGTATCTGCAACACGGGAAGGTTATTTAGGCGATGATGCAGCGAAGAAAGACCGGCGGACGGATACCCTGGGTCTGGAAAAAGTGCCTTTCCAACATCTCTATGATACCTTGTATCTCAGGCGTATTACACTGCCTATTGTATTGTATTACGACAATGATGTGCCTGATCAGGGAACAATGGATTCGGATACCTCTACCAGCTGGCTCTATGCCGACACCTATATCAAATATACCGATCGCAGGAAAAGAAACTATAATGAGATCGGCTACTATCAGCGGAAAGAGCGCTACCTCCAGGAATGCTGTGGCGGATTGTCTGAAACTGATCCGCGGTATATAGAAATGAACACGTTTTTTGACTCTCTCGTGCGCGGGGAATGGTTGCGTCTGCGCGCTTTCCGGGAATACCTGACCGACAAATTGCGGAACGGGGAATGTGTGAAAGTAAATATCGCCGGATTCGCTTCGCCCCTCGGCAATCCCGCCTACAATAAAAAACTGACCCATCGCCGGGTAGACTGTCTGTTAAACCATTTGCAACGATTCGAGGGGGAAACAGATATCGCGGACTATTACGCGCAGGGTAGGTTTATTATAGATCCGGACTATAATGGTTCGGATGATGCCATAAAAAACGGGGTGCCCGGCAAAGGGAAAGCCTCTGTATATAGTGTCAGTGCCGCGAAAGCGCGAAAAGTGATGATCGTCAGTATGGAAACGTTCCGGTGCGACGAATCTGTGTCGGGTCTGCCTCCGGGCACCAGGAAATAGAGCAGTGAAGCAGAAATCGCGCATCGAATACATCCGAACCCATGAATTGCAATGCTATGACTATTGATAAAATAAAATATACCAACGTGGCGCGCAGCCTGATCCTGGCCGCTTTGATGGTTTTGGGCAGTTTGGCTGGCGTTGATGCGCAGGGACCAATCCAGCTCTCCTTCAATTTTACACCACCCAGCTGTCATGGTGACTCGGACGGTACTGCTACTGTAACCGCTACCGGAGGTTCGTCACCATACACCTACCTGTGGAACAACAGTCAGCAAACGGCGACGATTCAGAACCTGACTGCGGGCGTCTATACGGTCACGGTTATGGACCAGGCCGGCACTACTGCCGTTGGATCGGTTCAGGTGGTTGAGCCGGCTCCTTTGCATTTTAAGGTCACGGTGACGATGCCTTCCTGTAATGGCAGTACGGGGGCGATGACATTGTTTCCTACTGGCGGTACCGCTCCGTATGAGATCCATTGGAGTAACGGCACCATGGGCGCAACGGCCAGCAACCTGCAACCCGGCGTGCCCTATACCGTGCAGGCCATCGATGTCAAGGGTTGTCAGTTGGATACTACCGTGGTTTTGCCGGAGATTGACAGCCTGACCGTCGGTCTGCTGATCAAAAAAGCCGAGTGCGCCGGCGTGGAAGACGGTACGGCGACGGCTATTGTGACTCCTTCCGGGGGCAGTTACCAGTACCAATGGAATGCATCAAGCTCCAATACGCCGCAGATCACCAACCTGGCTCCAGGCACCTTTGTGGCGGTGACCGTCACGGATGTGAATACGGGTTGCAGCGGAATGGCCACCGGCGTGATCGGTACGCATACCCAATTGAAACTGACGGTCAACAGTTCCGGGGATATACTTTGTGCCAACGATACGACCGGCTCGGCAACCGCCCTGGCCTCCAACGGTACGGCGCCGTATTCCTACTCCTGGAACGGTCCGGGAGTGAGCAATGTGGCGGGCGCTTCTATCACCGGACTGGGCGCCGGTTCTTACGGGGTCACGGCGACGGATTCCCGGGGATGCACGGTTGCCGGTGGGGTGAACATAGGTGTCATTTCCGGGTTAGAGGCTAAATTCACCATCGCAAAATCCTGTATCGCCAATCAGTTTTATGTGAAATTCACCGATAAATCCACCGATTCCACCAGTACGATCATCGCATGGAACTGGAACATTATCTGGAACGGTGGCTCTTATACGAGTAATCAGAAAAACCTGCCCAATTTGCCCATACCTAATTTGAGTACCGGTATCGCGCAGTTGATCGTAACTTCAGCGGCCGGATGCATGGATACGCTTGCACTGCCCTTTAAAGTTGATTCCTTGCTGGACTATAGTATCATTACCAATGGATATGCCTGCGACGGCGGCCCTGTTTCGATCACGGTGCTTGGTGATACTACCTTTACCTATCACTGGGCTCCTGCCGATTTTCTTACCTTCAACCCCGGTCCCCAACAGGTACTGGCTGATCCTCCGACGACCACAACATATCTGCTTACTGTAAGCAATGCGACCTGCTTTGATCTCGACTCTATCACTATTACGCGGCAGCCGCTGCTGGAACTGACGGTGGATGATGTAACGACCTGTGATACGACGGCAACCCTTACGGCCAGTACCAACGAGCCGGCAACGATTGTCTGGACCAACCTGGCCGGTGATACAATCAACCCAATGGCCGCTCCGGCAGGGTTTAATATTGCCATTGCAACCGACACTTTTGGCTGTGTTCGAAAGGATACCGCACTCGTGACGGTTTTGGGGGTTTCTGTTTTGGCGGAAGTGCCACCCAATGCCTGCCCGAATACGCCGTTCGATCTCACCACCCAGAATCTGAATTCAGGAGATACGCTGAGCTACCTCTGGACGGCCATCCCGCCAACCCTGGACATTGCTGACCCTGCTGCTGCCAATACGACGGCTTCCGGTCCCGCCGGAACATACACCATTACGCTGACCGTCGGCAATCAGTACAATTGTGTCCGGGAGTTTATCTTTCCTGTAAATATTCAGGACTCCATACCGCTTGACGGATTTATTGAAATTGCGCAGGCGTGTAACAGTACAGCGGTTACATTTATCAATAACAGCGGTTTTTCCGGCACCTGGAATTTTGGCGATGGGAGTGGGACGAGTGCGCTAGATTCCGTGATTTATAACTATACCACACCCGGTAATTACCCGGTTTCCTTTACGGCAAATGCCGCTTGTACTATTCCCTTTGAAGAATTGGTTCAAGTAACGGGTGATATCTTCACGGTCAACGCCCCCGACGTAACGGGCTGTGAACCCACGGCGATCCTGGGCGCGACGACAAGCCTACCGGGCAATGTTACCTGGACGGACCTGGCCGGCAATCCGGTACCCGACCCGGCAGCGGTTGGCGCGGGCACCTACATCGCCACGGCCATCGACCTGAGCGGTTTGTGCACGGACA
>CAYVDV010000241.1:0-3906 GCA_964450465.1 uncultured Saprospiraceae bacterium
CCCATGGAGCGCTTCATGACGATCACGGTACGGGCCCGGTGGGCTTCGATGATCGGCATGCCCCAAAGCGGGCTGGCTTTATCCTCCAGCGCAGCCGGGTTGACTACGTCGTTGGCTCCGATGATCATGCAGACGTCCACCGTTTCCATCGTGGGGTTAACGGCGTCCATTTCTACCATGGCGTCGTACGAGATATTTGCTTCGGCCAGCAGTACGTTCATGTGACCGGGCATACGGCCGGCCACCGGGTGAATGGCAAAGCGCACTTCCGTGCCGTTTTTCTCCATGGCTTCCATCAGTTCGCGTACGGCGTGCTGTGCCTGCGATACGGCAAGACCGTACCCGGGAACGATCACCACGCTGTTGGCGGCTTCCAGCATGAGATAGGCCTCATCGGCTTTCACCGGCTTGATCTCGCCAACCACTTCCTTGCTGCTGGCGCCGGTGTCGGAGCCGAATCCACCGAGAAATACGTTGGCAATGGAGCGGTTCATCGCCTTGCACATGATGAGTGTCAGGATAATACCACTGGCGCCTACCAAGGCGCCCGCTACGATCAGCAGGTTGTTTTGCACGATAAAACCGGATGCACAGGCAGCCATACCCGAATAACTGTTCAAAAGACAGATCACCACCGGCATGTCGGCGCCGCCGATCGGGATAACGACCAGAATACCAAGGACAAGTGCCAGGGCGGTGAAAATGGCCATATAGAGCACGGCATCCGGCGCGGTGGTCTGGATGGCGAAAAGAATGCCCAGCACCAGAATACCAGCCAGTACGGCTGTGGTGACGTACCGTTGCCCGGTGTACATGATCGGTTTGCCGGAAATAAAGCGCTCCTCCAGTTTTGCCCAGGCAATGACCGATCCGGAGAATGTCACCGATCCGATGATTGCGGTAAGCCACACGATAATACCGCCAAAGGTGGTTTGCTCCGGGTGTGCTGTGAATTCAGCCCAGGCTACAAACAGACTGGCAATACCGCCAAAGCCATTCAGCAGGCCGACCATCTGCGGCATACCCGTCATAGGCGTGCGGTAAGCAAACAACAAACCGATTGCGCCACCTATGATTATACCGGTAATAATAAACTGGTAGCGTACAACTTCCGGAAACATAAAGGTTGCTACCACTGCAGCGCCCATACCCACAGCGGATATGATATTGCCCCGGCGCGCCGATACCGGGCTGCTCATCAGTTTAAATCCAAGAATAAACGTGACGGCAGAGAGGATATATACAATGTTGAGTAATGATTCGAGGCTCATGCTTATTTGTCTTTTTTCTTGAACATGTTGAGCATACGGTCGGTGACAAAGTAGCCACCCACCACATTAATAGATGCAAAACCCACGGCAATGCCGCCCAGCAGGGCGGCCAGGTCATTGCCCTGGCCCAGGCCGGCGGCCAACATGGCGCCAACAACCGTGATCCCCGAGATGGCATTTGATCCGGACATCAATGGTGTGTGCAGCAGGGAAGGGACTTTGGATATGATCTCGAACCCCAGAAAAATGGATAAAACGAGAATAAACAGAAGAAAAATTAAGGCTTCCATATTTGTGTAATTAAACGTGGTCAATGTGGTAGATGGGGTTATTAGAGTCATTGAGGTCATTGGGGTCATTGGGGTTGGGGAGGCCGCTTAGAGTTCGCGGCGTACTTTTCCGTCGTGGGTAAGCAGGCACCCCTGAATAATATCGTCTTCGAGATTGAGCGGCATGGATTTGGCTTCCTTGTCCCAAAACTCCTCGATCAGATTGTACAGGTTGGCGGAATACATCTGGCTGGCATCGAGCGCGACCCGGCCGGCCATGTTTTCCAGGCCAATAATACGCACCCCGTTGACATCGACCTCCTGGCCGAGTACGGCGCCTTCCACGTTACCGCCGGTCTCAATGGCGAGATCGACAATGATGCTGCCGGGTTTCATGCCGGCCACCATTTCCTTGGTTACAATGATGGGCGCTTTACGGCCGAATACCTGTGCGGTAGTAATGACAATATCGCTCATGGCGCATTGTTTTGCCATGGCGTCGCGCTGGATTTTCAATTGTTCTTCCGTCAGTGCTTTGGCGTAGCCGTCTTTGGTCTGGCCGGTCTCGCCCAGATCAACTTCAACGAACTTTGCACCCAATGAGCGTATTTGCTCGGCTACGGCCGGCCGTGTGTCGAAAGCATCCACCCGGGCGCCGAGACGCTTGGCGGTGGCGATAGCCTGCAGGCCGGCTACCCCGGCACCGATGACAAACACGCGCGCCGGGTTGATCGTTCCGGCCGGCGTGGTCATCATGGGGAGCGTACGGTCCGCCCGTTCGGCAGCCAGGACAACGGCTACATAGCCGGCCAGGCTGGCCTGGGAGCTCAGAGAGTCCATTTTCTGGGCCCGTGTCGTGCGCGGGATCATTTCCATGGAAATGGCACTCACACCCTTTTCGGCCAGTTTGGCCAACAGGGCCTTCTCGTTGAACGGGTCGAGATAACTGATGTGGATACAACCCGGGCGCAGCAGATCAATATCTGCCGGGTCGGGTTTGCGCAGGCGCAGGACGATGTCGTTCCCGCCCAGGATGGCCTTCCGGTCCGTACTGACCGTGGCGCCTGCTTTTTCGTAATCGGCATCGGTGGCCCGAATGCCGGCGCCTAGTCCGGATTCGACAACGACCGTTGCCCCTAATTTTACAAAGCGCGCGACATCGCCGGGAGTCACAACAGCGCGTTGTTCCCCAGGGTATGTCTCTTTTGGAATTCCAATTTGCATGAGTTGGTAGGATAAGTTTTTAAGTGCGGCCCCCGGGGTTTAATGCTCTTATTTCATTTTTGGCATTTTGCGTTTGCCGCCGCCGCCGCGGAATCCTCCCCGACCCATCATGCCCAGCATACTGGGGTTCATGGCCTGGCCGAGTTGCTTGAGCTGTTTTTCCAGGTCCTTGACCTGGTCTTTCAGCATGGATTCGGTGATATTGAGTTTTTTGATCTCGTTCAACTGATTCTGCGCAGCCTGACGGTTATTTTTGGAAGCGCTGATCATCGCCAGTTGCAGCATGGCGGCGCCGCGTTCATTGTCGGAGGGAAGACCGGCGTCAAGCGCTTTTTTCAACCACATTTCACCGGTGCTCATATCTTTCTTTTGCATGGCCAGCGCGCCGAGGGTCATGTAATACACCCCTTTATACCCAACCAGCAAAATACCCGGGAAAAAAGTGAGCTTCAGCCGTTGTTCTGCCTCGGCAAACCGGGCCTGGCTCAGCAACATGTTGGTGGACATAATAGTGCCCAGCATCAGGTAGCCTGCCAGCATAAAGACGCCGACCAGCAGAAAAGGAAACCCGTACCAGAATCCGAAAGCTAACCAAAGTGCAATGCCACCGAGAATGCCCACCGCGATGAGGGCAAAGCGCAAATAGATGTTTATTGTGAACATGAACGCTTCAATTTGAGGATGCGCGCAAATGTAGTCAAATCCAATTCTGCAACCAGTACAAGGCGCATTTTTTTACAGGATTATTGGCATTCCGGGCATTGTTGGGCGCTCACACCGTATCTGGCGCCGGGAGGTAACTCCAGGATGACCTTCAAGTGCCCGGATTCTTCCTGGAGTTCCATCCGGAAGTCGACGTTCTTATAGTTATTGTACCGGAGTATCGAGGCGCCGCCAGCCGGGCTGATATTTGCTGGTTGGGACAAGCATTCCGGGAAATTGGCGCCAGTGTACAAGCTGAGGTTACCATCCCCTGTCGGTTCAAGCAAAAGCGTGGCGGTAGCGCCGCTGGGGCCAACCACCAGTTTAGTGATACCGGGACCCGGGAAAAAATACCGGCGGTTGGTGTTCACCTGCTCCGCATTGATGACGAGTTGATCGCCAAATCGCGCATTACACCAGTTGGCGCCCTCGTCCGCTGG
>CAYVDV010000241.1:4006-8198 GCA_964450465.1 uncultured Saprospiraceae bacterium
TGACGAGTTGATCGCCAAATCGCGCATTACACCAGTTGGCGCCCTCGTCCGCTGGATCCGGGGGTGGAGTAGTGCTGAGCTGGAAAACGGGAGCCCCGGAAACCGATTCCGGCGTTTCCCCCTGATGCTTTTCCGGCGTGCCAGCCGGTTGGCTGCAGGCGAAAAGCATCAGGAGAAGAAAGGCAGTACAGGTCTTGAAAAGTACGCTATGATAGGTCAAAACTGTAAAATTTCAGGTCAAATGTATGTGAATCAAGTCTTTACATCTTCCAGTCCAGCCGCAGCGTATAATTTCTCGGCCCTTCCAGCAATGCCGGTCGAAGGCTGTACACTTCATTCAGCAAATTGCCGCAAAGGAGGCTGACTTTCAGGTGGTTGCCAAATTTTTTCGAAGCCCGAAGATCAACAACCGTGAACCCGTGGTTGTGGGTATCCCGGAAATTTTTCACCCCTTTGATGCCGATCTCGAAAATGTTGTCGATGGCTTCCATATGGCTGTTGTATTGGACGGAGGCGCCAAAGCTGTAGTCCTTAAGCGCATATTCCATATCCCATTTGAACATATTCCGGAACCGGTATTTCAGCACATTGGCGCTATCGGAAGAGCCGTACGGCAGCGGGTCAAACTGGCTTTGCCCGTTTGGAAGGCGGTATTGCGGATCGATGTGCGTCAGTCCGGTCAGCAGGAACAAGGTGCCGTTGCCTACCTGCCCCTGCCCCATTACGGATACTTCGACCCCTGCTACCCGGGTATCACCGACGTTTTTCGATTTAAAGATGATGGCAGGAAAGATCTTGTCGAGTGTAAATTCCATCATTTGTGCGTATTCCGAAACAAACCCGGTAAGGTCAAAAAAGCCCTGCCATTTGCCCAGGGCAAAGCCCTGCTTGAGGCCCAGCTCTGCCGTCCAGCCGGTTTCCGACACGATATCGGGGTTGGGCGCCACGCTGCCGATGCCGAACGAAGTGGAAATGAATTTTTCGGCAATAGTCGGGTAACGGTAACCTTCACCGTAGGAGGCGCGGAAAAAAGTGCCCGGCCCGGCCTGGAAATTGGCCCCGAGGCGGTACACCGGTTTGCCTTCCTTGGTCAGGCCGTCCGGAATGGTGTCGTACTGCATAGGGCCGATCTGAATGACATCCGGGCTTTTCTGAATGTTGCGCTCGTAGCGGACCCCGGCAGAGAGGTTGAGGCGCTTGAACGCCTTGTAGTCCAACTGCAGGTAGCCGGCATAGTTCTGGTTTTTGAAATTGCCGTTGTACAGCGAGGCTTCCACTGTCGTGTAAGTGGCGACCACGCCCGCCGTGGCGACCAGGCCGATCTGATCCATGGGGCGCTGGTATTGGTATTCGCCATAGTACATGCGGCTATCGTTGCTCTGGTTGCCGCTATTGTCGTTGTGGACGTAGAAATACCGGCTGAGGAATTTATGTCGGTTTCCGGTCTGGTCAAAATACTGGATGGAGGGATCAATCATGAAACGCAAGCGGCCCTTGGTGTAGGATGTGGAGTTGGCGCCCGGGCGGTAGGCGCCCGATTGATCGTCAGCCCAGGTAAAGAAAGAGCCGCTGCGACCGAAGTTGATATTGCTGTTCAACCCGAAATAGAGCCGGTCGCTGAACCGGTAGCGGATATTGGGGGTCAGTCGCATGTAGCGATTGTAGGTCTGTTTGTTGTAGCTGTCACGGTACAATCCGTAAGAGCCCAACACGATATCCCATTTGCCTTCTTTGCGGCGGTGGGCAAAGCTGTAGCCGGTTTCGATGGGCAACCGGATGCCGCCCGTGTCGGGGTCGCCCCACCACTTCATGCTTTCGTCTTTGGGTGTACCCCAAATTTGACTGAAGACAGCAGCATTGGTTTCGGGCTTGTCCTTGGCAAAGGAAGTCCGGATATTGATCACGCCGTTCATGGCAGACGAACCATACAGCGCCGAAGCGGCGCCTTTCAGTACCTCTATTTGGCTGATGTTCTCGATGGGGTAGTCGCTCCAGTTGGGGTATCCGGCATCCACCTGCAAGGCAGGCATATCGTCCACGAGCAACAACACCCGGGTGCCGGCGCCATAGGAAAAGCCGGCGCCACCGCGTATAGTGGCTTGACCATCCATTATCGCCACGCCCGGGATTTTGACGAGAGACTCATCAACCTGGGTGGCATTGATGTTTTCCATCAGCCTGGGTTTGAGAACATCGAGTGAAACGGTTACTTCACCCAGTGCCTTTTCATACTTCCCGGCCGTGACCGTGGCTTGTTGCAGCAAGTTGTCCGCATCGCCCAGTTGCATATCCAGTGTTGTGGTCTTGCCGGCGACGAGTCTTACAGCCTGCATTCGGCTTTCATAGCCTGTATAGGTAAAGCTGACTTCATAGTTACCTGCCGGCAACTCGAGTTTATAGGTGCCCGAGGCATCTGAAGCGGCGCCTGCGCCACCGGCGCGTACGGTGACGCCAACGAGGGCTTCTCCGGTTGCGATATCAGTAATTGTGCCCTGCAATACAGCATTTTGGCTAATCAGGGCAAAGGACAAAAAGGACAGGAACAGGGTAAAGTGTAAGCGCATACGTTCGGTATGTTTTGGTGAACATGACTCCGAAGGGGTGGGCAAGGGGATTAGTTTTGAGGTTGTCAGGCTTCTGGTTATCAGGACTCCGGTTAGAAGCGGGCGTAAAAGTACAGATTTTCCAATCTGTGGTAATATTTATAATATGTTATTGCCGGTTCGAATTTTGGGGGCTGAAAATATGGGGGTTTTGTACCTTGGCGCCTCGAAAAAAATCAAGCTGTAAAAACATTATCGAGGTATGGAAAACCACTTTAATCCAAACAGCAAGTGGCGTAAAATTGCGGCGGCAATTTACAAGAAACCCGTGGATTCCAGAATTTTTGGGACAGTTGATCTGGATGTGACCGATTTGGAGGCCTATGTTCTGGAAAAGCGCCGCCAGGGGCTGAAGATCACCCTGATGCACCCCTTGATTCTAATCGTCTCCCGCACATTCCGGGAAGAGGTGCCTGCATTGAACTGTTACGTACAACGGGGCAATGTTATCCTGCGCAAGCAGGTGGATGCCATGGTGAGCGTATTGCAGCAGGGCGACCAAATGGGCTCCGCGCGGGTGCCGAATGCCGATCAGATGTCTATTTCGGAACTGGCCGAGTTTCTGGGTCAGGAGGTTATACGTTCGCGTAACGGCCAGGAGCACAAGACTATGGAATTGAAAGACGTTCTGGTGGCATTGCCCTGGCCCTTTCGAGGCTGGCTTGCAGGTCTTTTCAGGTGGGTAGCCGTAGATATTGGATTGTCTATTCCTGCTCTTGGGCTCTCTCCGGATAGTTTCGGTTCCTTTATTTTTTCCAATATCGGCAGTCTCGGACTTGAGGTGGGGTATGCCGCGCTCATGCCGCCGGCCAATGTATCTATGGTGTTCACGATGGGCAGCGTCCAAACGAAAGCCGTTGTGGTGGACGACCAGATCCAGGCCCGGCGCATGCTTACGGTCAGTGCGGTGTTTGATCACCGGATTGTCGATGCAAGCCATATTGGGCGGCTTTTTACCTGTCTCAAGCGGGGTATTAAGGTGCCGGAAAAGCTGGATAGCAAGCCGGTCAAGGCAGCGGTTTAGCAGCGCCGGTCAGAGCGGTAACCAAGCCAGTCCAGCCGGTTTGGTGGCTCGCGCCAAGGCCCTGCCCCGTATCGCCGTCAAAGTATTCGTAAAACAGGAGCAGGTCTTTGTAATTAAGGTCCTGAAAATATTGCTTTGCACCACCATGGAGCGGCCGGCTGCCATTGACATCCTTTCGGAAAAGCCCAAGCAGTCTGTTGGACAAAAAATCCGCAATCTCCCGAAGACTCAACATGCTCCCCGAGCCGGTGGGGCACTCCACGCGAAATTCATCCCCGTAATAGTGGTGGAATTCGTGCAAATGGGTGATCAGGAGAAAATTGACCGGCATCCAGATCGGGCCGCGCCAGTTGGAGTTGCCGCCAAACATGCCGGAATCGCTCTCGCCGTGCAGGTAACTGACTTTATCCTTTTGGCCCAGCCAGTTGACCTCAAAAGGATGGTCCAGATGTTCTTTTGACAAGGAGCGCACACCGAAACCGGAAAGAAATTCTGCCGGGTCGAGCATGCGCCGCAGCAGGCACTTCATGCGATGTCCCCGGAGCAGGGATAGCAGGCGTTTATC
>CAYVDV010000242.1:0-8176 GCA_964450465.1 uncultured Saprospiraceae bacterium
CCAATAATGACCCGAAAAATGACCCCCGAACAACCTCCTAATAACCACCCACATCCATGACACGCCGGACACTCGAAACGGATCAAAAGGCCCTGGAGATCAATCTTGACCCGGGCATTTACGGCGCCTTTGCCGAGATCGGCGCAGGGCAGGAAGTTGCGCGCTATTTTTTTCAGGTGGGTGCTGCTGCCGGCACGATTGCCAAGACCATGAGCGCCTACGACAAAACGGTGTCCGACGAAATCTACGGTCCCGAAGCCAAAGGGCGCTATGTGTGCGAGTCGCGCCTGTATAAAATGCTCAACCACGAATTCGGCCTGCTGGAAGAGCGCCTGCGGCCGATCCGGCCCGGACAAAACTTCTTTGCCTTTGCCGATACCGTTTCCGCGATCAATTTTCAAAAAACCAATAAAGGCAACGGCTGGCTTGGCCTGCGCTTCCAGCTCCAGCCCGGCGCAGCGGCCAACGACGTCGTACTGCACGTGCGCATGCTCGACAACGACAACCGCCTGCAGCAACAGGCCATCGGTATCCTCGGCGTCAACCTGATCTATGGGTGTTTTCGCTACTACAGCGATCCCGAGGTGCTGCTCCAGTCCCTCATGGATAATCTCCACGGCCGTGTCTCTATTGACCTGGTGCGCCTGCAGGGCCCTGAATTTGCCGCTGTCGACAATCGGCTGGTCTGCCTCTGGGCCGTGAAAAACGGCCTGACCGATGTCATAATTTTCGGCCCCGACGGCATACCCCAGCATGCCAGCGAATTGTTGTACAAAAAAAGTATCCTTATCGCCCGCGGCAGCTACCGGCCCCCTACGCTCGTTCAGCAGGATATGATTCGATGCGCCTACGCCCAGTTTTGCGACGAGCCCGATGTTGATCCCGAACGGGTATTTTTCCTCACCGAAATTACCCTCGACAACCTGCGCGCCGGCGGCGAACTCAGTGAAAAGGATTTCATGGACCGGGTGGAAATCCTCGGCTTTCTGGGCCAGACGGTCATCCTGTCCAACTGCCTCCAACACAAAAAACTGATCGCTTATTTCCGCGACTACCGGGTGCCGCGCATTGGCCTGGCCCTGGGCGCCCGCAAACTGGAACATATCATCCGGGAAACCTGGGAAAACAACCTCGATAACCTGCTCAGCGCCTTTGGTGAACTATTCCTCCGCCATGTCCGTTTTTACATCTACCCGGCCCGGCGCCCCAACGGCGAACTCCTGACTGCCCAGACGATCGACGTGCCCAAGGATATCCACTTCTTGTACCACCACCTGCTGGATCACCTGAACATTGTCAACGTCACCGGCTTCAACCCCGAAATCCTTCATATCTACCACAAGGAAGTGTACCAGATGATCCGCCGCAACGAACCCGGCTGGGAAGAAAAAGTTCCGCCCAATGTGGCGCGTTTTATCCGGGAAAAACGTTTGCTTGTGGAGTAGGCTCTGAAATATCCGATTTTTGCCAAAACAGTACCTCGTATTATGACATTAGAAGAAAAAATCAACAAAGACCTCGTAGTCGCCATGAAAGCCAAAGACGAAGTGGCGCTGCGCGGCATCCGCGCGATCAAAAGCGCTATTTTATTGGCCAAGACCGACGGCTCCGGAGACGCCATCGACGAAGCCCGCGAAGTCCAGATGCTGCAGAAACTGCTGAAAAGCCGGCAGGACTCGCTTGAGATCTATACCAAAAACAACCGCCCTGAACTGGCGCTGAAAGAAACCGAAGAGATCGAAATCATCAAGCGCTACCTGCCTAAAATGCTGGAAGGCGCCGAACTGGAAGCGATTATCCAGGCCATTATTGCCGAAACAGGCGCCAGCTCGCCCAAAGACATGGGCAAGGTCATGGGCGTAGCCAGCAAGCAACTGGCCGGCAAGGCGGAAGGCCGGACTATTTCCGAAACGGTCAAAAAACTTCTGGGCGCATGATCCTGCGGGCGGAAAAATTACTCAAGGTATATGGGAAGCGTACCGTGGTGCGCGACGTCGACTTTACGGTCGAGCAGGGCGAGATCGTCGGCCTGCTCGGCCCTAACGGCGCCGGCAAGACCACTTCGTTTTACATGGTTGTCGGGTTTATCAAACCTACTGACGGCAAAGTATTTCTCGACGAGGAGGAGATCACCGACCTTCCCATGTACCGCCGCGCCAAAAAGGGGATCGGCTACCTGCCGCAGGAACCCAGCGTTTTTCGCAAACTCAGCGTGGAAGACAATGTCCGCGCCGTGCTGGAAATGACCAACCTGAGCAAGGCGGAACAACGCGACAAACTGGAAGAGCTCATCGAGGAGTTCAACCTGCACAAAGTGCGCAAAAGCCACGGCGATACGCTTTCGGGCGGGGAACGCCGCCGTACGGAGATCGCCCGCGCGCTGGCCAGCAACCCCCGGTTTATCCTCCTGGATGAACCTTTTGCCGGTATCGACCCCATCGCCGTGGAGGATATCCAATACATCGTGGCCAAGCTCAAAACCAAGAACATTGGTATCCTGATCACTGACCACAACGTACAGGAAACGCTCAGCATCACCGACCGCGCTTACCTCATGTTTGAAGGCGCTATCCTGCGCGCCGGCACCGCCGAAGAGCTGGCAGCCGACGAAATGGTGCGCAAGGTGTATCTGGGCAAACACTTCGAACTCCGCCGCAAGATAATTGAGTTGTGAGCAGGGTCCGGTAACGCGTTATTTCCGACAACCCGTTACATTTCCAAGAATTGTCCGGCGGGATAATCGGAGACATACAATATTTGTCCAATGAAATGCGCGCTCCGTTTTTGCACCCTTTCCGGGGTATCCGCTCTGCTCATCACCCTGTTTTTGAGCGCGCCGGTTCTGCTGCGCGCGCAAAGCAACGAAGGCTTAAACTTCTGGTTCGGCTTCATGGAACACCGCGACGTGGGCCAAAATACCATGGTCGTCATGATCACCTCGAAATACAATACCGCCGGGGTGGTGCGCATACCGAATTACAGCTGGTCATCGGCCTTCACCGTAGCCGCCAACGGCGTCACGGTGGTACAACTGCCCAAGCTGGCTGAAAATACCGGCTCGGAACAGATCAGCGACAAGGGGGTTCAGGTGGAAACGCAGCTGCCGGCATCCGTTTATATCCACCAGTACCACTCCAATCGCTCGGAAGCGACCATGGTGCTGCCGGTGGAATCGCTGGGCACGGATTATTACGCGTTGAGTTATACCGGCTTCCAGGATCCGGGCGATGTATATCCCTCCGAATTCCTGATCATCGGGATCGAGGATGAAACGGAGATCAGTATCCGGGTGAGCGATCAGACTGCCGGCGGGAAACCTGCGGGATCCACCTTTTCCATTTTGCTCAATGCCGGCGATACCTATCAGGTGCAGGCCAGCCTGGGCAACAATGACCTCAGCGGTTCCTACATCAAGGGAAATAAAAAATTCAACGTGCTGGCCGGCTGCCGCTGGATCCCGTTGCCTGCCAATTGCAACTTCCGCGATAATCTGCTGGAACAGATGTACCCTGTATCTACCTGGGGCAAGCAGTTCGTGACCGCACCGCACGACCACATGGCCTATGATGTGTTCCGGATACTCGCTTCTGAAAACGGCACGCAGGTGAATATCCAGGGTCAAACAGCGACACAGATCAACCTGAACGCCGGTCAGTTTTATGAATACAACCGCTCGGAACCAACCTATATCCAGGCCAATAAACCCATTGCCGTGGCCCAATACCTGATCGGCAGCGTCTGCAGCGGCTATTACATCGGTGACCCCTCCATGGTCATGCTCAATAGCGTGGAGCAGATCCGCGATACCGTGACCCTGTATAATTCGCCGTACGAGAATATCACCGAAAACCACATCAACATTATCCTGAAAACGAAGGACGCCGGGGTGACTTTTTTCGATGGTACCCCGCTGACCAGTTTGGGCGCTGTGCAGGCAGTGCCCGGAAATCCGGAATTTTCCTACGCGCGCCTGCTGGTATCAGCCGGTGCGCATACGATCATTTCCGGGGGATGCGGCGTCATCGCCACGGCGTACGGCTATGGCGATCTGGAATCGTATGCCTATGGCGGGGGAGCCAGTTTCAAACCCATCAACGCCAACAGTCTGATCCCGGAAGGGGGCTGCCTGAACGATACCATTCTCTTTAAAACCGGGTTCAAACCGCCCCGGCATACGCTGCTGTGGGATTTGGGCGACGGAACGACCAGCACAGAGCCCGATTTTTCCCATGTGTATTCGGCATTGGGCGCCTATACGGTCACATTGTATCTGACCGACAACTGCCTGAATATTAAGGATACGATTTCACGCGACCTGTTGGTTACCCTCCGGCAGGCCGTGACTGTGGCCGGCGACCGGGAGGCCTGTGCCCGCGGCGATGTTGCACTCGGCGCCGAAGATCTGCCCGGCGCCCGCTACGAGTGGACCGGGCCGAATGGCTATTTTTCAGCGGAACAATACCCGGTGCTTACCGATGTCAGTCCGGAAGATGCCGGCCTGTACCAGGTCGTCGGCATTATCTCCGGGTGTGCGACCTATCCCGCCGGCGCCCAACTGACTGTGTTCCCCCTGCCGGAACCGCAGCTCGGCAACGATACGGTGGTATGCAGCGACGAGAGTTATCCCCTGCTGGTCCTGAACCCGGGGAATTTCAAACAATACCAGTGGCAAAACAACTCGTCTGGCCCCGCTTTCACCGTGGCGCGGGAGGGGCTGTATTTTGTTCGTGTGGCAGACGAGCACGGCTGTTCCCAGGTCGATTCGATCGAGGTGCTCGACCGCTGCCCGACCCGCTATTACATCCCCAATGTGTTCAGTCCGAACGACGACGGACTGAACGATTATTTTTCCGTGTACGGCTCCGATATTTTGTCCCTGAAACTATCGGTGTACGACCGCTGGGGAAACCAGGTGTTCGAATCGGAAAGTCTGGAAGCCCGCTGGGACGGCAGTTTCCACGGCAAGCCGCTCGACCCCGGGGTGTATGTCTGGATGGCGCAGATCGGTGGGCAACTGAAAGACGGCACGCTTTTTACCAAAACAGAATCGGGTTCGGTGACCCTGGTGCGATAGACCGCTACTGCATTTTTGAGAAAAAATAGCCGTGGCTCACGGCGTTTTCGGCCTCGGTATTGCCCTGAAAATACGGGTGTACCGGTACTTCCCGCAAGGCCTCCACGCTGCCGGGGCGCAGTTGTTCGGCGGTAAGCGGCAAATCCGCCTCCCGGTACAAACGCCGGTAATCGGTGATGCGCAGGCGGTTGAGCGGTTGCACGCTGTTGTCGATCCATTTCCAGGCAGCGGGAGAAAAGCGCAGGAAATGGTAAATGTTGATGGATGTGTCGAAGTGCGCAAAATGATCGGACAGATCGATGAAATGCGACTGCACCCCGCCCGGGCGGGCTATGCGCCGGAACTCCCGGAGGATGTCTGCCAGAATATCCGGATAAACATGCTCGAAGGTGTTGTTCGAATGGATCAGGTCAATGGAGCCGTCGGCCAGGTCGAGCCGCCGGGCATCCTGCACCAGGTATTGGATGTGCAGGGTTCCGGTTAGTTGTTCAAAACCAGCCTCATTTTCCCCGGACGCCAGGGCGCGCAATTGTTCGAGCCGCTCGGGCCGGACCGGAATATATTGCCCGAGTTTGCCGGCATCGGCGTATTCCAGAAACTTCCGGATGGTGGTCAGCACGTGCCCGGCGCCGGTCAGCAGCGTAACATCCACGGTGCGGATCGTTTCGGCGCCGTACAGGAAAAGGGAAATGGGTACTACCGGATACCAGCCGGTGCCCAGTTCCAGGGTATTGCGGAGCGGGGCGCCGCCGGAATAGCGTTCCCAGGCCTCCAGGTGGTGGCGGGCGTGCTCCAGGCGGTCTTCAAAGTAAGCGTCGCTGAGAAAAACGCCTTTGGTGACATACTTCTGAAAAAAGAAGTTGATGCGCTGACTGTTTGGCAGGAAAGAGATGGTTTTCTGGACGATGGCTTTAAGCACCCACTTCTTGATCATGGTCTGGCTGTGTCGTGTCAGTTGCCGGGAGATAGTGCTCCCGCAGGAAATTCATGTGATGGATCTGGTGTCCGATAATGATAAAGAACAGGGCGCGGGGGGTGGCCTTCCGCCCGCTGGCACTGCCTAGAAAAGTCGATTGCTGGTCTGTACATTGTTTCAGGAGGAACATCGTGTTGTCGCGCACGGCTTTCCACTCCTTCAACAGGTCCTTGATGGTGCGGCCGGAAACATCGGCTTCCTCCATCCAGAAGTCCTGGTTAAAGCCCGGCAACGGGATCCGGTCGGCCCGGATAAAGGACAGGATGCGGAAGGAAAACACCCGCTCGAAATCAATCAGGTGCATGATGACTTGTTTGAGCGTCCATTTTCCCGGCGCATAGGCATAATCACCTGCGGTTTCCGGTAAATTGCCAAACAAGTCCTGCGCTTCCCGAAAAGTTTGCCGCAACAGCGCAGGCGCCCCCGTGCGCTTGGGCAGCGCCTTCAGGTATATTTCGTGAAACGGGGCGTATTCGCCTTTTTTCGGACGACGCATGTGGGTGTTTTGCGTTTTGCGTTATGTTATCTTTCCGGGATGGGAGCATCCGGTACCGGGAATACCTCCCCTGCTACTGTTTCGCCAGCCGGGTCATAAACCACACTTCAAAGGCCGTGAACACCACATAAACCAGCAGGAATATGCCGACAAACCACTGATTGGCCGGTTTCATGGATTGTTGGTACACGAACAGCACAGCCACTGCCAGCACGATTTTGCCGAACACAGAGACGGATATCAGGTTGTTGAAAGCCAGTTTGCTGCTGCTTTTTGCCGCACTGTGGCCTGCAAAGAACAAGCCGGTGCAGATCAGCACGAAAAGAGCCAGGATCACTCCGGCAAATCCCGTATGTATTTGCACTTGCGGTACGAGCAGGTACAGTATTGCCAGCAAAGCGGTGGTGCCGGCAGTGATCGCGGCCAGGCGAAGGAAAAAATCTTTTGTTGTCATCTGTTTATGGCGCAAAAGTAGCGAATTGGCAGATACGCAGTATTTTGAACGCTTTTGTTAATATCAATATAGATCAACTAGACCCTGCAGGTTTTTTATATTTTTGAATCTGCCTATTCTTCTCATTCAAACTTGGAAAAACTATGAAAAAAACTGCCAAATCTTACTTGAATGATCCCTCAAAACAATGGGGGGGGGGCCTTTGGAACCTGCATCACCTTATTATTATTGGCTATGCTTGGGGTTAATGGCATACTGCCGGCGCAAAGTTTTGATCCGGCCTACACAGGACCTTACGAGGAAGTATCCGGCCGGTATTCTATTCGGGTTTATCTAATTTATGTTCAGACCAACAGCGACCCTTGGGCTTCAAATTTAGGACAGACGGAACTGGAACGGCGTACTGCTCGTTCCTTTGACGTTTTGAATGCAGCGTACAATCCCCATGACATTTATTTTATTCCGGGCGTTGTTTCCGAATCCTGTTACAGTGTGTTTACACAGGTAAACCAGGAAACGCCACCTGAATACGGCGACGGGTTGACCGTCCATGTTTTCTCCGATGACAATTTAAGCGCTGTCCATGCGACAGGCCAGGTTTATGCATCCACGCTCCCAGCCCGGGTATTATGGGTTCGGGGTATGGAAGATAATATTCCGGGTAGTAACCTTCCGGTATTAATCCATGAGGTTGGACATTGCCTGGGCCTTGCGCACACGTTTGCCTTCACAAATGCAGACTATTCCTATCAGGATAACGCATGGTGCACTGGGGGAGATTGTGCACCTGGGCAAAGCGGCTCACCCGACGATTGCTGCGGCGATTTGGTAAACGACTCGCAAAGGAATGGAATCTCCACGTTCATCAAATTAGCCACAGACTGCTGTTGTTCAATAGAGCCGGCAAACGTTGGCCAGGAAATTTTTTCCAACTATATGAGTTACAGTTACCCAACCAGATGCAGGAATAAATTTACAGACCAACAAGTGGCCAGAATGCGAAAATATTTGCGCAATCCCCCGCCTGTATTGGCCCCAGTACTGGTACAGGCTGAAGCCATAGCAGCCGGGACGCCGGTAACATGGAATACGGCTCAAAGCAAATTTACCGATATTATTGTACCGGATGGCGCATCGCTTACCATTGACGCCCCCCTCTCGATGGCGCCTGGCGCT
>CAYVDV010000243.1:0-8165 GCA_964450465.1 uncultured Saprospiraceae bacterium
TAATGACCCTTCTAATGACCCTTTAATGACCTCCCAATGACCCTCCTAATGACCCAAAACAACAACCACCCCCGTCACCACCGCATTACTCCACAGATTCACCGCGTCGTTGCCCAACCAGCGGTAGCCGCTAAATAATGCATTGCCAGTGCTTTGCTGGTCGCTCAGGCTGCCGGTTTCCGGGTCGCGGTAACGGGCCTGCAGGCCGGCGCCGAACAGGCTGTCGAGCAGCATGCCGGAAAAACCGGCGGAGGTGATGCGGAAAAGGAGGAAGGCGTCAAGGTGTCCGGCAATCAGGAGACTGCCGAACACAGCCAGTGCTGCCGCCCCCGCCAGCCCTCCGAGCGTACCAGCCAGACTCACGCCGCCGGACAGACCCACCGGCACGGGGCGCCAGCGGAGGATATCCCAGGTTTTCTGCCGGAAGTACTGCCCGATTTCCGAGGACCAGGTATCGGAGGTGCTAACGGCCATGGAAACGCACATGAACAGCAGCGCCTGTTCGCGGTATGCGCCCGCTGCGGCGGTGGCCAGGGCGGCGAAGATACCGCCGTTGCAGAGCACCTGCCGGTAATCGCGCGGTTTGCCGTGTTTGGCATCGGCCGCGGCAGACGTACTGCGGTTCAGGCGCCCCAGAAGGGTGCCTGTGATGAAAAAGAAAAACAGGGGCAGCAACCAGAGCGGCCCGGCAAACCAGAGCACCCATAATCCGACGGCAGCGGCGGAAAGGGCGCCATCCAGCGTCAGCGCCTGCTTCCGGCGGGTGTACCACACGAAAGCGCCGGAAAAGGCAAGGCCGAGCAACAAGACATAAATCCGGGTATCGGGCATAGGAACCGGGTGACTGCGAATGTTTTCTTTGCCTGTCGCAAAATGCAACGGCTATCTGATCGTTTAAGAGCCGCAAAGTTACGATATGATCGACCGCCTCAAGTTATTTCTGCAGCTCCGCCAGGACTCTTTTAACCCCAAACTGATTACTGTACTCAAGGAAGGGATCAGCCGGAAACAGTTGCGGCAAGACCTCGTGGCCGGACTTATCGTGGGGGTCATCGCCCTCCCGCTGGCTATTGCATTCGCCATTGCAAGCGGGGTTACACCCGACAAGGGCCTGATCACGGCAGTAGTGGCCGGACTGGTCATTGCAGCGCTCAGCGGCAGTCGCGTGCAGATCGGCGGCCCAACGGGGGCATTTATCCCCATTGTGTATGGTATCGTACAGCAGTACGGCGTGGATGGCCTGATCATTTCCACCTTCCTGGCGGGCCTGATCCTGGTCATGTTGGGTTTCGCGCGGTTGGGAAGCATTATAAAATTTATCCCCCACCCCCTGATCGTCGGCTTTACCACCGGCATCGCCGTCATAATTTTTTCCTCGCAAATCAAGGATCTGTTCGGGTTGCCCATTGAAAAGGTGCCTGCCGATTTTTTGGACAAATGGGCCGTGTATGCGCAATATATCCGGCAAATAAACCCCTGGGCTGCGGGAATTTCGCTGAGTACCGCCGCCATTACCTTTCTGTTTCCTAAAGTAACGACAAAAGTTCCCGGCGCTCTGGTGGCTATTTTACTGTTCACTCCTATGGTCGCCGTATTCCAGCTGCCAGTTGATACCATCGAGACGCGTTTTGGCGACATTGCGGCGACTTTTACCGCACCCGAAATGCCGCATATCAGTTGGGAGATAATACAGCAGCTCATCCGCCCGGCATTTACGATTGCCATCCTCGGCGCTATCGAGAGTCTGCTTTGTGCGGTTGTGGCCGACTCCATGATCGGCGCCAACCACCGCTCGAATACCGAGTTGGTGGCCCAGGGAATTGGCAACATGGCATCGGCGCTGTTTGGCGGCATTCCGGCCACGGGCGCCATAGCCCGCACGGCGGCCAATATCAAAAACGGCGGCCGCAGTCCCTTTGCCGGCATGGCGCATGCGCTGGTCCTGCTGATCATCATGCTGTTCGCCGGAAGCTGGGCCAAATTGATCCCCCTGAGCGTGCTGGCCGGTATCCTGGTGTATGTTTCATACAACATGAGCGAATGGCGCACCTTCCGGGCTATTCTGCGCGGGCAGCGCTCGGATGTGATGGTCATGCTGACCACCTTTTTGCTCACGGTGCTCGTCGATCTGACGGTAGCGATAGAGATCGGAATGATCCTGGCTGCCTTTTTATTCATGCGCCGCATGGCCGAGGTCGGCGACGTGCGCCCCATCGAAAACCGCGTGGCGGAACTGGACGATTTGAAAAACCCGGACAGCCTGCACTACCACCCCATCCCGGAAGGGGTGCAGGTCTTCGAAATAAACGGCCCCTTGTTTTTCGGCGTAGCCCATAAATTCAAGGAAGCCATGCGGAGGGTCAGCAAACCGCCCCGGGCAATTATACTCCGGATGCGTTTTGTGCCGACCGTCGATGAGACCGGCATACACAACCTCCGGGAATTTGTCCGCAACATGCAGGCCCGCAACGTGCAGGTGATCCTGTCCGGCGTGGGGCCGCAGTTGCTGGAAGAGCTGGAAGAAGCCGGGCTGCTTGAAAAAATTGGCCGGGAGAACATTTTTGGACACATCAGCGCTGCATTGGAGCGGGCACGGGATGTTACCGGGAATGCCTAGCCAAACAATGAAGTCCCAAACACGAAGTCGCCAGCACATGGAGATTGTACTGGCGACTTCTAAAAAATTCGGGAAGGGGACTTTACCTACACCGCTTCCGCTACCTTCTTCCCTTTCTTCTTCTGCATACCGTTCGGGCCGGGCCGTTTCGGGGCTTCGATGCCGAGTGCCACGGATAGCACATCGCTCATCCGGTCAACGTAGGTAAAATTAAGTCCCTTGATGTATTCGGCTTCGATTTCGGCCACGTGTTTGGCGTTGTCCTTGCACAAAAGCACCTCCTTGAGACCGGCGCGCTTGGCAGCCAGGATCTTTTCTTTGATCCCGCCCACCGGCAGCACCTTGCCGCGCAGGGTGATCTCTCCGGTCATGGCCAGGAAGGACTTCACCGGGCGCCGGGTAAAGGCAGAGGTGATCGCCGTGAGCATGGTCACCCCGGCAGAAGGCCCGTCTTTGGGGATAGCGCCTTCCGGCACGTGCACGTGAATATCCGTTTTGTCGAACAGTTCGGGGTCGATCTGCAGTTCGGAGGCATGGGCCTTGATGTAACTGAGGGCCGTACTGGCGCTTTCCTTCATCACATCGCCCAGGTTGCCGGTAAGCTGCAGGCGGCCATTGCCTTTGTTGAGGCTGGATTCGATAAAGAGAATTTCACCACCCACGGAAGTCCAGGCCAGCCCGATGGCCACACCCGGAACCTGCTGCTCCTGGTACACTTCGGCATCGAACTTGGTCGGACCGAGGATTTCCGGCAGGTGTTCGGGTTTGACGGCCACAGTATATTCCTCTTCCATGGCCACTTTCTTGGCCACGTAGCGCATCACGGAACCGATTTCCCGGTTCAGGTTGCGCACTCCGCTTTCGGCGGTGTAGTGCTTGATGATGCCCGTCAGCGTTTTATCGCTGATCTTGACCATATTGGGTTTCAGACCGTGCTCTTTCCGCTGTTCGGGGATGAGGTGGCGTTTGGCGATCTCGACTTTTTCTTCCAGGGAATAGCCGGCGATCTCGATCACCTCCATACGGTCGAGCAGGGCCGGCTGGATAGTCGCCAGCGAGTTGGCCGTGGCAATAAAGAGCACCTTGGACAGGTCGTATTCGAGTTCGAGGTAGTTGTCGTAGAAGGTGGTGTTTTGCTCCGGGTCGAGCACTTCGAGCAGGGCCGAAGAGGGGTCGCCGCGGAAGTCCTTGCCGACTTTGTCGATCTCGTCGAGAATGAACACCGGGTTACCGGCTTTGGCTTTCTTGAGCGACTGGATGATGCGGCCCGGCATTGCGCCGATATAGGTTTTGCGGTGACCGCGGATCTCCGCTTCGTCGTGCAGGCCGCCGAGGCTCATGCGCACGTATTTGCGTTTCAGCGCCTTGCCGATGCTTTGTCCGAGGGAGGTTTTGCCGACACCGGGAGGGCCCACGAGGCAGAGGATAGGCGCTTTCATGTCGCCTTTCAGTTTCAGCACAGCCAGGTGTTCCAGAATCCGTTCCTTGACCTTGGAGAGGCCGTAGTGGTCTTTGTCGAGAACCTCCTTGACCCGCCGGAGATCAAAATTGTCCTTTGTAAACTCCTGCCAGGGAAGGTCGAGGAGCGTTTCGAGGTACGTGAGCCCGATAGCGTATTCGGCGATCTGCGGGTTTACCCGGCGCAATTTATTGATCTCGCGCTGGAAGGTTTCCAGGACGTTTTTGGGCCACTTTTTCTTGGAGGCCCGCTCGATCAGGGCGTTTATCTCATCTTCCTGAGGGTTTTGCCCCAGTTCCTCCTGGATGGTTTTTAGTTGCTGGCTGAGGAAGTAGTCGCGTTGTTGCTTCTCAATATCGTTGCGCACCTTGGCCTCGATCTGGTCTTTGAGTTCCAGCAGCTGCAGTTCTGCATCCATGTGGATCAAGATCCGGTTGGCCTTGTCTTTCAGGTGGTTGATTTCGAGGATCGTCTGTTTTTCCTCAATCTTGATATTGAGGTTGGAGGCAATGAAGTTGAGCAGGAAGTTGTCGTTGGTGATATTTTTCAGCATCACGACGGCTTCGGAGGGGATTTGCGGCGACAGCTCGATGATCTGCTTGGCAGCATCGCGGATGCTGCTGAGCAAGGCGCGGAACTCCAGTTTGTTTTTGGGTTGCGTATATTCCAGCGTAGTGATCTGGCCCTGCATATAGGGTTCTTCGCTCAGCATCAGTTCCAGATGAAAGCGCTTGCGGCCCTGGAGGATGGCGGTAGTGGAGCCATCGGGCATCTTCAGCAATTTCAGGACGCGGGCAATCGTGCCGACCGAATAAAGATCACGGACGGACGGGCTTTCGATTTTTACGTCCCGCTGGGACAGGACCCCGATAAACCGGTTATCTTCATAGGCCTTTTGTACGGCGCGAATACTTTTGTCGCGCCCAATGGTGATTGGCGTGACTATACCCGGGAACAACACGGTATTTTTAAGCGGCAAAATGGGCAAGGTATCCGGAAAGACTTCACCCTGTTTCGCCTCTTCATCTTCTTCCAGTGAAAAGAGCGGCACGAAATCCGGTTCATCGTCGGATTGGGCTGGCATTAACCAATTTTCAAACATATTCAATTTTTACAGCGGAGGGTTTTAATTAAGAGGTTTCTGGTTGGAGGGTTAGAGGGTTTCTGGTTGCGGCGTAAAAGGCAACCCTTCTCTCAAGGACCCCCTGCAACCGAACCTTCTAACCAGAAACCCTCCAACCAGAAACCCAATAAAACTGCAAACTTTGGGTTTTTTCTCGAATTTTCATGAAGTAAAACAGCCTTTGTGTCATACTGGCAGCAAATTTTACCAAATGCATCAAAACAAGGCTTTGGCAAAATACTTGCCAGTAGGTTGGTTGGTGTGTTTTGGCAGTTTTTTTAATGGGTCTCCCGACAAAACGGCAGATATGCGTGTTTGTGTACAATCCGGCACGCGATTTTCAACAGTTTGTCGTTTAACAGCCCAAGCGATAGAACCAGTACCCCGGAAACCAGTTTAACCACACTTAGATTATGCAAAAACTTTGGTTATGGCTTTTGCTCGGTGTTGCCCTCGCGGGCTGCCGTTCAACGCAAAAAGTCACCTACGCACCCGACCAGTATATTCCTTCTGACAAGGCGTTACTTTGGAAGATCAGTGGCAACGGGTTGAAGAAATCGTCGTATCTACTGGGAACGATCCATTTAATTCCCAAGGACCAGTTCCGGTTTTCTGATGCCACCTACGATGCGCTGGCCGATGCCCGCCGGGTGACCTTCGAGATTGACATGAAAGAGATGACGAACATCGGCGCACAATTCAGCCTGCTTACCAAGGCTTTCATGAGCGGCGGAAAAACACTGCGCGACCTGCTGTCCCCTGAGGATTATACGTTTGTCAAACAAAAACTCGATGCCCAGGGCATGCCCTCTTCCATGCTGGAGCGCATGAAACCGCTGTTCCTCAGTACGATGTTCGGCTCCGACGAAGCAGCCAGCCCCGGCGGGAATGCCAACATGACTTCTGTGGAAATGGAATTGTACCGGCAGGTCAAACGCCGCAAACTCGAGTCCGCCGGACTGGAGACGGCTGCCTATCAAATGGCTATTTTCGACAGCATCCCGTACGAAATGCAGGCAAAAATGCTGGTGGAGACCCTGCGCAATACGGAAGACGGCAGCGATAGCGAATTCGATCAAATGATCGAGTTGTATCGCAACAAAGACATCAACGCCATGGAAGCCATGATGGGTGAAATGGAGTACGGGATGAATCAATATCAGGATATCCTGCTCTACCAGCGCAACCGCAACTGGATTCCGGTCATGGGCCGGATGATGCGTGAAAAGCCTACGCTCTTTGCTGTTGGAGCGGGGCACCTCGGCGGTGCAAACGGTGTCATCGCATTGCTGCGCAGGGAAGGATACCGGGTGGAAGCAGCAGATTGAAGAAGAGAGGGGTTGGAGGGATTTTCCCTCGCCTACTGGCGCCTCCGCTTGATGGTACAGCCGATGGCGCGGGTAAAGTCCGGGTCAGGGCGTTCGCCGCGGAGCAGGGAATTTACAGCGTCTTCGACATAACGGCGCTTGACGGCGGAAGGCGTTTCCGGATTATCGTCGATAGCGCCTATATAGCGCACCACCCTGTTTTTATCGAGTACATAAACATGTGGTGTTCGGCTGGCGCCAAAAAGCGGGTAAACAGTCTGTGCAGAATCGAACAAGTAAACGAAGGGGTAGCGCCGCTGGCTGGCTCGTTGCACCATTTCATCAAAGCTGTCGTCGGGAACGATTTTCGGGTCGTTTGGATTGATTGCAATAACCGGGAAACCTTTGCCGCTGAATTTCCGGTGCAGGTCGATGATCCGCTGTTCGTAGAGCTGGGCGTAAGGGCAGTGGTTGCAGGTAAAGACAACGATAAAGCCCCGGGCATCCGGGAAGTTTGCCAGGGACACCAGGGAGTCGTTGACGTTTCGCAGCGAAAAGTCTTCGGCTTTATCACCAACAACGTAATATTCCGTTTCGGGCCGGGCATTGTACAGTAAGAATGCCGCGGCCAGTAAAAATAGCGTGCGGATGGGTTTATCCATGAGTGAAGCGAGTATTAAAATGTAAGCGGTTAACGGAAAAATACTTGCCCAACAGAGAACAGTCCGAAAATTGGAATTGGTTCGCTACCGGGTACCTTCACAGCCCACGTGCGCTGCTTTTCGCACTGTTTTAAGGAAATCAAACACAAATTTTTCCAGTTCTTCATAGTTTTCAAACTGCCCTGGAAAAAGTGCGCGCTCCCCACCCCGGATCACAACGGTTGCCGGGATTGCGCCATCCCAATTCGGATGTACCCTGGGAATCCAGTTGTCGGCATCCTGATCGGCCAGAAGTACCACTTCCGGTTTCATCCGGCGTTTTTCCAGAAAGGGAATTACCGTCTTTTCGAGCCGGCTCTTAAAATCCAGGCTCACGAGGAGTACCTGAAAATTGGCCCCCGCATAGTTTTGATGCAATACATCGAAGTCCGGAAGTTCCGCCACACAGGGGGCGCACCAGGTTGCCCAGAAGTTGATGACCAGTGTGGTATTCGGGCCTGCTTGCGTGATACGTTCCTCCAGATCGGAAAAACTGTCATATATTTTAAAGCCTTGCCCACGCAACAGACAAGGCGCCAGAACGACTAAAATGGAAACCAGGTAAAAAATCCGCATGGCAGAAACACTATATGTATTAAAAAAAGGCCATGCAAGAAACGAATAACTGTTGGAACGCCGAGCAGCTTTAACAGTTTTTCCGACAAAATTCCGTGTCAGCACCTTTTTTTAATTATAAAACCTTCGAACAAAACTATTCGAAGGTTTTATATTCAAAAAAAGTGCCAAACTTAAATTACCCTTTTACGGTAGCCTCCGGATCGGCAATGGCATGATCTACCAGAATGCGTCCGCAATGCTCGCAGGCGATGATTTTCTTGTGCAGGCCGATTTCTAGCTGGACCTGCGGCGGTACGTTATTAAAGCAGCCGCCACAGGAATTCCGTTCCACAGTAACTACAGCCAGGCCGTTGCGGTAGGTGCGGCGCGTTTTGTCGTA
>CAYVDV010000244.1:0-8163 GCA_964450465.1 uncultured Saprospiraceae bacterium
TTTTGCCGCTCAAAGGGCCGGTCTCAAACCCGCTCAGATCGAGCTCGGCCGGTTGCTTTTGGCAATCGTACCGGTATTCCATGCGGGTGGTGTCGATCTCGCTGCCAAATCGGATCAGCCAAAGTCCTTTGCCATTGGGCTGAAAGACAAATGTTTGCCCTTCGCGGTTTGACCATTGGCCGGTCAGCTCCCGGCAGGAAGTGCCGCCGCCGCAACCGGCGAGTGGCAAAAATGCGAGCAGGGCGATCACTGCCCCCGCGGCATGTGAATAGGTATTTTTTTGCTGCATGCTGTTTTCGTTTTGTTGGACTGCTCTAAAGACACGATGCCGGCTCTAAGGTGGCAAATAAACAGTCAATATGCGCGGGAGTTCGCCGTATTTTACAACATTCCTTCGTCGGCAAAGCTAAAATACCCTCGTTCGGATACAATCAGGTGATCGAGCAGGGGGAGATCGAGTACTTCGCCGGCTTTGCGCAGGCGGCGGGTGAGTTCGACGTCGGCCTGGCTGGGCTGAAGGTTTCCGGAGGGGTGGTTGTGTACGGCCAGCACGGCGGCAGCACGGGCGTCCAGGGCTGTTTTAAATAAAATTTTCACATCGACAACGGTTCCGGCCATGCCGCCCGAACTGAGGCGTTCGCGCGCAAACACCTCATTGGCTTTGTTGAGCAGCAGCACCCAAAACTCTTCGTGGTGGAGGTCGGTTAGCAAAGGGGCTATGGCCTGGAAGGCGTCGCGGCTGCCGCTGATGCGCGGACGTTCGCGCAGGTCCGACAATTGCCGCCGCCGGCCCAGTTCCAGTGCTGCGGCGATGCTGATGGCTTTGGCCTCTCCCACTCCCTTGAACCGGCAGAGCTCCGACACGGAGCGCTTGCCCAGTTCGTGCAGATTGCCGTCCACCGATGACAAAATATCCTGTGCCAGCGCCACGGCACTTTGGCCGATGCTTCCGGAACCCAACAGGATGGCCAGCAGCTCGGCATCGCTGAGTGTATGCTTGCCTTTCAACAACATTTTTTCACGGGGGCGGTCTTCTTCAGCCCATGCGGTAATGGCGCGATAAACAGGGTCGGGCATGGTTATATTCCAGTTTAAGTGGTTTAGTATTAGAGCGTGTTTAAATTTCGGTGCCGGAGCGAAAGCGAGCAAATTTTATTTCAGGCAAGGCAAAATTTGCAGGCATAGCCGGGTGCCTATGGCGAAAATTTTAACGAAGCATGAAATAAAATTGGCCGCTTGCAGCCCGGTGACTGAAATTTAAACACGCTCTTATATTTCTTAACGAAAATAGTCCTTTCAAATGGTACCGCCTATCGCTGTGCAAAATAATTTTACACTGAAATCTGTTTTACCGTCTAAACGCAATTTTACATGACATTTTTCTTTACTTTATGTCTCCGAAGTAGTTAAACCGCAAAATTTCGTTGAGATCCGGCCATCTTCAACGACTATGTTAACCAAAATGTAAAACATCGTCCCCCTATGCGCGCGCAACCGTTACTTTTTGCTCTGGGCATCTTTCTGTGTCCGGGCCTTTTCTCTCCTTTATTCGCCCAAAACCGACCGATCCAGATTGATCAATGCACTCCGGAAAACCGGATACTGCCTCCGGTGGATTCCCGGGAAATGCCCGAGAGCGGCGGCGGTGCGGGCACCATTGCCAATCAACTCAAACTCAAACTCGGCTGGGAGCGCATTGCTGGCTCCTGCCATGTCGATCCGCCCGGACCCATCGTAGCAGGCCAGGAGAAAAGCCCGCAGTGGGTGTATCTGTGGAACTTTGGCGACGGAACGTTCAGCCGCGACAGCGCCCCGGAGCACATATTCCCGGTCGGGACCTTTGTGGTACAGGCTGCGATCAAGCCGATCTACAGCGACGACGCCGACCCCCTGGGCTTTATGATCGATACCATGGTGATCAATTCGCTGGATACGTCAGCGACCTATCCCCCTGTTATCCACTCCGACTCGACCATCGCCTTAAACGTCAACTGGCCGGCCTCCCGGCCCGGCGGTTACCTGCTTTTTGCCCTGACTTATCCAAAAATTACGGACCAGGGCGCCCCTGCCCGCACCTTGTATCTCATGTTCCCCAACGATGAGTTTGAATACGCCGGCATGCAGAGCGGCGCGGCCCCGTCGTCCGATTTTGAGGAATACTACGACAACAAAGTACAAAAGGTGTATTCCTGGCGGATAACGCAACCGGAGCTGACCAATGTGCCGAATCCGGAAAATACGCTCTTCGTCCAGCTCCGGGTCAAAGACCAGGTCGCCGATCTGCTTCCGGATACCAATACTTCGCTGGCAACGAAGGTCTTTGCCATGATCAAGATCGACGACCCGAAGCAAACCGCCAAGGAAAATCTCCTGGGCTTTAGCAGTGCGGACGTAGCCGGCACCAAAACCTACGTGTCCGATGGCGGCGTGGCAAATTCCTTTTTCGAGGGCGGTATCAATGAACTTACCCGGCAGACCGTTGCGCTGAACTGGGCTTCCGACCCGAATGCCATGACGGTCTTTCCGGAAATCCTGGACCCCGGCCCCATTCAGACCGAACCGCACTATGAAATTACGTTTTTCAACGGGGGGACAGCTACGGCCAATAAACTGCAGGTGGATGCCGATATCGATAAAAACCGCCTGCAAACCGGAACGCTGACCAAATTGTCGAGCCAGCCACAGGTTCTATCCCAAAATTTCGTCAACGAACACAACACGGTTCGTTGGGCCACCAACTCGGCCGCTCTCCCTTCGCTGGGCCAGGCCCAGGACGTCGGTTTTCCCGACAGCCTGACTTTCGGGCATATTCGTTTTTCCATGCAAACCCAGACGGGCCTGAACCTGAAGGATGGCGATGTGATCAAAGCCAAAGCTACGATCAACATGGAAAACAGCACCGTCATCACCAATGAAGCCAATATCCGGATCCAATCCGTCCGAATTCCTTACCCCTGTGTGGTCGGGCTGAAGCTGGGTGTCAATCTGCCCCGCGATGCAACATTGTCGCACCGTTCCGGCTTCAACCTGGCCCTGACCCTGCGCAAAGCCCTGTGCCGGGTGCCCAACCCCGGCAACCGCTACCTCTTCGAAAACCGGATACCCAAAGCGGCCCTGCCGGCTTTCTGGTGGCAGGGCGAGCTGGGCTACGGGCAGACCCGCCTGCAGCGCACTGACGGCGACAGCCTCCGCCTGGGGCATCTGGATATTACTCCGGTTATGTTGCGGTTTATTGCCAAAAAACCGGACCTGCGCCTGGGCAGCGTGGGGGTAAAGCGCGGCTGGGGCTTGTCGGCCGGTTACACGACTTCGCTGCTGTTGCACGGGAAGGCCAACGGCCAGGCGATCAACTGGAGCGGCTGGAGTTTCGGCGACCGGCTGGATCACGCTTTTTCCGCCTCGCTTGACCTGCTCAACCTGCTCGGGCAACCGGGACTTTCCTTCGGCTTCGGCTGGCGCTGGCGCAACACGGCAGCAGCCGGCAAGCGGGAATGGTATGACCATCCCTTTGTATATGCCCATTATACTTTTTCGCACCGGTTGCGCTACGAATTAAACGGGTTCAAGTAGGTTTATTAAGCATACCCAAACCGATATAATATGGAAACACGCTGGATTTTTGCAGCACTGGCTTGCGTTTTATGGTCTGCATGCAATCATGTTGACCAATCCAATGCGTCAAGACAACCCGAGGTAGCGGGGCGTGATTCTGTCGCACTTTGCCTGCAGGCGGATTCCCTGCAGTCCGTGGCGGATACTGCTACGGCCCGGGAGGAGGCGCTGCTTCTGCAGGTCGCCGACCTGTACCGGTCTGCCCGCAACCGGCAGGCCTGGATCGGTGTGCTCAACCGACTGTATCGCGGTTACAATAAAAACAAGGCGTTTGAAAAAACGAGCGAGCTGTTCGAACGGGCCATTCAGCAAGCCTGGTGGCCGGAAGACAGCCAGACCGGCACTTTGTACCTGGGACTGGGGTACGCTCTGCTCAAACTCAACCGGTATTACACAGCCAGTATTTATTACGAAAAAGCCCGGGCGCTTTCGGATCAGTTCGGCAATGTCGTAAAGAAAAATCCGGCCCGGCAGATCTATAAAACCCTGGCAAACATTAAGACCCGGCTTGGAGAAAATGAAGAAGCTGCCAAGATCCATTTGGCGGCAATCGAACTGCTGCGGAAGGATACGGCCGCGGAATTCCGGACCCTGAACCAACTGGCGCTGGCCGACGTGCACAGCGATTTGGGCATCGTTTACCAGTCTGTGGATGATCTCCCCCATGCACTGACGCAGTACGAAGCTGGCCTGGCGGTGTTGCAAAACCTGCGGGGGCTTTCCACCGATGAGGCCCCGGAGGCCGGCAATGCCCGGGGAATGCTGCTCTCGAATAAAGCGAGCGTGCTGTATTTAATGGGGCAGGTGCCACAGGCGGAAAACGCCGTGACGGAAGCCCTGCGCATACTGCAACCGGAAAAGGCAAAATACCGCTTCAGCGCATTGGAAATACTGGCTGAAATTCAGGAACACAAAACCGATACGGCAGCAGCCCGGCAAACCCGTCTTGCGGCGATGGCTTTGGCTGCCGGCGGCGAAGTGGAAAAACGGGAAGTGGCTAAATTGCTGAATTCTATGGGCTGGAGCGCCTTGCGCCAAAAGGATTTTGAGGCAGCGACCAGCTATGCCCAGCAAGCGCTTCACTGCCTGTATGCCGGTGTTCCGGCAAATGATTACCGGAAAAATCCGGATCCTTCCCAGTTTGACCTCGATCCGGAGAATGCAGTGGCCGAGGCTCTGGACCTGAAAGGGGAGGCGCTGTGGCAATTGTACCGGCAATCCGGCGCCGGCGCGTCGCTTTATCTTGCCGACAGCACCACGGCGCTTGCGATCCAGATGATGGAAAACCTTCGCGATGCCGCCGTGTACGAGTCGTCCAAACTGAACTCGGCACAGCAGGGGCGGCGCTTGTTCAGCCGGATGATGCGTATTTTATATGCGCAACAAGAGGCCGGCGCCCAGGCGGCGGCGGAGCGGGCCTTTGCGTATGCGGAAAAAAGCAAGGCGGTTTTGCTCCAGCAAAAGGTGGCAGCAGATGCTGCGCTTCAGGCGGCGGGAGTTGCCGATTCGCTTATCCGGCAGGAACGCGATCTTCGCGACCAATGGGCTGCCCTGCGCAACGCCTTATTCGAACGGCAGATGGCAGGAACGGAGGAAACGGACTCCTCCGGAATGCAAATGAAGCAACGCCTGTACCAGATTGAAGAACAGCAGCGCCGGTTGCGCCGGCAGATATCGGATGCCTATGGGCTTGCGCCTGACAGGCAGGAAACACACACAGCGACGGTGGCGGAAGTTCGGCAACGTCTGTTGCGGGACCGGGAAACGCTGGTCGAGTATTTTACCGACCGCGACAGTAGTGCGGTTTACCTGATCGCGGTGGATCAACAGACTGTTCGCCTGTTGCGCCGTTCCTACGAGGAAGAAGGCTTGCGTCAACTGATCGCCTGTGTCAATAATGCACAATGGGCCGAAAACAGGTCGGCTGATCCGGCTTTATGGACCGAGTTTACGCAATTAAGCCGGCAATGGTACAGCACTTTGCTGGAGCCGCTGTTTCCAAAATCGGTGCCGCCGGCCCTGATGCTGGCGCCCGACGGTGCCCTTTCCTTGTTGCCGTTTGACTTGCTGCTCGTTGCGCCGCTGCAACCGAGCAAGAACCGTACCCTGGATTATGCGACGTTGCCTTATCTGGTCATGCACAGTCAGACGCGGCTGGTGCCTTCCGCTTCACTGGAATTGTTTTACGATAAGGCGCAGTTGCCGCGCCATACCGGCTCGTATGCCGGATTTGCACCGGATTATTCCGGCAGTGTGCTGGGCCGGGTAAATGCGGGTCCCACCTTGGCCGGCCAGGCTGCTGAAAAATTTGGAGGGCAGGCCTTTACCGGCAGTCATGCCCGGCTGGATTCTTTCCTGACCCAGGCCTCCGGCTATGCTATTGTTCATTTCCACGGTCATGCCGAGGCGTCCGATTCGTTCCCGGACTATTCCTGGCTTGCGTTTACGGCGGGCGGCCCGATTGCGCAGGCGGCGGCTATGCCTTCTGCACAAAACCGGACCCTGGGACAACCGGGCCGGCTGCCGGTGCGCGAACTGGCCAATTGTCTGTTTGCCTACCAGATATACCATTCCCGGCTCGACGCAGACCTGGTGTTGTTGAGTGCCTGCCAGACCGGCTTGGGCAAAATTGCCCCCGGCGAAGGCACGCTCAGCCTTGCACGCGCTTTCCAGGCTGCCGGCTGCCCCGCAACTGTCATGACGCTCTGGGAAGTTCGCGATGATGCTACGGCAGCTCTGACCGGGTTATTTCTGGATAATATCCGCAAGGGGCAAGAAAAGGACGAAGCCCTGACCCAAGCCAAGCGGCGCTACCTGGCCACAGCCGGCGATGTGTTCCCGTATTACTGGGCGGGATTTGTGCTTACCGGCAAGGCAGATCCGGTGCGGCTGCCGGGTGCTTTTTCGGGAAAATCGCTTTTATTGATCAGTGGCGGTCTGGCGTTGGCGTTTTTGCTGCTGGCATTGGTGCGGCGAGGGCTGAAATAATGGCCTGAAACCGCACTGTCAAGCGAGCGCCGGGCGTCTTTCCGCCTGCTTTTTCCACACGCACGAAGTCCACTATTTTAGTTTTTATTTAAACTCAAAAACTTCGACTTCAACTTCTTTTACCTGCTTTTCTAATCGAAGACCATATTTCTTTTCTAATGATTCACGCATCTGGCCAAAGTCAAGGGGAAGTATTATATCATAGTGTCCTTGCTGGCTCAATGCTCCCTTAACTGTTTTACCACTAAAATTTTGAACCAAGGATGGAAGATGGAATAGTTCAATCTGGCGGATGTGTATTCCAGTACCGCTTTCCTCAACAGTAAACCTTTCAGTTTCTTCTGACCTGGATTGTGCCTGGTTTAGTAGCGCTTCATCAACAACAGTCATATACCATATTTCCACATTTTCTTTCACCCTAGTGGCAGTACCTCCAAACATTCGTACTATACGTTCCAACAAATCCGCATACACAAATTCTTCACTTAAACTACTGTCAGCCCTAACTTCTACGTCGAGTGCCGGTTCGAGTGGTACTTTTCCCGTTATCCGGAATTCATACTCTTCCTTCCCTAAAAAAGCAGTCAGTTGATAAATCATATCCCTGATAGTTCTATTTTGGGCTATTATACCATATTTATCGCCCTCTGCGACTGATATAGAAGACACTGTCCGGTCACGGGCAATAGATATATTACAGGAATATAACAAAGGATTACCGATACTAGGCAATATGACTTTGTTCTCTGCGAGAAAAGATTGCAGGAAGGACTCCGTTAGCAACCCGGGCACGCCCCGCCATCGCAGCCAACCGTTTTTATCAATCAAAAAAGTTTGAGGCATGGCCTGTACCTGGAAGTTTTCCGTTGTCTTCCGGTCAAGGTCTATGGCTACCAAGGTTTTTAAAGGGTTTCGCTCTAGAAATTTTTCAATCTTACCCCTTTTGTCATAGGCATTGATTGAGATAAACAGTATGTTGTCACTGCCAAAGCGTTCTGCCATGGCATTGATATGAGGCATCGCTTCTATGCAACCGCCACACCAGGTAGCCCAAAACTCTAGTACCAGGGTTTTACCGCTAATAGTGGGTGGTTGGGCGCCTACCCATTCCGAAATTGAGATTTGAGGAGATTTCACTTGATAATAAGACTGCTGCGCCAATCCGATATCAGGCGAAAAGAGAAAAATAAATTGTAAATGAAGCGCAATGAAAATACGACTAGGTGATCTTTGCATAGATGATAGAATCGAATGATGACAACGCCTGCACTGGACGCGGTACTAGATTAATCTAAGCCTCCACCACCAATTATTGATCTGCCTGCGGTAACCGTCTCGGTTTTTACGCAGTCCAGACAAGGGTCCTTGCAGTACCAACCATATGTTGCATCTTTTTTGGGATTGCAGCCAATAGTACAACCTGTGCAAGTTACGGTTATGCCATTACCCGAAGACGATAATTCATAAAAATTCCCCCTATCAAGTACTAGTTCAATTGCAGATGTTATATTAACGTGAATTTTGGATAGATTCGGAGCGGAATAGCCGCAGCGCGGCGAAATA
>CAYVDV010000245.1:0-8155 GCA_964450465.1 uncultured Saprospiraceae bacterium
GGTACCGGCCGCTTGCCCGCTTGTTTGAAAAATACCGGTCGCCGCCTGAAAAGCACCGGGGGAGGAAGGTTGTGCAGAGGTCTCTGTCCATTGCCCGCCCGGGTCAGCGTCGTTGAGCAGGGCAGCCAGTTGAACCAGATTGGTTGTGCCCGCACAATACTCCAAGGGAGCCGCTGCCGTACCGGCTGTCACCGGGGGATTCACGGTAACCGTGACCGAACTGCTCAGTACTTGCATACAGGCCGGGAGGGTACCGCTACTTACCGATACCAGGGTGTAGGTTGTGGTAAGCGCCGGGCTTACCTGCAGCGATACTGGAGACGGCCCCGGGATCGACAGGCTTGCCGGGCTGCCGGAACCATCCAGATACGAAACAGTCAAGGGATAACTGCCGGTGCCGGCAAACTGCAGCACCGCGTTATCACCCTGGCAAATGTTCGTATCGCCGCTCAGCGTTGCCGTGGGTAGCGGGTTCCATTGCACGGGAGCGCCCGCAGACATGTGCAGGCAGGGATCGCCGGGGTCAATCTGTCCGGACAGGCCGTTTCCGGCTACCGCCGAAATGTAATACGTCACGTCTGTTTGCAGTCCTGCCCCAAAGGAAAACACGGGCTGATTGTTGGTGGCCAATACGGCGCCGGCTTGGTTTGTCAACACAAAACGAAGCGTGTCGTCGGCGTCGAGCGTGGCGTCGTTGTTCCAGACGGCGGTTGCCGGTTGATCGGCGCAAAAAACTGCCGGAACGGCCACCATCGTACCCGCATTCGTGGTGCAGGGGCAAAAGTAATTACCCGTCACCGGGGGGGCTGCACAGCCATTTGCATCCGTGATGATCCCGTTGTATGCGCTATTGTTGGGCAGTTCAGCGGAAGTAAATACCGCCCCTGCAAAAGTCCCCGGAACGCCCGTTGCCGTGAACGGTGGCGTGCCTCCGTTGACGGTCAAAGTCAACACAAAGCCCGTGTTGGTACCGTTGCAGGTTTCTGCAATTCCGGAAACGGCCGGCACATCGTAAAAATCGATCGCCACTTCTGCGGAGGCTGCACAGACACCGTTGGTTTCCGTCCAGCGAAATACATAAGCCCCGGCGCTGTTGACGGTAACCGTGCTGCCGGGGTCGTTCAGGGCAGAAAATACCGCCGTACCCGGGCCGGACACCTGGGACCAGGCGCCGGTAAAACCGGAAGGCGCCGCTGCCAGGGTAGTGCCGAGACCGCAAACAGCAACATTGGGCCCGGCATCGGGCGCCGGATTTTCATAAAAAACAACGGGCTGGCCTTGCGCAATGGAAAGACAGGGGTCCGCCGGATCGGGCAGGCCGTTGAGCGCATTGCCGGCTACTGCCGAGATATAGTAGATCGCACCATAATTCATGCCGGGGAGAAACGTAAACATCCCGTCCGGGCTTTGCGCCAGCACCTGGCCCAGAGTCGCCCCCGAACCGGTATGCAGCACAAAAACAAGGGTATCGTTGCTATCCAGGTTTTGGCCACCCAGATAATTGGCGCTGATGGTGTCGCCGGCACACGCCAGAATGGGACTTAATGCCAATTGGCCGGCATTGGTCGCACAGGCACAATGGAACGATCCCGTCACTTCCGGTGAAATGCAACCGTTAGCGTCGGTAACGACAAAATTGTACGCTGTGCCGCTGGCTACCGGAGCCGACAGGTAGCCGGCGCCGCTTAGCGGAACGCCATTGACCAGATAAGGTGCTGAGCCGCCCATAATGGAAAACTGCACGGTGTAGAATTCATTGGCGCCGTCACAAATTTCAACCAAAGCGCCGGCGGAAGGGGAATCCTGAAAGCTTAGCAGCACGGTATCGGCATCGGTACAGCCATTGTTGCTGACGGTGTACGTCAGCATATACGTCCCGAACAAAGTGGCGGTAAGGTTGGTAGAAGCGCTGAGCGGATCGGCCAGAACCGCCGTTCCGCCCGGAGGTGTGCCGGTCAGCGACCAATCTCCCGTACCCGCTCCCGGATTGCCGATAACCGGGAGGGTCAAGCCACATCCGGCTGTATCAGCGCCCGCCTGGGCTACCGGGTTGTCGTAAAAAATTACCGGCTGTCCGGGCGCCACCGACAAACAGGGGTCCGTCAGATCAGGCAGGCCGTTTACATTGTTGCCTACCACATAGGAAATATAGTACACCGAGTCGAAGCTCATGCCTGTGCCAAAACCGAAGGTTCCGCTGCTGTTTTGGGCTAATATGGCCCCGAGAAACGGGCCGGGGTTCGTGTGTAACACATAGGCGCCAATGTCATCCCCGTCAAAGTTGCCGCCCTGTTGCTGGGCGCTCACGCTATCGCCCGCGCAGGCCGTCAGCAACTGTCCGCCCATTTGACCGGCATCGGAGGCGCAATTGCATTTGACCAGACCAGTGAGCGCCGGCGAAACGCAACCATTGGAATCGGTGACGATAAAAGAATAGGGCTGTCCTGCCGGAATGGGTGCAGAGGTGAAGGTATTCGAGGCTACTGTGCCGCCGGGCACGCTGTATGGAGCGGCGCCCCCGGTGATGGAAAACGCAATCGTGTAATTTTGATTGGTACTATCGCAAACCTGCGACAGCGGCCCTGTTTGCGGGGCAGCATTAAAGTACGCCAGGAGGGTATCTGAATCGGAACAAATGCCATTGGTTTCGGTCCACAAAAAAGTGTAGGCGCCACTGGAGTCCACCGTTACCGGCGTACTGCTTGAGTCGGCATGGGTAAATACAGCAGTCCCGGGGCCGGCGGCTGGGGTCCACAGGCCGGAGCCCACGCTGGCGGTAGCGTTCAGAACACTCGAATAGCCGCAAACCGAACTATCGACGCCGGCATCAGCGGCCGGCACGGCAAATACGCTTACCGGGAAACAATCCTGCGGTCCGATGCCGCATCCGTTGCTGGCTGCGACGCAGATATTTCCGCCCGGGGCCGCCGTCCAGGATACATTCAGCACGGTGGAGTCCTGTCCCGACAATACCGACGCGCCGGCAGGAACCGACCAGGCGTAACCGCTGGCGTTTGGCAGTGCCGGGATGGAGTAAAGGCCGTTGGCGCCGGCGCACAGGCTGCTGTCGCCGGCAATATCGGGCATACCGGGTACGGAGTTGACCTGCACGGGCAAACAGCTGCTTTGGCTGGTATCGCAGGTATTGCTTGCCACCACGCAAAGATCGCCCGAGGCGCCGGAAGCCCACAGTACCGAAATATCGGGCGTCCCCTGGCCGCTGAGCAACGTAGCCTGCGCAGGAACGGTCCAGAGGTATTGCGTAGCGCCGGCTACGGCGGCAATGCTGTAGGTTGCGGTATCGCCGGCACATACCACGGCAATGCCCTGCGGGGCGGCGGGGTTGCTGAGGGTGGTTACCAAAACCGGTTGACAAAACGGGGCGCTGTTCCCGCAGGCATTGACGGCAGACACACATACGATGCCGCTGGTATCGTTCCAGATGAGGCTGATGGCGGCGCTGTCCTGCCCGGAATTTATCGTCACACCCGGTGGTACGCTCCAGTTGTAGGAGATGGCTGCTGTGTCGGTCGGCACTGAAAAAAGGACTGTTTGCCCCGGACACAATACCGTATCGCCAGTTATGCCGGCAGGGGTATCAGGCAGATTTTGGCTGCCGGTCACGGTCACGGCGGCGGTATCGCAGCAGGTGATGGTTCCCTGGGTTCTGCATACCTTCAATTGGTAGTCGCCCGGTGCGATCACGGTGGCATTCGAAGCGTTGGTCGGGCCGGAAAAGGCGCCGCCGTTGCTGGCAGTCCACTGGTACGTCACACCCGGGTTGGCGCTGGAACCGGTGGCCGACAATTGGGCGCTGGGCTGCTGGCAGCTCAATTGGGGCGGCGGGTTGGGGCTGATGTTGGCGGTGACCGTTATATTGACAAGGTTGAGGGTGACAATGCTGTCGCAACCTGCGGCATTGGTAAAAGTTTCCATATACTGCCCGGCGCCGCAGGCGTTTGCGAAGCCCGGTGTTGTGGAGCAAGCGCCGGGGCAGATTGTTTCGACGATATTTTTGAAGCTCGGCTGCAAAACCGTCAGGTTTAACGTGGCGGTGTAAGGACAACCGTTTTGATAAAGCGTTTGGGTGTACACGCCAGTTTGACAGTAATTCTCGTTGTGGAAGGTATAGCAGCCCGGGGCGCAGATCTCCTGGTACTCTTCCTCGTCGGGAGGCAGGGGTTTAATGGTAACGTTGACGCAATTGACCGTGATCTTGCCGCAAAACGGCGGTGTGGAGGAGTTGAGTTGTGTGGCGAGCTGGTTCACGGTCAGGGAGCCATTCGGCGGCGGAACATTTCCGGCCATGGCCAGCAGGTATGACATGCCGCACACCGTGTAGTTCCCCGCGGGGTATCCGCTGAGGTCGGCGTCCGGTTCGTAACCCAGAATGACGCCCCCGGCGCCGGCTACGACGTAGGTGTACCCATAGTCGGAAGCGGGTGGCGGTGCATTGGGCGCGACGTAGGTGGGTGGCAAATCCAGGTTGAGGATGGGGTCACCCAAACAGGCGGTCACGTCGTTTTGGAGCAGGTTGCCGGCATTGGCGGCACAGGAAAAACAGTTGATGCCGCTGGGGTCGCAAAAAATAATTTCATAATCGTACAGATTGCCTGTGTCGTTGGCCTGGCCGTCGGTAAAAGTCAGCGTCCAGGTGCCGTTCACAGGACCCGTGAAATTTTCCAAACAACCGGAGTACGGATAATAACTTCCGGTGTAGGCATTGTTGGCGCCCCAGGGCTGGTTGTTGTTCCAGGTTGAGGAAAAGCCGGGGTCGGGGTTGACCGGATCCCCGCAGGGTAAAAAGGTTACATCCCAGGTGGTGCCGGCGTTGCCGTTCGTGGTGCAAAACTGACCGATCGGCGCAATCAGCGTAACCACCTGACCCGACGGGGAGGTCAGCGTCATGGAAATATCGCAAATAGCAGTGTGGTCAAAATGGATGATCACCCCGCAAACCCCCTGGCCGTTCTGGCCTAAAACAGGGTTGCTGGCGTTTTGTACCGAAATGTAAAATGGTCCCGTGAACAGGTCGGGCAAAAACTGCGGACAGTTGGTGCATATACAACCACCCCCTTGCGCCCGGAGCAAACCTGGGCTCAGGAGCAGGACGATCAGCGCGGCATACCATATGCGTTTCAGGGTGCTATCGGACAGGACAATAGACATGCGCATGTAGTTTTTGAAAACTATATAAGGCGGGGAAAACTTCCGGACGTAAGGAACGAAGTTATCGAGGATTTACCAAGCCGGTACTTTTGCTACAAGCCGGGAAAATGAAAAACATGGAGTCTTCCCGCTATTTTATACCTTGCACTTGTAGCGAAATTTCCCGCAGATCACCGCAGAAAAAAACGTACGATGCTCGCAGAAGGATTCCAACCTCCCCCCCCCTGCTTGCAAAACGCACACATGGGTAATTAAAAGCGTAAAAAAAATCCCGAACCTTCCCTTTCGGGAAAGATCGGGACCGTTCCGATGTGCTATAACTATTCCTGATCCTATTTTTCTATCACCAGTTTTTTACTCAGCTGAGCCGAGCCGCATTGCATTTTCAGGATGTATATGCCGTTCGGCAAGTTCGAGGTATCCAGGCGGTGCTGATTGGCGCCGGATGGCAGGTCCATATCCTCCGCGTAGCGCGTGCTACCGAGTAAGTCGATGAGTTCGAAGCGCGTTGGAGCCGCCTGCTTCAGGTCGAAAGCCACGTTCACCACATTGGAGGCAGGGTTAGGGTACACCGCCAGTTGGGAAATGTTTTTTGTCGCGTTGTCCACGCTGGTTGTGTTTCCAAAGTATACCGAAGCAAATATGCTGGAAGATATGCCTGGCTCACATTCGGGGTAGAGCGCCAATTCTAAATTCGGATAAGCCAGGGTGCTGTTATTGGAAACCCTTTTGACTTCGATGGTAATGGTTTTGCAGCTATTTGCCGCAATATCGTAGGTGCGGGGTGTGTTCAATTCGAAGCCGGAGGCCAATACCCTTGCGCCGCCCGGATTAGAGTTGTCAACAAGGCTCAGGAGATAAGTTCGGCTCTCATCAGGGTTGTTGTTGCATACCTGAATTTGGAAAATAGCCGCCGAATCCAAGCTGACAGGGGCCCCAAAAATGGTGATATGGTCATTCGCAGTACCTACATGTTTTACCTGGGGCTGGTCGCGCTGGTAACCGCCCTGGTAAGGGCAGGAACTTTTGGTGCCTGGCTTGATCCGGAAGATTGGCGTACCAAACATCGGATCACGCACGATATCCAGATTGAATAAATCTCCGTCGTCTTTATCGGCCAGCGTGTATTCCACCATCTTGGACGATTCAACCGTTTGGCTCTGCGTTGCACCATAGCGCTTGGCCGACTTGTACTCATAGCCGCCGGTCACACCGGAACCGGCCACTTCAATTACGGCTTCTACACCAAAAGTTCCTTCCAGGTATTGCTCATACTCGATCGAGTTGGTTTGTGTCACCGTGATGGTGGTATCCACCGTCTCTGAGCTGCCAGAGCCAAATTGTACATTACCTAAAAGATCATTATTTGGGTTGTTCACATTGGCATCATTCATGGCCAACACCTGGTTCCACACATCGATCTGGTTCTGCGCGTCATTCGCCGTTTTCGCATCCACGTTCATGCTGTCAGCTACAGTTGCTTCCAATTTAGTGATCAATGCACTAATTTCTGTTTTAGTAAGGGCAAATTCGCGCGGGACACCAACCGGCAAATAAATCAATCCGGTATCCATTTTCACAGCGCATCCTTCTACTTTAAGGTACGGATAAACCCCATAGGCCAGGTCTGTTCCGTAGCCGATGAATACATCCCCGCTGCCCTCAAGGTTGCCGAGCTTGGTGGTTTGAAAACTTTTATTTGTTGTAATACAGGTCTGGTTGCCTTTTGTTTCGATGACCATATCGCCCGCTGACAGGCTGCCACTGAACGTAACAGAAAATTCGAACTTCGTCGTGACAATAAAGCCGGCCTGGCCGGCAACGCCCAGTTTTACGGCCAGGTTGGCCGAGTTGGAATTGTCTTCGGCATAGGTATCAACAATTTCCCGGCAGGTGGTTTTATTTTTAACAAAACTGCTGCTGCTGCCATCACCCGGCGGTACGTGCAAAACCATATAAGGCATTTGCGGTTGCACCGTAGTGCCCAGCGGAGGGACCTGCGCGACGGTAGGACCTTCCACCACGAAGGGGATGACACACATGTGCGGGGGATAGGGAGAAGAAATGTCGCCATCTACTACTTTGAAGGCAAAATACCCCTTGCGTATGCCTAATGGAAAAGTGATATTGATGACGTGACGGATGGTCGAGAAAGCACCGCCGGTTGTCGGCGGGATGATCTGGCCAGTACTAATTGAATCGGAGGCAAAAAGGTTGTCATCGAACTGGCCATAATTGTATTGGATTGTGCCGTTGAGGCCCAGCGTGGCAAAGTTGGGGATATCTATGGTGATTTGCTTGGTGCCCCCCGCCTGGGCGATGTGATAGCCTGCTTCGTCATTGCTGTACAGGTTGATACCGGTATAGAGACCGTTGAGGTAAGCGGGATTGACCGTGGCAAATGTATAGAGGACACTTCCCGCCGAAGCCGCCGCGGAGGGCTGCTGGCAGATGGTCGGGCCGGCGCCGGAGACGGTAGCCGAGAAGCCGTTATTCAGCGGGAAGGTAAGGGTTTGGGCATCCACGCAGGTAAAAATAACCAGAAAGGCCAGGGAGAGGGTGAGCATCAGTTTGGTTCGCATAACAGATGATTTTGAATGAAGAATGGTGGTCGTTTTCATTTGGGTTTTCAAGGCCCGGGTAGTTGCATTGACCGAAGTTTTTTTGGTAAAACCGACTTCGGGAACGACTGGTACAAAGGTGTGGCTGGAGGGCAGGTTAGCCCTACCGCGCATCGTTCAACGGCTACCGCTCAGGTTGCGGGCCTTGTTTTTTCTTTACTTGCTATGTTGCAGATTGGATAGCAAGCCTTGCCTAAAGCTCTGACAATGTGCAGGAAACGTGTTGCATGGCAAGGAGGGCGGTGAGCAGGCAAGTTTATCCCCGCACTTTCAAGGGGTGCTCGCCAAATTCCTCCAGAAAAGCATCGGAGAAATTATTCAGACCGGAGTAGCCCACTTCGTAAGCAATTTCTGAAACGGTCAGG
>CAYVDV010000246.1:0-1065 GCA_964450465.1 uncultured Saprospiraceae bacterium
CACAATATTAGCACCCCCAGCAAAAATGCCAGCAGGAAGACCAGGGCCAGCCGGTGCTCCCGCCGGATCAGTTTGGCCTCCGTGAGTTGCCCGGGCCGCACCAGCCAGTTGCCGCCGCGGATGACCTGCAACAACAGCACGGAAATAAGCACATAGGCCAGCAGGTAGATCTTGTCCATCAGCACCATATAACCGGTGTCGGGCAGGGCATCGCTGTACGATTGCTGCAGGAAGACCGCCGTCAGCAGCCCGCCGATGGGCAGGGAGGAGCGGGTATCGATATGCGAGGGGTGGAGAATCAGCGCGCCGATGCTCACCAGCATGACCACCAGCAGCGGCAACAGCATCTTGAGCAGGAAATAGCTGAGCGGCCGTTCCAGCGTCAGCGTATAGGTCAGGTTGCTGTAGCGCCGGGCATTTTCAACCGGATTGCCGAAATCGGTGCCGTAGTCGTGTACGGATGACTGCAGATTGCAGTCCTTCCGGTCCCAACCCACCAGTTCCAGGGTATTGCGGACCACTGCGCCGGCGGTATCGGGTACGTACACCAGCGAATCGGCCGCATGCTCGGGGTTTTCGATCTGGATGTCCAAGGTATGGTGGTCGAGGGGAAAATGGTTGAGCACGAAAGAGTGAAAAAAACGCCCTTCCACGCGAAAAATGCGGTAGTGCGTACCGTCTTTCAACAGGCTGTCGCTGCCGTCGCCGGAAGGCGTGGAGGTCACGCTCCATTTTTCAATCGAATTGACAAACTCGATCTCCGTGGGGTCTATATTCCCTTTCCACTTGAACCAAATGTAGAAATCCGCATAGAACGAATGCTCGTCCATGTTGAGGTCGTACAGATTCATGAGGTACACGCCGACTTTTACCTCCTGCGGAGGCGCGGCATCGGCAGTGCGGACGGCAAAAAATCCGAGACAAACCAGCAAAAACAAACGGGAAAAGCGCATCGGTGTTTTCGTTTTTTCGGGGTTAAAGTTGGGGAAATCTGCCGATTTTATCGAAACCTAATTACATACAGAGCATGCATATTGCATGGGTTTTCTGCCGATTGAGAAGGAT
>CAYVDV010000246.1:1165-8145 GCA_964450465.1 uncultured Saprospiraceae bacterium
TCATTCTGCTTATTCGGCAGTCAGGCACCGAAATAAATACCCCTTCTCGGACGCCTAAGCGAAGTCTCAGGGGATTTGTAAGCGCATAGCCGGGCCGGGCAAAAACGCCGACAGCCCCGTCAGTTCCAGTCCGTGGATAAACTCCGCATCTACCGGCGCCTGCAGGCGCAGCGGCTCGCCGGTGTAAGGGTGCGTAAAAGCAAGGGTGGTCGCGTGCAGCAACAGGCGTCCGAAACCGAACTGCTCGCCGAAATAGCGGTTGTGCTTGTTGTCGCCATGGCGTTTGTCGGTGATGATCGGGTGCAGGATATGGGCGAAGTGTTTCCGGATCTGATGCCGGCGGCCGGTTTCCGGCTCTGCCTCCACCAGCGAGAAGCGGGCGGTGCTGTATTTCTTGCCGATGGCATAGGGCATTTCGCTCCGGCCGAGGGTGCGGTAGTGCGTTACGGCGGGCAGTAGTTCGGCGCCGGGCTTATCCTGGTCGCGGACGGCATAGTCAACCGTGCCGGCATCGTCGGTCCAGCCGCGCACCACGGCGAGGTATTTTTTCTCCATGGTCTTTTCCCGGAAACCTGCTGCCAGCGCTTCGGCGGCTTCGGCGCTGGTCCCGAAGACCAACACACCGGAGGTGGCCCGGTCCAGCCGGTGTATGGTGTATACAGGTGCGCCGATCTGGTCGCGGAGTGTCTGCAACACAAAGACCGTATCTTCACTGATGCGCGTGCGGTGTACCAGCATGCCAGCCGGTTTGTTGATGGCGACAAACCAGGGATCCGTGTAGAGAATGTCGAGTGGTGGGTGCATAAAAAAAGCGGAGAGGGCACAAGGTACTGCTTCTCCGCAGGATCGCGGTCAACCTGCTGCGTTATTCCTTTACAGCTGTTTCGGTTTATGGATCGCAAGCATTCAGCCTTTACAGGCTCAAATAACGGTAGGTACAAATAATTGTGGATGCCGGAGTTGAAAATACCAAGGCCCAAAGTACCTTTGATCCCGGTTTTCATTTAATCCAATGTGCTCCCTCATGGAAAGACAGCTTGTCTGAATACAGCAGGACTCCCAATTACATCTTTCCTGAACCAGAAATTTGTTTTTATCACCGCAACCCTGGTTGATACCGGAGGGGCGATCCGTTGTTCTGTGACCTGACAATGTTATATCCAATGACAAGATTACTACCCGTATTGCTGCTGCTCCTGCCCGCTTTTGCATTTCCAGCGCATTATTTGGAAACGTTTTCTACCCCTGACAAAGGGTATCCCGTCGACTTTGTTGACGGCTTTTCCGCTGTGAACCGGACGCTGAGTAATACGGTGCGTTATATTTCCGGATCGGGTGTCAGTAGCTCATGCACTACAAATTTCCCAGCCATTGCCGGCAGTGCCGGCAATACGTTCAAGGTGGAGGTGTGCGCCAATGACAATTTCAATGCGGAGGTCGTTACCCTGGACAACGGCAAGGTTTCCGGGGTTGTGATATGCCCGACCATCACCTTCACCGCCACCCCTACCAACGCCTGTTCGGGCAGCAGCAATGGACAGATCGCTGTAACCGGCGAGACCGGCGGCACGGGGCCGTATATGTACTCGAAGGATAACGGGGTCAATTACCAGTCCGGCGCTACGTTCACCGGTTTGGCAGCCGGCATGTACAATGTAGTGGTAAAGGATGCGAACGGCTGTGAAAGCGCTGCGACACAGGTTACGGTAGGTACTTTTTCCCCGCCCACTTGCATTATTACCGGCCCGCTATACGTTTGCAGCAACACGGAAAACATCGTGTACACCGCCCCTGGCGGCATGAGCGCCTATAGCTGGGAGGTCAGCACCAACGGTTCTATTCCGGGATCTACTACCGGTTCTTCGGTTTCGGTAACTTCTGGAAATTTCCTTAACGACTACACAGTTACTGTAACCGTTACCGACGCCAACGGCTGTACGAGCAGCTGCTCGAATCAAAGTTTCATATACTTGCAGAAGCCGCCTGCCGATATCACCGCCAACCCCAACCCGGTATGCCAGGGGGCAATCCTCAACCTGTCGATCAACGCAGCCGCCAGCAGCACCGTTTCCTGGTCGGGTGAGGGTATTACGAACTCCAGCGGAAACCCGTCAACAACAGCTATTCCCACGACCACCGGTCCGCATGTGTACAATGTAATGGTTACCTCAAACCCGGCAGGGTGTACCAATACCGGCACGGCTACCGTAACGGTGTCTCCTCCCCCCACATGCTCTATTAACGGCCCCTCGTCAGCCTGCGCCGGCTCCACCGGCAATGTGTATTCCGCGCCGGGCGGCTTAAACGCCTACAGCTGGGACGTAAGTGGCAGCGCCGCCATCGAAGGCCTCAATACAGGCTCCTCGATATCAGTAACCGCCGGCGCCAGTGGAACCTACACCGTGAGTGTAACGCTCACAGACGCCAATGGCTGTACTTCCACTTGCTCCCAACCGGTAACCATTAATGCCTTGCCGCTGTGTACCATCACAGGCCCACCCCCCTACCCCGGCCCAAGCAACGACACTCTTTGCATTGGACAGCAATATGTGTTCACGACTATTGGTGGCATGAGTGCCTATAAATGGGATACCCCTGCCAACGGCACCATAAACGGCAGCGCTACAGGTTCTTCCGTTACAATTACGGTTAACAGCGGCGGCTTTTTATTTGTGCGCGACACCGTCACCGATGCCAACGGCTGCAAGTCCAGCTGCTCTTATCTCCGGCCGGTACAAGAGTCGCCTACCTGCAGCGTAAACGGGCCGCTCACGACGTGCGGCGGCTCCACAGGCAACGTGTACAGCGTAACCACCAATGGCCAAATCTACCATTGGAGCATTAGCGGCAACGGGACCATTACCAGCGCTACCAATGGCCCTTCCGTCACTGTCACTGCAGGAGCGTCCGGGACATACACGGTTACTGTGGTGACGCAGTTCTTCTTCAATACCTGTGGTTCCGAATGCTCGCAGACGGTGACGGTCAACCCTTCGCCGGCGCCGGCCTGCCCCGCAAACCAAACCGCATGCCCCAACGATCCGGCTTTTGCCCTGAGCGGCGGCAGCCCGGCGGGCGGCAGCTACAGCGGCCCGGGGGTGAGTGCGGGCATGTTCAATCCCGCAATTGCGGGACCAGGTACACATACCATAAGTTATACCGTTACCGACCAGAACAATTGCCCCAGCACTTGCACTTTTTCAATCACCGTATCGCAGCCTCCGGCCGTTAATATCACCTCCAGCTCCTCCTATTGCATGAGCGACCCCGGCCCGGTGATCGGTCTGACTTCCTCGGCCCTCGGCGTTACGTATCAGCTTAAAGACAACAACAACAATAACCTCGGCGCACCCGTAGCCGGCACCGGCGGTCCCATTTATTTCGGCACCTACCCGAACGGGACCTACAAGGTGGTGGCTAACCAGGGAAACTGTTCCAACGAAGCCATGGCCATTGTTAACGCTATCGGCGGTGTTTGTGCCGTCGATGTGCCAAACCACTGCAGCTGCGACGGGCCGAATGGTTATGCCGACGTGACTGTAAAAGTGGCTGCTCCGGCAGGGCAGAACTGGACGGTTAAAAACGTCATCGGCCTGTACGGCCCGGCCAATCCCTATCCACAGATCACCGTTGGCACGCCGCTGTCGTACATCGGCGGCAATATGTACACCCTGGATGCTGCCCGCTCGAACACCAAAGGCTTTTGGGTACGGGTGACGAACGGATTTACCGATCTCGATATAGCCGTGGGTGTTGCATCGTGGTAAGGCCGTAAATCAGAGGTCTTTAACAGGCTGCCGCAGCGAGCACAAGGGGCTCTGCCGCGGCAGCCTGTTTTTATATTGCGGGGTACGCCGATCACCGCCGAAAGCGGAAGAGCGTTCATTAAACTGTGTTGGTTGCTGCGGGGTCAAAAGACCCGCGCACGGCGTTTCAGGAAAATCCAAAATATCGGTGACACAGTTTGGGGAACACGCTCGAAAACTGATCTTTGGGGCTGAAAAATACCAGCACGCTCTTGGAAACTGCGCGCTTTATATGGATCAAAACGGACAATTAACGCAACTTGTACACCACTAAGAGCATGTTGGGGATTTTCTGTCGGAGGCAAAAATGAGGGCTTTTTTCGTCAGTTTTCACGTTTTTGAAGGAGCATAACCGGGGTTACGCGACTGAAAAAAGATGAGAAATGGCGGGAAAAGAACCATTTTTGGCCCGGTGAGAAAATCCCCAACATGCTCTAACACCAAACTTGAACATGGCAAAACTTCAGGACAAACTAAGCAGTAACAGCCGGAACGTATCCGTCATTATTTTTTCTATCTTTATTACGCTGACTGTCCTGTCGGCTTTTTACCCCTCGCAGCATCCCGATGGCGGCACTTTTGACGGGGGCAATATCGCTTTTATGCTATCGGCATCCGGCCTGGTACTGTTGATGACACCCGGCCTTTCGTTTTTTTACGGCGGCATGGTCAATGCCCGGAGCATCATTTCCACTATGCTGCAAAGTTTTGTTGCGCTTGGCATCGTGAGCCTGCTCTGGTATGTAGTTGGTTTTAGCCTGGCCTTCGGCGACGATATCGGCGGCGTTATCGGCAACCCCACCACTTTTCCTTTCTTTGACAAGGTAGGTTTGGCTGCCCACGACCGGATCGGCACTACCCTGCCGTTTGTGTTATTTGCGGCATTTCAGCTCAAGTTCGCCATCATTACTCCGGCCCTTATTACCGGCTCCTTTGCCGAGCGGGTGCGTTTCTGGGGCTATGTACTTTTTGTCTGCCTGTTTTCGCTTGTGATCTACTGTCCGCTGGCGCACATGACCTGGCACCCCGATGGCTTGTTTTTCAAAATGGGCGTGCTCGATTTTGCCGGCGGGACGGTGGTGCACATCTCCGCGGGATTCGCCGCCCTGGCCGGAGCCATGTTCCTCGGCCGCCGTAAAGCCCATATCGAGCAAAAAAGCCACACTGCCGTCAACGTGCCCTATGTCATTCTTGGCACCGGCCTGTTGTGGTTCGGCTGGTTTGGTTTTAATGCCGGCAGTGCCCTGGAGTCGAACAGTCTGGCGGTGCTGGCCTTTATCAACACCAACCTCGCCTCGGCCTCGGCCATGCTGGCCTGGATGCTGTTCGATCTGGTGCGCGGTAAAAAAGCATCCGCTGTGGGAGCCTGCGTAGGCGCAGTGGTAGGCCTGGTAGCGATCACACCGGCTGCCGGTTTTGTCAGCTTTGGCAGCAGCCTTCTCATTGGCGTGGTAGCCGCAATTGTGTGTAATCTGGCTGTTCACTGGAAAACAAAATCCGATATCGACGATACGCTCGACGTATTCCCCTGCCATGGCGTAGGTGGTATCGTTGGGATGATCCTTACAGCCGTATTTGCCAAACAAGGCGGCCTGATCACCGGAGAAACCAGCCTGTTTCTAAACCACCTGCTGGCCCTGCTTCTGGTCAGCGCCTTCACCTTTTTCGGGTCCCTGCTGCTCTATCGCCTCGTAGCGTTTTTTACGCCCTTGCGGGTTACGGAAGAAGAAGAAGCCATGGGGCTGGATATTTCCCAGCACGAGGAATCGGTGTTTCTGAGCGGGAAGAACTTTGGACGATGAATTAAATTGCCCATATCTTGTCTTCCATGCTCACCGTGCTCCTCCTGGCTGCCGGACGATCCACCCGTATGAACGGCGCCAACAAACTCCTGCTGCCGTTTCGCGGCCGGACGATCCTGGAGACCACACTCAGTGCACTGGAAGCCGCCGCCCTTGGGGATATTCTGGTGGTATTGGGGCATGAATCCGGCCAATTGGAACCGCTGCTGGAAAACCGCCCTTGCCGAACGGTATTCAACCCGGATTTCGAAACGGGCATGAGCAGCTCGATCCGGAGCGGCGTGGCCGCTGCCCGGCCCGGCAGTACCGGCTATATGATCTGCCTGGCTGACATGCCGCTGATCACCGCAACCACCTACCGCTTGCTGGCGCAGGAATTTCAAAACCGCTACCCTGCCGATCCCGGGGCGATCGTCAGGCCGCAGTTCGATGGACAACCCGGGCACCCGGTGCTGTTTTCCGCCGCCTACCGGGAGGAATTGCTTGGGCTGGAATTCCCGGAGGGCGCCCGGCCCGTGCTGCAGGCACATCCGGAGCACATCTTTCCGGTCGCCGTACCAACTGACGAAATCTTGTGCGACGCCGACACAGCGGAGGGCTACCAACGTTTGTTGGAGCGATCGAGAACAGATTCAGTCTAAATTTCTTCAAAAAACAACGCTTCGGCTGGTATGAACCGGCTCAGTTCCCCTAAATTTAACCGATCAAAAAAATCGTCATGGCAAAATACACGCTCAACATCAACGGAGTTAAACACGAGGTAAACACCGACCCGGATACCCCCCTGCTCTGGGTGATCCGCGATATGGCCGGTCTTACCGGCACCAAATACGGCTGCGGTATGTCCCTCTGCGGCTCCTGCACCGTCCATATCAACGATCAGCCGGTGCGCTCCTGCTCCATGCCCGTGTCTATGGTGAGGGCTTCGCAAAAGATCACCACGATCGAAGGGCTCTCTCCGGACACCAGCCACCCGGTCCAACAAGCCTGGATCGAAGAACAGGTGCCCCAGTGCGGCTACTGCCAAAGCGGCCAGATCATGTCGGCCGTCGCGCTGCTGCGCACCAATCCCAATCCGACCGACGAAGACATCGACAACTATTTATCTGCCAACCTCTGCCGCTGCGGCACCTACCCCAGGATTCGCAAAGCGATCCACCGCGCGGCCGAAATTATGAAAGGTTAGAAGGTTTCTGGTTAGAGGGTTAGAGGGTTTCTGGTTGGGGGGATATTGGTTGACTTCGCACAGAGGATGCCATAACGACCAACCTTCCAACCAGAAACCCTCTAACCAGAAACCCTCTAACCCTCTAACCTTCTAACCAGAAACCTTAAATTGAAAAAAACATGTCAACACATACCACATCCCGCC
>CAYVDV010000247.1:0-8137 GCA_964450465.1 uncultured Saprospiraceae bacterium
GAAACTATCTTTAACTTGGCGTTCTCCACACCAAAGTTATATGATTCGTACATGCGTAGTGAAATTGGAGAAATCTACGATATTCAAGAAGCTATAACAGCACACCTTGCCCAATACGCAGAAGAGAGCGGAGCGGTAGAGTACCTTGAAAAATACGGCGAAGTGCCAAAATGGTATTTGGAATACGAGTCCGCTTATCTGGCCGAGCATATGCCCAAACGAAATGCCGGGGTACAAGACAGGGGTCTCGTCTGCGTCTTATTTAAAAACCTGTATTGCAATGAGGCCTTTAACATTACCATTCCGTTGTTAGGAACGCCCTTTTTTGTTTTCAACAACAATGAGGCTTCCTCGATGACAGGTCTCCTGATCGGCGGTTATCACAAATGCTTCGATAAGTCTTTTTACAGAAAAAAGATATTCTCCATCACCGTTTGGGCAATGAACTGCATCAATTTCCCCGCGGCATATGAAGACAGGGCTTCCAGTTGGTGGTGTATCGGAGTCTGACAAAAGCGCAATAACTTTGGAGGGGACTATAAAGGCCTCCCGGATTAAAAAATCGCCTTCATATTGAAAAAACGGAATCTGCATGAAAATCCGCATTGTATTCCTGGCACTCCTGATTCCCATTGCCTGCAGCGCACAAATACATGAATGGTCGAAAGAACCCTCCCTGGGGTTCTATTATACGCCGCTGAAAATAAATCGGCATTCGCGTTCTTCCGGAATAGCGCCGGATGAATATTATTTCGAAAATTCAGCCAATATTTCAGGGAGCGTTCCGCTCAGCCAGCGATTGCGAATAGGTATCCAATATATCAGCGTAGCGAATAAGGTGATTCGGAAACCTGTCGACCGGTCGTATTTGTTTGGACTATTTGGGCAGTACAATTTCAGCGCACAGAAAAGACTGGGAGTTTATCTGGAAGGAGGATATAGCAGGGGCAACCTATGCCCTTGTGGAGATGCCGAGTCTTACACTTCCGACACTATAAATCATTTTGTTGCAGCAGGCATCGGATTTGACTTTAAACTCACGGATCGTTTCCATCTGAAGGCGGGTTTTATAGATTATGAACCGATAAAAAAGCAAAACGGTATATACAACTGGACGCAGCCCTTTCTCGGAGTAAATTACTATTTTTTCAAACAGTATCAAACGCCTTTTGTCTCGCGGTTCCGGCAAAGAAAAGAGCCATTGCAAAAAGAAGAAAGGGTGTTTTTCTGGAAAGATGAAAAAATCCGGAAATGGAATATCGGTTTGACATCCAGTGGCATTTCTATCGTTCAAAAAAACGCGGTTTATGCTCAAACGGCACCGCTATTTACCTATCGGGAATTTTCGGTTGTTCCAAGGTTCAACTATTGGCTCAACCAGGCTGTGTTATTGGGTATTCAGGCAACTTACTATCATTATGAGAACAACTACGATGTACCGGAAACCAGAACAAAAGGCTTCGGTGTAGGCACCCAGGCGCGCTTTTATCCCTTATGCTTTAAGGATCCGGCTACATTCCGAGCCGTCCGAATCGGCAAAAGAGCGAGCTGGAATATTTCACCAATTCTTGGCGTCGAGTTGCACGTGGCCAATTATTCCTGGTTGGATCCGCAAACGGCCGGCGAAGCCTGGCAATACATAGACTTTCAGCCCTATGCGGGGTATGCGTTATCGTACAAGAGATGGTTCAACCTGTTTGTCTCGCTGGGACCGACCCTTGGATTTGGCAATTCAAATAAAGTATCGCCCACTAACGGCGTCCGGATCATAGGGTTGGAATATAATTTCAGCAGGTGATCAATCTTTAGGCATCCCCGGAAATTCTATTTCCATATTCATCACTCACACGATCTGTTCTACCTGTTTTTACCAAAACCGGAAGGGCACGGCTTTGCCCTTCTAAACACCGATCGCAACTATTTTATCATCAAAAAATTAATATCGTATTATGAAACAGTTATTTTTCTCTATCGCACTGGCGCTGGCTTACTTTTTTCAACCGGGTGAAGCGCAGGCGTTTGCCTTTTCTGTAAACATTACGGGGCCAACAACATGTGTTCCAGCACGCACCCGAACAACCTACACTATTACCTTTAACGAACCTGAAACTTTATCAGGAGCCTGTAAATACCTGCGTGTTGCCTTTGCAAAAGGGAGTGGAATCCTAACATATACGAATCCGCAAACCGGAGAATCAACATCAGGGTCTATCCTCTGTTTAAAAAACAATAACGAAGGCTGCGTGGATAATGAATGTAATGGTAATAGTGGAATAATTGACTTTTTATCCCCTGTTTCTATCATGGTAACCTGGAATGCGCCTGCTGGAAGTGATTTTATCGGAACATTGAGGGTTGAGGTGGCAGATGCTAAAAAAACATATCCACCAAGTTCACTTGATGTAGAGCTTCTTCCCAGAAAGCCGGTTGATATTTCTGTTCAGAACCTGAATTGCACAGGCGGTGATTTCACCGCAGTAATCCCCGGCACACCGTGCGGACTAGGAACAGTGCGGTACCGCTGGTGGAAAAAGACTCCGAATGACAACGACTTTGTCTTGGTCAGCAATGGAGACCTCTCCCCAACCCGATATATTTCTACAGATTTCAATCAGAATGTCACCATCCGGGTTGCCACGGTTACCGGTTCAGGAACCCCTGCCGAGGCTGTATCTGCGACCTATCAGGAAACATTTACGGTAGGCAATACGCCGACCTATATCGTTGGACCTGAAATGATCAGCATGCCTTCCACCCATACGTATTCCTTGAACAAACTGCCCAACTCAACCCAATGGACCGTGTCACCGGGTTACCCATACTCGTATATTGTAGCATCCACCCCACAGGATTGTGCCATCAACTTTGTCGGTGGAAGCGTATACAGCTATACAATTACGTCGGTTTCCCAAACCAACTGCAACGGGCAGGCGATCAATTTCAAGAATGTTTTCCGCTCTTATAATTTCGATTCACCCGGAGGAGATTCCAGTGACGCGGCACAAGCGGAATCCGGACAATCCGCAGATCGCTCCGATCCCAATCAAACGCCTTTCAAGGCGCCCGATTTTCAGTGTCAGCCCAACCAGTGGTATCTGTTTTTCGAAGGGGCCGAATCCGAAAAGTCTGTTGCAGTGCTGGATATGAGCGGAAAACTGGTGTATTCCAGGGTGTTTAATGAAAATGAACTGACCATCGATACCGCTCCTTTTGCCTTGGGCATATACGTGCTCGCCGTGCGATCAAACGGTGTGCAAACCGTGCATAAGTTGCCGGTGCTGCGGTAAACACATGACCGGATAGATGTTGCCAACTTTTTTATAACTCAAAACTATTTTATCATGAAAAAAGTACTTTTAGGACTATCGATGCTCTGTACGCTCGCTATCGGCGTATTTGTCTTTTCCCAATGCCAAAAGTCGGAAGAGCAGCAACTATCCAGCGCAGTGGCAGGAAAAAATTCAGACCAAAGCCCCGCAACCGACCGGGGCCCTGCCATTGACCTCGGATGTACCTCCTGTACCGATCTGGAGTGGAAAATATCCTGTCCACAAACCTGTGCAGGCGGACTCTATGACCGGGTGATTGTAAAGTTTGTCGCAAAGCAGTGGGATCATTGGTCTAACTGCTGTGACAATGGTCAGGATGTATGGGACTCCTATAATTCGGAACCTGTTAACCAATGGATAGACCTGTCCTATTTTCCGGTAGTTTCGGCCATGAACGGCGTTTGCGATCCTTCCTTCACCGCATTTTTTTCAGCGCAGGCATATCTCAACGACGAATTTGGAAATCCAACAATCCGGATTCCGGGCAAAGTCTACATTCAGACGCGCAGGAAGGGAGACACAACCGGTCAAACCCTCCGTTCGCACGAAATTCTGCTCAACCAGGATATTCCCAGTTGTTCAACTGTCAGTAGTTCGGACCCTGGCATACAAACTATTGTGCCAATCAATATCACCAACGGCTGTGTAGTCACCAGCCCGGTCGAAATACCCAGCCACAAGGTAATCTGCGACACAAACGGAGGTGGAACCGGCGGGTAATTCCCAATAATGGTATACTGAACCGTTAACATTTCAGACCTCAGGCCGTTTCGTGCAGTATGATGCCCGATCCGGCCTTTTTTCTTTTCACGACAAATACTTCCCCACGATCGGCATCCGGCGTCCCATGCCGAAGCCCTTGCTGCTCACGCGGAGCACCGGCGCCGCCTGTTCGCGCTTGAACTCGTTGATATTGACCATGCGGAGCACCCGCGCTACCAGAGCCTCGTCGAAGCCCATTTTAACCAGCTCGCGCGGTCCCTGCCGGCATTCGATGTATTGGTACAGCACCCGGTCGAGGATATCGTACTCCGGCAGACTATCGCTGTCTTTCTGCCCGGGCCGCAATTCTGCGCTGGGCGGCTTGACGATGCTGTTTTGTGGTATAACCTCCTTGTCGCGGTTCAGATAGTTCGCCAGATCATACACTTCCGTTTTGTACACATCGCCCAGCACGGAAATACCGCCGCACATGTCGCCGTACAGCGTGCCGTAGCCGACCGCCATTTCGCTTTTGTTGGTGGTATTCAGCAGGATATTGCCGAATTTGTTGCTCATGGCCATCAGCAGGGTGCCCCGCACGCGGGCCTGGATATTCTCTTCCGTCACATTAAAGGGCAAGCCTGTAAAATGGGCTTTCAAGGCTGTTTCAAAGGCCTCGAACATGGGCTGGATCGGCACGATATCGTATTGCATACCGAGGTTTTCAGCCAGCTGGCGGGCGTCGTTCACCGAGTGCTCGCTGCTGAACTGGCTGGGCATAAGCAGTACGCGCACGTTGTCGGCGCCCAGCGCCTCAGCGGCCAAAACGGCGGTAACCGCAGAGTCGATACCTCCGGAGAGGCCAAGAATCGCTTTTTTGAAGCCCAACTTCCGGAAATAATCGCGAATGCCGACCACCAGGGCGTCATGCATGAGCGCGACCTTTTCCTTGGGTTGTTCCGCCGAACGGCCGCCTTTTTGCACCGCATCGAGGTCGTACAGGCGCAGGCATTCTTCAAAATACGGCATTTCGTCAAACACCATTCCATCGGGCGACATGACAATGCTGCCCCCATCGAATATGATATCTGTTTGTGCGCCCACATGGTTGGTGTAAAACAGCGGGACCTTATAGCGCTCCACATTGGCGCGCACGGTATGAATGCGCAGGGCCGCGTGGGCATAACTGAACGGCGAAGCAGAAATATTGAGGATAAAGTCCGGCTTTTCCGGTATCATCTCGTCGAGCGGACAAATGGTGTACAGCGGGTTTTCATTGCCCACATTCCAGATGTCTTCGCAAATGGAAAGCGCAATCCGTTTCCCCTTGAATTCGATGGTGTGGAATTCCGAAGCGGGTTCGAAATAGCGGTATTCGTCAAAGATATCGTAGGTAGGGAGCAGGGCTTTGTGCTGCACGCCGAGTACAGCGCCGTCGTAGAGGAAATACGCGGAATTGTGCAGGTCTTTGCCTTCCACCACGGGGTTGTGGGACGGCGATCCGACTACAATACCAATGCCTGTGCTGGCCTTCTGCAGGGCTTCCACCGAGGCATAGCTGCGGCGGATAAAGTCGTCAAATTCGAGAAAGTCGCGCGGCGGATACCCGCAGGTGGCCAGTTCACCGAAACAGATCAGGTCTGCGCCGAGGGCTTTGGCCTCTTCCACTTTGCGGAGCATTTTTTGAAGGTTGCCTTCAAAATTGCCGATGTGATAATCCAGTTGGGCGAGTGCAATTTTCATAGGTAATTTTAAACACTTCGAGTGATCGGTCGGTTTTATTCCCGGCACGAAAGTAGGTGCTTTGTTACCTTTGACGCATGAAAAAAATCCTCCGGCAAATATTTATCCTCCCGATCCGGATTTACCAGGTCACCCTCTCTCCCCTGCTCGGACCCAGCAAATGCCGGTTCCAGCCCACCTGCTCACACTATGCCGTCGAGGCCATCGAGGAATGGGGCATTTTCCGGGGCAGCTGGCTGGCGATCCGGCGCATTTTTCGCTGCCATCCCTGGGGCGGTTTCGGGTACGACCCCGTGCCCAAAAAAGAAGAACACGCTGAAGAGCAGCATAAACATTAAAATGGCGACTGCCGGGTGATAGAAAAGACAACGCGGATCCCTGTGGATCGGACTTGCGGGTGTCCGGCACTTTTGGGTTTCTTATAATGATCAAACATGAAGACAGCAATTATTGGCGCCGGCTGTTCCGGCCTCACCGCTATCAAAAACCTGGCTGATGCCGGTATAACGGATCTGGTGTGTTTTGAAAAAAACGGGCAGCTTGGCGGCAACTGGGTGTACACGGCCGGAGAGGGGCACAGCAGTGTCTGCGAAACCACCCATATCATTTCCAGCAAGGCCATGTCGCAGTTCAGCGATTTCCCCATGCCGGCGGACTACCCCGATTACCCGAGCCATCAGCAGGTCTTGGCCTACTTCCAGGCCTATGCCCGGCATTTTGATCTCGAAAAGTATATCCGCTTCAACACAGCCGTGCAAGTGGTTGAAAAAACCGCGGAAGCGCGCTGGCGCCTGACACTGAGCGACGGCACAACAGAGACGTTCGACTGTCTTCTGGTTGCCAACGGCCACCATTCCGTGCCGCGGCATCCCGCCTGGAAAGACGATTTCAGCGGCCGGTATCTGCATTCCCACGATTTCAAGAACAACCGTGGGATGGAAGAGCTGCGTGTACTGGTGGTAGGCGCCGGCAATTCGGGTTGCGACTGCGCCGTTGAGTCCAGCCGTGTAGCCCGGCTGGTTGACATCAGTGTGCGCTCGCCGCAATACATCGTGCCCAAGTTTTTCATGGGACGCCCGACCGACACCTTTGCCGCCGACATGCAGTGGCTGCCTTCGGGGATACAGGACTGGCTGCACCGCCTCAGCCTCCGCATTCAGGTCGGCCGGTATTCGAGCTACGGGCTGCCGGAGCCCGATTTTCCACCTACCCGCTCCCACCCTACTGTCAACTCGGAGCTGCTGGACAAGATCCGCCACGGCAAAGTACACCCCCGCCCAGGCATCACTCATGTGGACGGGCAAACCGTACACTTTGCGGATGGTAGTTCCGGCGAATACGATGTACTGATCGCCGCGACTGGCTATAAAATGCGTTTTCCGTTCTTCAAGCCGGAATTTCTGAACTGGGAGGACGCTACCAATATCCCGCTGTACCTACGCGTCTTTCACCCGGAGCACGACAACCTGTTTTTTATCGGGCTGGTGCAGCCCCAGGGTTGTATCTGGCCCCTATCGGAAGCGCAGGCCCGCCTTGTTGCGCGAGTGATCAAGGGACAAACCCGTTTGCCGGACGATTGGCAGGAACGGGCTTATACCGAAGGTAAACGCATTGAAGCACACTTTGTGCCCAATCCACGCCACTCGGTAGAAGTTCACTACCTGCCCTATTTGCGGCAATTGAACCGAGCTATGGGTTAAATTCACTCCCATTTGAGCGTACCCAGCATGCGGTTGACATCTTCTTTCATGAAGGCCAGCACGGGCGCCAGGGAGTCGGGCCGGGCCTGTGTATTGAAATACAGCGCGCCGCGGAGGAAATTTTCGGTGGAGTCCGTCACAAAAAACTGATATGCCGATGCCGTGGGGCCATCGATGGAGAAGATGATGCCGTGCACATGATTTTCATCCCGGTGCACCGGGATCTGATCTATGTAATTGGCCTTGATGTTGTGTTTATTGGCCATGGTAAAGGCATCCTCCACCAGTTTATCCAGCCGGGCGCGGCTGGTCACCGGGTAATAGCTGCAATAGATCGCGGCATTCAGGGCCGGCACCGTTATATTGAACCAGCAGTCACTTGCCGGCCGTTCATCGAAAAAGGTCGTATCGCGTTCGACGACGGCATAGGTAGGCAGATCGAAGGTGAAATTGCAATAGCCCTGATCGAAGGGCCGATAACTCTTTTCGGGGTAGATCACCCGCGGATAGGCGCGGGGTTTGGGCACAGGCACGTACTCGTCGCAGGCAGCAAGTAAAAAAGTCAGGCAGAAAGCACCAATAAACAAACGGATAAAGACCATGGATCGACAGGTGAATTAAATGACGCTGCAAAGGTTGACCAAAAACGCCGGTTACGCAACA
>CAYVDV010000248.1:0-4453 GCA_964450465.1 uncultured Saprospiraceae bacterium
GCTCCCCTATGCTCCCCTGCTCGAACTGCTGGCCCACGGCACGCATCGCCCCCTCGTGGCCACCAGCGGCAATATCAGCGGCTCGCCAATTATATACGACGACGAAACCGCCCGCCGGGAACTCCTCGGCATCGCCGACGGCATCCTCGCGCACAACCGCGATATCGCCATCCCGCAGGACGACAGCGTGCTGCGCCTCAGCCCCATACACCGGCAGCCGATCATGCTGCGCCGCTCCCGGGGCTACGCACCCACCTTTTTGTTGGAACCGCCAGACCCCAACACTGCCCCCGTAACGCAAAGCCCAATACCCAAAACCCAAAACTCTGTCCTGGCGCTGGGCGCCATGATGAAAAGCGCCTTCGCATGGCAGCACCGCGGCAATCTGTACCTGAGCCAATACCTGGGCGAACTGGGCAGTTTCGATACCCAGGAAGCCTTCGAACATACCTTGCAGCATTTTCTGGACCTGTTTCGTGAACGGCCGGAACAGATTGTGGTGGATAAACACCCGGACTATTTTTCCACCCAGCTGGGCAAACGGCTGGCCTGCGAATGGAATTTGCCGGTCGCGGAGGTGCAACACCACAAGGCGCATTTTGCGGCGGTACTGGCCGAAAACGGCTATTCTGATGGCGGAATACAAGCGGATGGGCCGGTTCTGGGCGTCATCTGGGACGGAACGGGCTACGGCGACGACGGGCAAGTGTGGGGTGGCGAGTTTTTCCGCTTCGATGGAACGAATATAGAGCGAGCAGGATACTTCGAGCCGTTTTCGTTCCTGCTCGGCGATAAGATGCCGCGCGAACCGCGGATATCCGCGCTGAGCCTGGCCTGGCTCGCCGGAGTTTTCCCGGATGAACTGCAGGCGCAATTTTTGCCCCAGGAATGGGAACTGTACCGCAAGATTCTCGCCAGAGGAAGCGGCCTGCATACCAGTTCGGTGGGGCGCCTGTTCGACGGAGTAGCGGCCCTGCTCGGCCTTTTCTCTGTTTCCAGCTATGAGGGACAGGCGGCTATGGCACTCGAGGAAAGCGCTGCTTTTTATTTCCGCGAGCACGGGCTCCGCGCGACAGAGCCCTATCCTACGGAGGCTGCCAACGCATCCCTGGCATCAACCGGCAATCTGGTGCGGCAGGTGTTGGAAGACCGGGCTGCCGGAACGAAAACAGAACAAATCGCCGCCCGCTTTCACCGCACGCTGATCGATATTATCCGCCGGCAGGCGCGATTGCACAACTGCACGACACTGGCTTTCAGCGGGGGCGTTTGGCAAAATGCCCTGCTCGTCGATCTCGCCATCGAGCATCTTCAGCCGGAGTTCCGGTTGCTGTTTCACCGCCAACTTTCGCCAAACGACGAGTGCGTCGCGCTGGGGCAGATAAAAGTTTTGAGTTTTGAGTTTTGAGTTTTGAGTTGCGAGTTGCGAGTTGCGAGTTTTACCCCAACTACTCGCATAGGCCCCGACGGATCGGAGTGCGTTATGCGTTTGGCAGGCTCAGCGATGATGAATCAGCAAATCCTCGGCAGTTGTTCGCCTGTCAGCATATTTACTACCCGGCGGCCGCCTACTTCGCTGTGGAGAATGACCTGTCGGGGATGCGACTCCACCACTTCGCCGATAATTCGCGCATCGGCGCCGTGTTCCAGTCCCCGCAAGGTTTCGAGTACGGATTCGGCCGCCCTGTTTTCCACAACGGCGATAAAAACGCCTTCATTGGCGACGTAAAGCGGGTCGAAGCCCAGCAATTCACAGGCGCCGGCCACTTCTTCCAGCACCGGTATATCGCGTTGCCGGATCTCCACGCCCCATTGCGCATCACGTGCGATCTCGTTTAAAACGGTCGCTACCCCACCCCGCGTCGGATCGCGCAGCAGGTGGATGTCGGGACCGAAGGTGTCGATCAGCTGCAAAACGGTGTGGTTAAGTGCAGCGGTATCGCTCTCGAGGGTGGTCTCAAATTCCAGTCCCTCGCGCACGCTCATGATCGCTATGCCGTGTGTGGCGACAGGACCGGAAACCAGGATCCGGTCGCCCGGTTTTACCCGCGTCATTGAAATATCTGCCCGGGGATGGATTGAGCCGATCCCGGTGGTATTGATAAAGATCTTGTCGCCTTTGCCGCGTTCCACCACTTTGGTGTCGCCGGTGATGATGTGCACCCCAGCGCGTTCGGCAGCCGTTTTTATACTGACCAGAATATCCCAGAACTCGCGCATGGTCAGGCCTTCTTCCAGGATAAAGGCCAGGGACAGGTAGCGCGGAACCGCCCCGCACATGGCCAGGTCGTTCACCGTGCCGTTGATCGCCAGCTCGCCGATATTGCCTCCGGGAAAGAAGACCGGCGACACTACGAAACTGTCGGTGGAAAAGGCCGTACGCCCAGTAAGCTCGATTACCGCCCCGTCGTGGTGCGTGTCGAGCAGCGGGTTTTTCAAGACATCGAAAACACCTGCTTCCAGAAGTTTATTCGTCAGCAAACCGCCGCTTCCGTGACCCAGGTTGATCACGTCGAAATCGAGTTTGGGCATCGGGCACTGGAGATTCATACGCATCGCTATTAATTGGGAATCAGTATATTTTTGGTCCGTTCTGTTCCGGCACGCTACACAATCCAGGTACTACTGTCCATCGTCCACCGTCTCCATCGCTTTGCTGAAATGGTAGTAGGCAGCGCAGGCGCCTTCCGAGGAAACCATGGGCGCACCAAGCGGCATGGACGGCGTGCATCCTTTGCCGAATTGGGGGCATTCGTAGGGTTTTTTTATGCCTTTGAGTACCTGTCCGGCGATACACTCGGTGCTTTCGGGTACTTTTTCAATTTGAACATTGAATTTGCGGTTAGCGTCGTAAGCCGACAGATCCTCCTGCACCTCCCAGCCGCTGTTGGGGATCATGCCGATGCCGCGCCATTCGCGGTCGGCGACGCTGAACACCTGTTCCACGATCTTTCGGGCGGCGGGATTGCCTTCCGGGCGCACCACCCGGCTGTACTGGTTTTCCACGCGGTGTTCGCCATTTTCCAGTTGGCGCACGGTCATCAGAATGCCTTGCAGCAGGTCCACGGGTTCAAAGCCGGTCACTACGATCGGGATCTTGTATTTTTCAGCCAGCGGATAGTATTCATCCATACCCATAATGGTACAAACGTGTCCGGCGGCGAGAAAACCCTGTATCCGGGCTTCGGGATCATTCATTACGGCTTCAATAGCCGGGGGTACCAGCACATGGGAGGTCAGGATCGAATAATTCTTAACGCCCAACTGATGCGCATGCACGACAGACATGGCGTTGGCCGGGGCTGTCGTTTCAAAGCCTACGGCAAAAAAGACCACTTCGCGACCCGGGTTTTCCTGCGCCACTTTTACCGCCTCCAGCGGAGAATACAGGATACGCACATCCGCCCCGGAGGCCTTGGCCTCGAGCAGACTTTTTTTCGAGCCCGGCACCCGCAGCATATCGCCATAGGAGCAGAGGACAACGCCCTTTTGTTCGGCCAGCCAGATAGCCTTGTCGATCATGTGCAGGGGCGTTACACACACCGGGCAACCCGGACCGTGCACCATGGTGACTTCGGGCGGGAGCATGTTCAGCAGGCCGTTTTTGACCAGGCTGTGCGTTTGCCCGCCACAGACCTCCATGATGGTCCAGGGACGGGTGACCGTCTGCCGGATCTCCAGGACGTATTGTTCAACCAACTCGGGGCTCCGGTATTCGCTAATGAATTTCATAGGACTCAGGACATTAAGTTTTCACAGACCACATGCAACCCATAACCCACGCAGAGCAGGGAGGAAAGCAGCGTCAGGCCGATTTGCAGGTTGGTATTGGCAGAAAGTTTTTTGGAAAACGGCAGGCTGAAGATACCGCTTGCCAGCAACATCCCTCCGATCGAACCTACACCAAAGACCAACAGATAGCCCATCGCGCTCAGCGGTCCCGGCATCTGGCTCATCACCAACAACACCAGGGCCCCGCTTCCTGCCAGGCCGTGCACGAGACCAACGGCATAAGCCAGACGGTGATTTTCGGTACGGGGGGCATAACGCAACGTTTCCCCTGAACCGGTCACTGAAAATACAGGGTGTTGAAAGGGAGCCTGTTTAAAGTCGTTTTGCGGTCTTTTTTTCCAAAAAACAAGATCTTCCAGATGGAAATGCGCGTGAAACGCTTTTCCGGTTTTCCACAGATACCGCATACGAAACAACCCCAGGCTCACCAGCATGGCGCCGACCCCCGCCTCGAAATAATGAAAGGTTTGTTCCGTGATGGCCACTTTACCCACAATAATGATCATACCGATCAGGAAGATCGTGGAGGTGTGCCCCAAGCCCCAGGCAATACCGTCCTTCACTGCCATCCAAATCGAATTGCGTTTGGTGACAATATTACTTACGGCTAACAAGTGGTCGGCCTCAAACGCGTGTGCAAATCCGACCATAGCTGCAAAAA
>CAYVDV010000248.1:4553-8113 GCA_964450465.1 uncultured Saprospiraceae bacterium
GCTAACAAGTGGTCGGCCTCAAACGCGTGTGCAAATCCGACCATAGCTGCAAAAACGAGTGGAACGGTAGTATCCATAAGCGCTTGTATTTCAGGTTTCAGGACCTAATTCGTCCAGTTCGCCAAGTTGTCGCAGGTACTCAAAGGTGGTCTTCGCCTCGTCTTCGTCGACGATGCTGATGGCCGCACCGACGTGTACCAGCACGTAATCGCCTACGCCTGCATCGGGCACCATGCTCAGGTTTACTTCGCGGGTAATCCCGCCAAAACTGACCTTGCCGCTGCGAAACGGATTGTCTTCATCCGTGGTGATCGCCGTTACTTTTCCAGGTATTGCCAGGCACATTGGAATGATGAATGAGGAATGATGAATGATGAATGCGGGTTGGGGGGCTCCGTTTTATGGATAGAGCTATCTTTTTGTTTGAAATGAACCTACTCAAAACTCAAAACCCGAAACGCTGGAAAGCCATTCGTACCAGCCCTCCATTCCGGCGCCGCTCGTGGCAGACACCTCTAGAAATTCGAGATTGGGATTGACCTGGCGGGCGTAGTTTTTCAGCGCTTCCAGATCAAATTTCAGGTAGGGCAACAAATCAATTTTATTGATCACACAGAGGTGTGCGGTGTGAAACATATCGGGGTACTTGATGGGCTTATCCTCCCCTTCGGTCACGCTGATCACCACCACCCGCCGGGCTTCTCCCAGGTCGAACATGGAAGGGCAAACCAGATTGCCGACATTCTCGATAAATACGATGCTGTCGGTGGCGGGTTGCAACTCGCGGATGGCCTGATGCACCATTTCCGCCTCCAGGTGGCAGCCTTTCCCGGTATTGACCTGTACTACCGGGGCGCCGCCGGCGGCGATGCGCTCGGCATCCCGGGTAGTTTGCTGATCGCCTTCCACCACGTAAAACCGGTGGGCCGCGCCCTGATCCGTGAGGGTTCGCTCCAGCAGGGCTGTTTTGCCCGAGCCGGGCGAACTGACCAGATTGATGGCCAGAATATTCCGCGCCTCAAAAAAGCCCCGGTTCCGCTCGGCCATACGATTGTTCTTATCCAGAATATCGCGCTCCAGTTCGATCACTGTTTTCGCCGGCGGAGGCGGTGTCTGAAACCGGATATCCGGATTTTGCGGCTTGTTTTCGGGCAACGCCGGGATCTCCTCTACGGCAACAAGCGGAGCGCCAACCTGATTGTCCAGGGAAAGCCCGGAAAAGGAGGCGGGTTTTTTCATCGCCTGAAAAGCCGTTAACTGATGTCCGTTGCCGCTGCAACCACAGGTAGCACACATAATATTTAAACGTTTGGAGGGTTTCTGGTTCCGGCCGGGAAAAGGCCAGCCGGAAACCGTTAATCAATTCCAATTCAGGGGAAGATCCATGGAAACCGGTTTGGGAACAAGCGTCAGCGACTTGATCCGCAATTCTTCTCCCTGGGTTACATTTAACAGATGAGACCCACAGGTCGGACAGGGATCGAAATAGGATCGCACATGGAAGCTGGCGTCGCAATCGCTGCAAACTGCTAGACCCGCCACCCGCTCAATGCGGAGTTCCGCATCGGCCAGCAAAGTGTCGCCTACCGCAGCAGGCCAGAGAAATTCCAGGGTACTGAGCTCCACTCCGGCAAGTTCACCGATCTGGAGTTCGATTGTCTGAACCGTCTTTTCCTGACCTTGGTCCTGAACGACGGCAGCTGTAGTCTCGAGGATGCTTTGGATGATCGATAGTTCGTGCATAACAGGGTAATGATTTTGCAAATTCAAATTTCCGGGTACCTGCCGGCGAGGCAGATGACGAGAATCATTTTATATGCTGATCGTTCTCAGGAGCCAACTGGTATTTGAAAAAATACCTTTATATCCGAATTACACACCTAGTTTTCTCACCAAAGTTAATTTATTCTTATGTCGCAACGTCCGACGCGTACGAGCTATTACAAGGAACTCCGTCAGCGCGGGTATTCCAGGCGCGACTTCATGAAATTTTGTGCTACCATTGCCGCTTATCTCGGTCTGGAATCAGCCGGGGTAGCGCAAGTTGTACAAGCGCTGGAAACCAAACCGCGCATTCCGGTTATCTGGCTGCATTTTCAGGAGTGTACCTGCTGCAGCGAGAGTTTCATCCGTTCCTCCCACCCCATCGTTGCCGATATCCTTCTGGATAAGCTGTCTCTCGACTACACTGAGACCCTGATGGCCGCTTCGGGCCACCAGGCTGAAAAGTGCATGCGGGACACTATGGAGAAGTATAAAGGCGAATATGTGTTATGCATCGAAGGCTCCGTTCCTACGGAAGCCGACGGGGTGTACTGCATGATCGGCGGCCGCACCTCGCTGGATATCCTGCGGGAAGTGGGTGCCGGGGCAAAAGCGGTGATCGCCTGGGGGAGCTGCGCGTCCAACGGTTGCGTACAATCAGCCAAGCCAAATCCTACCGGTGCGACGCCCATACATAAATTGCTCAAAGGGGTGCCCATTATCAAAGTGCCTGGCTGCCCGCCGATCGGCGAGGTTATGGCCGGTGTGCTGGTACACCTGATCACCTTTGGCCGGATACCCGAACTCGACGGCATCGGACGCCCGAAAGCGTTCTATTCCAAACGCGTGCACGATACCTGTTACCGCCGCCCGTTCTACGATGCCGGATTGTTTGTTGAAACCTTTGATGATGCAAATGCCCGAAAAGGCTATTGCCTTTATAAAGTAGGCTGCAAAGGTCCGAGTACCTATAACGCCTGTGGCGTAACCAAGTGGAACAACGGCACCAGCTTCCCCATCCAGTCGGGGCACGGTTGCTTTGGCTGTTCGGAAGAAGGATACTGGGATGCCTCCGGCCTTTATATGCGCGGTCAGCCTTTCCCTGGTCTAGGGATTGAATCGGATGCCGACAAGATCGGCACTGCTGCCGCCGTGGTCACTGGCGCAGGCCTTGCAGCCCATGCGGTGATGACCAATGTGCGGAAGAAAAAACTGATCGACAACCTGATCGCGGAGGGCAAGGAATCCGGGAAAGAGTTGTGACACATTACCCCAAAATACCGGAACAAACCATTTTGCTTAAACATTCGGGACCGGCTTTAAAGACCGGCCCGCCGATAAAATAAAACTTATGAGTGAGCGCATTGTAGTCGATCCAATCACCCGAATTGAAGGCCACCTGCGGGTAGAAGCCGATATCCGGGATGGCAAAATCGTAGATGCCTTTTCATCCGGGACGATGGTCCGGGGCATCGAAAAAATCCTGCGCGGTCGCGACCCGCGCGACGCCTGGGCGTTCGTCGGTCGCGTTTGCGGCGTTTGTACCACGGTACACTCCCTCGCATCCGTTCGCGCGGTAGAAGATGCCCTCGACATCGTTATTCCCCCCAACGCCGAACTGGTGCGTAACATCATGTTCGGTACCCAGTACATGCACGACCACGTGGTCCATTTTTACCACCTGCATGCCCTCGACTGGGTGGATGTGATCAGCGCATTGAAAGCCGATCCTAAAAAAACGTCCGAAATTGCACAGAGCATTTCCAACTGGCCTAAAAGCTCGCCGGGCTATTTCT
>CAYVDV010000249.1:0-8034 GCA_964450465.1 uncultured Saprospiraceae bacterium
GCTTGGCCAAATGCCAGTCCCGGGCCAATATGCAGTAGTCCGATTCGGAGAAGTCATTAAAAATATTGGATGCCATTATATAGTTGTTGCGTTCAAAATCTTTTTCCTTCATCAAGCGCTCATCGCCATTGAGCAGTACGTTTTCTCCGGTATTAATATTGGGAAATGCTGTGCCAACCTGTTCATAATCAATGTTATTGCGATCCAGATACGCCAACATTTCCGCCCGGAGGCCGTGATACGGCAAATGCGCCAGCGTGGAATCCCAGTCCATGGAAATTCCCCGGGGGTAGATCCAGAGATTGCCTGTTGCGAGCGCCATTACCAGCATTGCCGACAACAGGTTTTTTCGTAAAACAGGGATATTCGCATGGGTAATCCAATGAAAAACCAGGAGATGGACCGTCAAAAACAGGGGTAAAAAATAACGGTGTGCCGACAAATTGCGGTAGAGGACTGCAGAGGGACTAAGGAAAAGGATAAGGCAGCATAAAAGTAGTGCCAGTGAAAAAAGATCGGGCTTTGAGGCAATTGATCCTGTGCTGCGCTTACGTTGGGTGTAAAAAAGATAACCCAATACTGCCCATTCTGCTATGCGCCCCAGATCAGTCCATCGCCAGCCCAAAACAAGGAGGTTCCGAAACAACCCGTAACCACGTACAGGCTCAAAAGCCGGCGCCCATGGCGAGCCGGCGTGGTATCCGATCCAGCCACTTTCGGCAGCATGCCACCCTAAAAACCCAAGGGCTGCGACAAAGCCGGGAACAAAGGCGAGAAGATTCCCGGGAATCGAACGGCTGCGGCGAATTGCGGGCCAACAGAGCGCCAATTGCCAGATAAACAGGGCGCCGGCTGTCATCATGCCGCGCATACTGATCAGGCACAACCCGAGTATGCCGACTGCTTTCCGGACGGACCGTTCAGACCATATGCCCTCGAGGGCCAGGAGGAAAAAACAGGCCAGCGGAATGTCCGGGCTGATAAGTGCACTTTGACCGGCCAGGACCGGATCGAGCAAAACTACAGGCATAAGCCAAAATACCCGGTCATCCGTACCCATTCGACGACCCAGCCTGTATAACAAAAGGACAATCAAGGCCAGAAACGGGAACATGGCCCAATGACTGGCAGACAGCGTTTTGCCCCATACAGACCATACCCAGGCGAGATAATAGCCAAACGTCGGAGGGTGTCCGCTATCTATTTCTGGCGGCAGGAGAGTCCACTGCAAATTATTGGCTAGGAAGAAATGCGCATGTTTGCTGCCCAGCTGCACGGTGTCCCAAAAGAAAGGAATATGCCTGACCATGGCTGTCCACCAAACCAAGCAAAGCAAGAGCAGGGCCAAAGGGATGAGGTGCGGAAATTGCTTTGTTTTCACCCGGGATATTTAATGAAGTCTGGAACTAACCAGACGCAGGAATTCGCTGCGCGTTTCCGCATTGCGAAATTCACCGGTAAACGCAGATGTGGTCGTAACGCTGTTTTGCTTTTGGACTCCCCGCATCATCATACACATGTGCTGCGCTTCAATGACTACCGCAACCCCCATGGGTCGCAAAGTTTCCTGGATTACGTCCCGGATCTCGATGGTAAGCCGTTCCTGCACCTGCAGGCGGCGGGAAAATACGTCAACCACACGGGGAATCTTGCTCAGTCCTACGATATAACCGTTGGGAATGTAGGCTACATGTGCTTTGCCAAAGAATGGGAGAATGTGGTGTTCACACAGTGAATACACTTCAATGTCTTTTACCAGTACCATCTCGCTGTAATCTTCCCGAAACATGGCTGAACGCAGGATAGCGACGGGATCCTCCTGATACCCGTGGGTTAAAAACTGCATGGCTTTCGCTGCCCGCTCGGGGGTTTTTTCCAGGCCTTCCCGGTCAAATTGTTCCCCAACTGCGGTCAAAATAGATTGATAATGGCCGATCAGTTGTGCAGTATCAACCGATTTCAGATCTCCAGATTTGTTTTTTGCCATGACGGTGGACAGTGGAAGGTGGACGGCTAACGGCAGAACCGTTTAGTGTCCACCGTAATATTCCGCGTAAATGGTTTCTGTTTCCCAGAGTTTAAGCGCGTGCAGTTGGCAGGGGTAATCCCGGAGCGCCTCTTCCAGCCGCTCCCAGATGAGGATAACAAGGTTTTCCGTCGTTGGTTGCATGCCCTTGGGGATAAAGTCCACGTCGAGATTTAAATTACTGTGGTCAAGGTGGTCCGTGACATGCTGTTGAATAATGGTGCTGAGTTTCTTTACATCGATAATGAAACCGGTCAACGGATCGGGCATGCCCTTAACTGTAACATGGAGAGTATAATTGTGCCCATGCCAGTTTTTGTTGGAGCATTTTCCAAAAACCTCCTTGTTTTGCTCTGCCGTCCACTCGTCCACCCAGAGTTTGTGGGCAGCATTGAAACGTTCGATTCGGGTGATATAGACCATAATTGATAAAAAGCGGGCGCAAAGTTACGGTTAAAAGATTTTTGCGGCATACTAGTCGCAAAGTTTTAGGCTGTTTTAACCCCGGCTTGATCTTGTGTAGTTCCCGGTTTATCTAAAAACTGCTTTTGCTTCGGCGACATTCTGTTTTTTTGTTTGGATTTTTTGTTCTGGCATAGCATGAAGGCACAGCGTTTAATTGATCGACTTTACAACTGGCTGACGTTGCGTCCGGTGTACCATGTCATTTTCTGGCTGGTCCTTTTTGGATTATCACTTTCGTTGGGTTATCAGAAAAGCCAGGACTTTTCCCTGATCTTGAGCAACGAGTTGATCAACCTGTTCTTTTTCGCAGTGTTGGTTTATTTTAATCTTTTATACCTGATCCCCAATTACTTGGCCCGAAATGTACTGTTGTATTTAAGTCTGGTATTGGCTGCGGGGGCTGTAGTTACGCCAATCGAAGCGCTTGTTATATATCTGAAATTTTCCGGAAGCCCTGATTTTAACGCAGATATCCTCCTCTTTCAGCGCAACTTGTTCCTAGGCAACATCATGGTCACTATGTTGTCCACAATCTTACGGGTGATTACGGATTGGTGGCGCTACCAGCGGGAAAAACAAACCCTGCAAACCCAGACCATACAATCGGAGTTGCGGTTTTTAAAAAGCCAGATCAATCCCCACTTTTTATTCAACACGCTGAATAACCTATACGCTCTGACGCTGAAGAAGAGCGACAAAGCGCCTGAAATTGTGTTGAAACTTTCCGAGATCATGCGCTACATGTTGTACGAGTGCAATGAAAAATGGGTGTTGCTTTCCAAGGAAATTCAGTATATCCATAACTACCTTGACCTGGAACGCCTGCGTCAGTCGGGTACAACGGATATCCGCTTTACTACGGAGGGCCATATTAGCGAACAATTGGTCGCTCCTCTTCTTTTCGTGCCATTTTTGGAAAACAGTTTTAAACACGGGCTAAACCACCACATGCGCGGTGGCGGCTATGTCCATATTCAACTCCGGGTACAAGGCGATGATCTCGAGTTCACAATTGAAAACAGCAAGGTGGAAGGCTTGCCAAGACAGGAGCATCCGCGAAGCGGAGGTATCGGCCTGGTTAACGTACGGCAACGGCTAAAGATCCTTTATCCGGAAAAATATACCCTCGAAGTTTTGGATGAACCCCATCGTTATACCGTCACCCTGATGCTACAACTTAACAGTACTCCGACATAGATTTGAACGGGCTTATTACCGAAACGAACTAAACAATAGTTTAAAAATTTGGGGATTCTAGGGAGAGCGATTACCTTAGGCCTACTATTTGAGAACCTTCTAACTACCTGTTAAACTGCCTTATGCTACAAGTATTGATCGTAGATGATGAACCCCTCGCATTGGATGTACTGGAAACTTACATCGGCCAAATGCCCGATCTGCAATTGGTAAAGCGATGCGCTAATGCACTGGAGGCCAATGAAGCTTTGAAAAATCATGAGATTGATCTCATGTTCCTCGACATTCAAATGCCGCAGCTTACGGGAATTGACTTCGTAAAGACACTTACCAAGCCCCCCATGGTTGTTTTCACCACCGCATACCCAAACTATGCCATCCAGGGCTTCGACCTGAATGCACTGGACTATTTACTGAAGCCCATTTCCCTGGAGCGTTTCATGAAAGCGGTCAATAAGGCGATCGAACAGGCCGAATTGCTGCACCGGGAAAATCACACCGGCGCAGCAGCAAATGAGGGAATGGATTTCTTCTTTGTAAAGGCGGATAAAAAGCTGGTTAAGGTAAATTTCGAGGACATTATTTACATCGAAGGACTGAAGGATTACGTGATCATACGTTTGCACCAGGGCCGTGTGATTACCCTCCAAACCATGAAAAGCCTGGAAGACAAACTTCCGTTCGGGCGCTTCAAGCGCATCCACCGGTCCTACATTGTAGCCATGGACAAAATCACCGCTATTGAAGGCAATATGGTGGAAGTGGTGGAAAAAGACAAGCCCAAATTGTTGCCCATCGGCAAAAACTATCGCGATGACTTACTGGAGCTCATCGACAAAAACCGGCTTTAGCGCACTTTTTCCGCTGAGGTTCGAATTAATTATAAGCATGTTGTCCGTCTGTTTTCGCCTGGTACATGCGTTCAAGTTCTTCTTCGTAGAAAAACTGCTCGCCAAAAGCAGGTTTTAGCTCATTCAGCCAGGTAGCCTTGTCATCGTATTCGGCAAAAAACGGCCGGCCCACCCAATCCGGATTCCGGCCTTGCAGGAACCGGAGGGTAATGACTTTTTTGTTTGCGATATCGGAAACACCCAGAATTTGAACTTTCCCCGGCGTGGCCGACATGCTGGGGCCGCGAACCGTACGGCAAAGCCCGCTTACCTGCTGGTATGCATTGCGGAATATTTGCCATGCTTCCACCAGGGGCACTTCGAAATAATGCTTGGCTCCGGTGTCCCGGGCGACAAACATGTAATAGGGGATACAATTTTGATTCACTTGTTCGCGCCACATTTGGGCCCAAATGTCGGCGTGGTCGTTGATGTGCCGAAGGAGCGGCGATTGTGTGCGGATTTGCAGGCCGGTATTCCGCAAGCGGCGGATGGCTAGTTGTACGGCCGGGGTTTTGAGTTCGTTCGGGTGGTTGAAATGGGCCATAAACGCCAGGTTGATACCGCTTTTCACCACGCGCTCGAAAAGTTCCAGGAACTTATCCGATTCCGAATCATCGATAAACTTATACGGCCAAAAGGCCAGGGATTTGGTGCCGATACGGATCGACTGAATATTGGTTTTATTGCCTTCAAGAAATGGTTCGATATATTGACGGAACACGTCGAACTTCATGATCATCGGGTCACCGCCGGTAAAGAGAATATCCGTTACTTCCTGATGTTGTTCCAGGTATTTGATCAGCAATTCCGTTTCGCGCATGGCAAACTTGATTTCATTCATGCCGACAAATTGGGGCCAACGAAAGCAAAAGGTGCAGTAGCTGTGGCAGGTTTGCCCGGAACTGGGAAAAAACAGCAGGGTCTCCCGGTATTTGTGCTGCACTCCGGTGAGTTTGACGCCTTCGATTTCAGGCACATTGAGTTTGGTCTGGCCAGCGGGGTGCGGATTTAACTGCAGGCGAATCTTATGGGCGACCTCCCGGATTAAATTGCGGTCACTGGTGCTGTTCAGCCGCTGTTCCATTTCCGCAAAGTGCTCCGGAAGCAGCATTTCCCTGTTGGGAAATACAAGGTTGAAAATCGGATCGTTCGGATAATTATCCCAATCGATAAGTTCATCGACAACGTAGTTGTTTACTTTGAACGGCAACACATTACCTACGACTTCGATGGCTTTTTTCTCCGCCTCGGACAAGCGTTCCATTTGCGGGATATTTCGAAATGTGTTGAGTGCATACGCTTTGTAATCAGGTTTGGCTTGTGTCAGTAACTGCATGATTGATCTCGTTTTGAATAGGTAGAATAAAATCAGGCGCGGCAATATCGCTTTAGCCCCAAATGGCGCCAATGGTGAAAACTAAACCGTGCTGTCAGTGGATCGACAATGGCATGACCCCGGGCTGGGGCAGGATGTTCACAAGTTCCGAAATAAATCGGACTTTTCCAAATTCAGGGGCGATGGGAAACAGGTCCGGATAATCGAACGGCAGTTTAGTTGAAATCCATGATCGCTGTCCAGACGCTCAACACGCCGTCCTCCAGCCGGGTCCAAATGGGACGGACGATGCCCTGATGTGCAGAAATATTACTGTAATCACCGAAAAACACCCAACTTTCCGGGGTAAATGGTGTCTTGCTAACGCGCAGGTTTTCAAACGTAGTACCCCCATCCCGGCTCACCGCCACATAAACATCCGTGCGCAGGTCGGTATAATTCCGCCGGTCATAAAATACAAAATAGAGATACCCCGTTGTCTGGTCTATAGCCATCCAGGTGAAAAACTGCTGACTCCCTTTTTTGTCGTCATTTACCCGGGCTGGCTTGCTCCAGGTGCTGCCGCCATCGGTACTCCGGGCCAACCAGATATCGGTATCGTCCGGACCATTGCGCTGATCTGCCCAGTTGATATAAAGTGTTCCGCGGTTCGGCCCGGAGGAAAGGTCGCAAACTAAAACCGGCATCCCGTTCGAGCGCTGAATTCCCGGAATTGTGATGTTCCAGCCGCCAGGCTGATCTGCGACGAGGATGTCCTTCTCCAGCCAGGTTTTGCCGCCATCCGTGGAACGGTCGAACCAGATCCGGTTATCCCAGGCCCATGCAACATAAACTTCCCCATTCGGTCCGGCGGCGGGCACCGCACCTTCCGTAGTGCCGTCGTCATCCCGGCAGTCTCCGTCAAACTGATTAATTGCCACCGCTTCTGACCAGCTGGATCCGCCATCGCTGCTTTTCGAGAACAGAATCCGGCTGTGGTCCTCCGGTTTTTTACTGTCGTACGAGTCGAACTCCGTCCAGGTACAATACAGCGTATTGGATGCCGGATCAACTGCCAACCAATGTTTATCCTGGTCTTTAGGGTGGTGCTCGCCGGTGTATGAGCCGTCGTTATATGTTTTTCCACCGTCGGTGCTTTTCTGAATAACGATCCGGTCAAGCAAACGGGCGCTGCTCCATCCCCGGCCATCCGGATCGCTGAGGTGGGCATAATAAAAGTTCCCATCCCAATCGGCTACGATAACCGGGTCGCCATAAATGCCATGGGAAGATTTTAATTTACCGCTTTTCCAGCTGCGCCCGCCATCCGTACTCCAGTAATAACGATCCAGGATTGCGCCGGCCGCAATGTTTTTCGGATCTTTCGGATTAATGCAAATGCTGGGTTCGCAGGGACCAAAAAAGCCGCCTTTCTGCCCCCCGGCAATCAAGACATTGGTGAAATCGGGTTGCCGGGAACTTTTGCGGGGCTTGAATACCGAACAGGCTGACAGCAGCAGGACGGATAAAAGGGGAAGAAATATTTTGGAATACATAATTTGAATCACTTAGGCCGGGCCTGATTGAAAAGAAGGAGGAAATATCAGCAAAACTCCGAATTTACACCCGCTTTGAAGCCATGAATTGGCGAAATTATCACAGCTATGACCAACATAAAAGTTTATTTGAAACCCGGAAAAGAAGTTGCCGTGCAGCGTTTTCACCCCTGGGTTTTTTCCGGAGCGATTCAACGGGTGCAAGGCAACCCAGCAGATGGGGACATCGCCGAAGTATATGACCGGGGAGGACGGATCCTGGGGGTAGGGCATTTTCATCACGGCAGTATTGCGGTCCGGCTCTTGTCATTCGTGTCTGCAGATCTCACTGCCCCGGATTTTTGGGAACAAAAACTGCGCGATGCTCTTGCTGTACGGGAAATCTCTGGCTTGCTGCACGATCCGGACACGAATTGTTTCCGGCTGGTTCATGGGGAGGGCGATGGATTATCGGGGTTAATTGCCGATGTTTATGGTTCTGCGGTTGTACTCCAATGTCACAGCATTGGAATGCACCGGCAACGGGAGCTGATCGCTCAGGCTATCGTTCGGGTATTTGGAGGCAGGATTGATACGGTTTAT
>CAYVDV010000250.1:0-8012 GCA_964450465.1 uncultured Saprospiraceae bacterium
TTGACCCGCAGGAGGTTGTCGAGCTGCAAGCCCGATTCGAGCAGCGGGGTTGCCGCGGTGCGAAAACCCAGATCCTGGTGCAGTTCGGGACGCCGGAGTTCGCCCCAGGCGGCGTTTTGCAGCAGGGTGAGGAAGGGCGCCGAGTGTTTGTGCTGGTACAACACCGGGCCGATTTCCTGCGCGAAATAGAGATTGAGGTAGCGGTCGGCCAGGAAGATCGTATCGGGCAGGGCCTGAAAGGTATTGGGCGCCACCAGAAAATTCCAGCCGCCACCGGTTTGGTTGAGGGTAAAGAGTTTGGCCAGGGGAGCATCGTTGGAGGCCAGCCCTGCTTCCACCCGCCAGCGGGTGCGGCCGAGGCGGCGGATAAAGAACGAATGGTACAGCGCCACCGTCCAGCGCATATAGTTGTATTCGCCCTGCCAAAGCCCTTTCCAGCCGCGTGTGCAGGCGAGTTCGAGCACCGGCAGGCGTTGGGTGGTGCCGATGTCGGTGGCGAGGAAACTTTCGTTGCGTTCGCCGTTGGCATAGCGCAGCATGAGCGTGGTTTCGGCAAAGCGAAAACGCGCTGCAAAACCGGCGTCGGCGCTGCCGTAGCGGTAGGCATAGGCGGGTTCCAGGTCCTGTTTCCGGAAGCGGCCTTCGAGTGTAAAATACCGGCCCAGGCGGCTGCCGAGGATGCTGGAAAACTCGTCCACGCGGTCCATCCGGCGGGCATACAGCGCGCGATTGAAAAAGGCGGAGGGCGGCAGTTCGTAGGGCGCGCCGGGCTCGCTCAGGTCGCGGCGCCAGCCCAGCCGGAAATAGGGATGCCCGGAGGCGGTCATGCGCCAGAGCGCATAGCCGCCGTATTTGGCGGCTTTATCCCGGAGGCCGTAGCCGAAGTTAAGGCCCCATTCCAGCCGTCGCGGTGGCAGCAGGGGGCGTGCCGGGGCGTTGGTGAGGCCGAGGCCGATCCGGGCGTTTTCGTAGTCGTTGAGTTTGAGCACATGCCGCAGGTCGATGCTGACCGGTGTGCGGCCCAGGGGCGCCCTGCCTGTGGTGAGGATATCCATGAAAGCGGACAGCCGCTCGAAGCGTTTGGTCTCTGCGCCCAGGCTGTCGAGCCATTCGTAGGTGCGTTGTTCCTTGCTGTTCAGCGGCGCCAGTTGCCGCCAGCGGGCCCAGGCGCTGTCGGACCGGTCGGCGGCATCCGGTTCCATCAGTACGGGCATGTCGGGGTTTATATCCCGCAACCGCACGGGGGCGTCGATCTGCACATCGGTGATGTAACTGCGCCCGGCAGCCCGTATGCCGGCATACGGCGAGGGGTATTGGTTGAACGCCAGTTCGAAGTTCAGCTGCGCCGGAAACCATTGGAAGGCAGACGGGTTGGTGTCAATGGTTCCATTTTCCACCGGCTGTCCATCGTTTTCCGTCGCAACCATCTGATAGGCCTGTTCGATCCGGAGTTGGAGGTTGCCCGTGCTGGCGGGCCGGGCGCGTACATTCTGGATGGCCCAGCCGCGGGAATGAAGGTGCAGCACGCCTTCAAGGGCTTCGAAGACCTTGTCCTTGCGGGGGTGGAAGGAGATCACCCATACCGTGTCGGGGCCGGCGTAGAGCGTATCTTCGATATTGAAAAAGTAAAGGCCGGGGCTTCCGGGGCTGACCGGGTTGACGAAGTTTTTATCGAGAATGGTCAGGTAATCGCCGTAAAAAGTAAAGGGCTGGATCATGTTGGCCAGGGCGACCACTCCGGCATTCCGGAAGCCGCTCACCCGGTTGAGTCGCACGTGTTCCTGTACCTGGTTGGGAAACAAAAAGGAGCGCTCCGTCACACTTTCCATCAGGAAACCGTGGCGTTCCAGCATAGCCTGCTCCATTTTGGCAAAATTTTCACGGGATTCCCGGATACTGGCTTTGCTGGTGTCTTTTCCCTGAAATTGTTTTTCGAAAACCTCGCGGTGGGGAAGCGGATCGAAAAGGATCTTGTTGTAGGTAGCGCAAGTGTACGAACGCCGAAGTTCGGGGTTGTTTCGCCGGCGGTTGGCGATGGCTTTCCGGATAAGGATGTCGGCGGGATTTTCGCCGGCGCGCACCACGGCTTCCGGCAGGGCGTAGTCGGCGGCTTGCAGAACGACGATGAGTTCCCGGCCGGGCGTTTTTTCCCAATCTTCCAAAGAGACAACCCTGGGTTCGAATCCGACGTAGCGAAACCCGAGCGAGCGGATGGGAATATCCGGTTCAATCCGGAAGCGGCCCTCGATATCCGTGAGCACTCCTTTTCCGGGTTCGTTATTGATCAGTACGGTAACGAAGGCCAGCGGGTTATGCTCCGGATCGGTAACGATACCCTGGACCGGTTTTTGCGCGAAAGCGCTGAAAATCACCAGACAAGCGTTTAAAAAGAAAAAAAGCAGGCGCATGGGTCAGCGTTTGTTTTGAAACAGGTATCTGCACTGTACTAAGTACCCTTAGACCGGTAATTGGTTGCCTCCGGTCGCTTCTGGCAATAAATTTGGATGATCTGTGACGAAAATAGATTCACGGCTTTTGGACCACAGGCATACATCTTACATTTCGCACCTTAAACACGCAGCCGCTAAAAACAACCCTTAAACCATGTTGTTCCGATATCCGCCTTTATTCCCATCCTTTAACGTTAACCCGACATGTTGAAACATCTCCTCTGTATTTTGCTTCTGACGCAAGTCTATCTGCTTTCTGCGCAAACCGCCTGGACGGACTTTCCGGAAAAAAATATTCCGGAAGCCCAAAACGCCCCGCGTTACATTATTCCCCGGCAATACCGGACGGTGCGGCTCGATCTGAATGTGCTGCAACCGGTACTGGCGGCGGCTCCGGAGCGCTTTTCATCCGCCGAAGCCGATCAGCTCAGCGTGCTTACCCTGCCCTTGCCCGACGGCAGCTGGGGGCGTTTCCGGCTGACCGAATCGCCGGTGATGGCGCCGGCCCTGCAGGCAAAATACCCGGAGATCCGCTGCTACTCGGGCACCGGCATCGACGATCCCACGGCTTCGCTCAAATGCGACCTGACCCCGCAGGGTTTCCATGCCATGATCCGTTCGGCCCGGCAGGGCACGGTTTTTATCGACCCTTACCGGCAGGGCGACCGCGAGCACTGTGTGGTCTATCGCAAACAGGATTTCCAGGCAAAAAAAATGTTTTCCTGTGAACTGGATGATTTGACGACCGCCGATGCTACCGGCAAGGATATTCCGGCGCCCGACATGCAGGGCGATTGCACCTTGCGCCGCTACCGGCTTGCGCTGGCCTGTACGGGCGAATACGCCATTTTTCACGGCGGCACCAAAGCGCTTGCGCTGGCTGCGATGAACACGACTATAAACCGGGTGAACGGCATTTACGAGCGCGACCTGGCTATTACCATGCAACTGATCGCCAATAACGATGTGATCGTTTACACGGATCCGGTCACCGACGGTTTCACCAACGGCAACGGCACCACCATGCTCGGGCAAAACCAAACCAAGTGCAATAACCTGATCGGAGCAGCCAACTACGACATCGGCCACGTGTTCAGCACCCAGGGCGGCGGCATAGCCGGGCTGGGCGTAGTGTGCGGCAACTCGGTCAAGGCCCGCGGGGTTACGGGGCTTACCCAACCCGTCGGCGACCCCTTTGATGTGGACTATGTATCGCACGAAATGGGGCACCAGTTTGGCGGAAATCACTGCTTTAACAATACCTGCAGCGGAAATATCAACCCCGGTACGGCATTTGAACCCGGCAGCGGCAGCACGATCATGGGCTATGCCGGGGTTTGTACCCCAAATGTGCAAAACAACAGCGACGCGTATTTCCATGCGATCAGCCTGCAGGAGATCGGCGGGTATGTCACGGTCAGCCAGGGCGGCATTTGCGCCCTGGAGATCAATACCGGCAATTCGGCGCCTACGGTGGATGCCGGTCCGAATTACACCATTCCCAAGGCCACTCCTTTTGCCCTGAAGGCCACTGCCAGCGATGTCAATGGCGATGCCCTGACGTATTGCTGGGAGCAAATGGACAACCAGCAGGCCTCCATGCCGCCCGTATCGACCAATACCGGCGGGCCGATGTTCCGTTCTTTTGACCCGGTGCCTTCCCCTACGCGCTATTTCCCGCGTCTGGCCGACCTGGTCAACAACGTCAATTCCACCTGGGAGGAACTGCCCGGGGTGGCGCGCTCCATGAACTTCCGGGTGACGGTGCGCGACAACCGCGCTCCCGGTGGCTGCACGGCCGAAGACAACCTGGCGCTATCCGTGGCGGCTACGGCTGGTCCGTTTGTGGTAACGGAACCCAATACAGCAGTGCTCTGGTATGTAGGCGATTCAAAAACGGTCACCTGGGATGTGGCCAATACCGATGTGGCGCCGGTTAACTGCGCGCAGGTGCGCCTGCTGCTATCGACCGATGGCGGTTTTACCTATCCGGTGGTGCTGGCCGATGCCGTGCCGAACAACGGCTCGGCGTCGATCACGGTGCCGGATAACGTTTCGGCCAACTGCCGGGTGATGGTACAGGCGGTCGGTAATGTATTTTTCGATATTTCGAATCAAAATTTCAGTATCGAGGTCCCCCCGACGCCGACCTTTTTATTCGATATTTCGGCAAAGGCCGCCGAACAGGTTTGCACGGGCACTTCCCTGAACTTCAACGCTACGGTCAACGCGATAGCCGGATTTTCCGATCCGGTCCAGCTCAATCTTACCGGTGCGCCTGCCGGCGCCGACGTGGTGATCACTCCGAACCCGGTGACTCCCGGTTCCAATGCGATGGTTGGCATAAGCAACCTGGATCAGCCGGGTGTTTACACGCTGACCCTCGAGGCCAGCAGCGGCGCCATACTCCGCAGCAGAACGATTGAACTGACGGTGCTGAATGCAGCTCCCGCTGCTCCCGCCCTCGACAGTCCGGCCGATGCCGCGCTGAACACAACCCTGGCGCCGACCCTGATTTGGGCGCCTGTGGCCAATGCGCTCCAATACCAGTTGCAGGTAGCCACCAACCCGGCTTTTGAGGCCGGGGCGCTTGTTTACGATCAAATAATACCGGGAACCGAGGCCACTTTGAGCGGACTGGACACCAGCACCGTGTACTATTGGCGGGTGACGGTTGAAAATGCCTGCGGCCGGAGCGCCTGGTCTCCGGTGTTTGCGTTCCAAACCGGCCGGCCCGAATGCGGTTTCAGCTTCAACAGCGCAGATGTGCCCGTGGCGATTGCCACCAACGACGTGGTTACTGTGAGTTCCACGCTCAACATACCCTCCGATCGCTCCATCGCGGATGTGAACCTTTCCGTACAGGTGGACCACACCTGGGTGGGCGATCTGGTGGCCACCTTGCGCAGCCCGGACGGCGGATCGGCGCTCCTGTTCGATCAGCCCGGATTTCCCGCCACGAGCAGCGGCTGCAGCGGCGACAATCTGGCGCTGCAGTTTGACGACGCAGCGGCCATGACCGCTGCCCAGCTGGAGAACAGCTGTGGCAGCCAGCCGGCGATCAGCGGTGCTTTTCAGCCGATAGAGCCGCTCAGCCAGTTCAACAATCGTTCGGCATCGGGCGCCTGGACCCTGGAGATGTCCGATTTGTTCCCCGAAGACGGCGGAGCGATCACGGCCTGGAGTCTCGACTTTTGTTTCTTCGATACGGTAGCGCCGGCCCAAATACTAGTGAATAATCCCCTGGATGTTGCCAGCGGTGGCGCGGCGGATTTGTCGACGGGCCATCTGGTGCTGGATATTTTCAGCGGCAATGCCGGCGATGGGCAGTTCGTTTTATTAACGCTTCCCCAGCACGGCGCCCTCAGCCTCGACGGCACTGTTCTCGGCATAGGCGGAATCTTTACACAGGACGATATTCTGGCCGGTCTGGTTACGTACACCAATAACGGCGACACGGCCACCACCGACCTTTTCCATTTCGACGCGGTTGACCAAAGTACCGCCGGATGGGTGCACGATGCCGTATTCCATATCAATATCCTTCAAAATACCCTGGATGTTTCTGCAGAGCAGACCAAATCCCTGCGGTGCCACAACGATAGCGACGCACAAATTACGGTAAGCGCGACGGGTGGCTATCCGCCCCTCCAGTACAGCCTGAACGGCGGCGCCCCGGAATTTTCAGGCGTGTTCGACGGGCTCTCTGCCGGAACGTACACGGTGGTGGTGAGCGACCAGTTAGGATTCACGGCCGAAACAAATGCCGTAGTGATCGATAACCCTCTTGTCCTTACCGCAATGGCTACCGTGACCGACGACGATATTACCGTCCATGCCACCGGGGGCTCGGCGCCCCTGGAATACAGCCTGGACAACCAGACTTTTCAGAGCGACTCTGTATTTCAAAACCTGGCCAACGGGAGTTATACGCTGACCGTGCGCGACGCCAAGGGCTGCACCGGCACAACGACGGCCATCGTGGCGGTAGGGCAGTTGCTGGGGCAACTTGTGCTTCTGGAACCCATATCCTGTAACGCGGGTTCCAACGGCTCTATCGCGGTGACCGCTGCCGGCGGCGTAGGCCCGTATTCCTACAGCTTGAACGGAACCGATTTCCAGAGCGCGGCTACTTTCTCCGGCCTGAATGCCGGCAGCTACACGGTGGTGATCCGGGACGATTCCGGAAATACGGCCACTACGAACGCCATAGTCCTGAACGACCCGCCGGCCATTTCGGTGGCTGCAACGGCCGATCTGAACAGTATTTCCGTAAATGCTTCGGGCGGCACGGGCGCCCTGAGCTACAGCCTGGACGGAGTAAACTTCCAAGCGGAAAGCAGCTTTGACAACCTCGCCAACGGCGACTACACGGTGACGGTAATGGATGCCAACGGCTGTACGGCCACTGCCCCGGTGACGGTGGATGTGCCGCCTTTGGAAATTTTGTCGATCGGTATGGATGGTTTTATTTCCTGCAACGGGGGCACCCTGTTGCTGCGCGTTTCCGCCACCGGCGGCATACCGCCCTATGAATACAGTTTGAACGGTGGTCCGTTCCAGCAGGACAGTTTGTTCGAGCAGGTCGGCGCCGGCCTGATCGAGGTGCGGGTCCGGGATGCGGCCGGCACGGTAGTACAAAGCCAGCCTTTTACGATCGTCGAGCCGGACCCGCTGCTTGTTACGGTTACCCTGAGCGGAAATGACGCGACAGTGAACGCTTCGGGCGATGCACCGCCATATACGTACGAGCTCAATGGCGTGTCGCAAAGCACAAACCAGTTTATGGATCTGCCCAATGGCCAGTATATGGTAGTGGTAACGGGCAGCAACGGTTGTACCGCCACGGCGACGTTCGAGGTCAACTATATTCCGTTGACCATAGCCACTGCCTTCAACGATCCGCTTTGCGCCGGCGATGCCAGCGGCGATATTTTCTACACCGCAACGGGCGGCACGCCGCCTTATTCCTGCTCCATGAATGGGGCCCCCTGTAACCTTTCCGGTTTGTCTGCCGGAACATACCAGTTTGCCATTATCGATGCGCTGGGCGATTCCGTGGCAGCTTCGGTCACGCTGACCGACCCGCCGGCGCTGAGCGCAACGGCCGCTGCCGCTGCCGACTCGATCACAGTAACGGCCACAGGCGGCACCGGTGCGCTGGAATACAGCCTGGACGGCGTAAACTATCAGAGTTCCCCGGTATTTACCGGCCTGCCCAACGGCACGTATGCGGTACGGGTGCGGGACGCGAACGGGTGTATCCTGGTGATTGAAAATGTGGTGGTGGATTTTGTCGGCACGGTATCGCCGGCGGCAGCCTGGGGGCTTGTGGTGCAACCCAACCCCAGCAGCGGGCTGTTCCGGCTAAACATGTACCGGGCGCCGGGCGGTCTGCTTCGCGCCGATGTGTTCGATGCCTCCGGCCGTTTGTTGTTGCAGGAACGCTATGAAACCCCGGGCGGCGCCTGGTCGGCCCAACTGGACCTGAATGGTTTTCCTCCGGGTGTGTACTGGTTGCGTTTGACGAGCGCCGCCCGGGTGGGTACGCTGCGTTTGGTG
>CAYVDV010000251.1:0-8004 GCA_964450465.1 uncultured Saprospiraceae bacterium
TTGCTGCCCCGCTTGGTGTTGTCACCAAGCGGACCTGAGGTCATTGGGGTCAGGGGATTACTTCGGCGACCACGAAGATACTGCCTGTGACAACGATGAGGTCTTCGGGGTGGGCGGCGCGTTTGGCGGCGCGCAGCGCATTTTTCACCGAAACATACGCCTTTCCGGACAAACCTTGTGTAGCTGCTTTTTCGCGAAGGATTGCCGCTTCCATGCCGCGCGGGATATTGGCTTTGGCAAAATAGTAGTTTGCGGAGTGCGGAAACAATGCCAGCACCGGTTCCACCGCCTTATCGTTGACGAAGCCGAGGACAAAATGAATTTGCCGGAACGGCAGGGTTTGGATGCGCTCCAAAATGGTGCGCAACCCGGCCTCGTTGTGCGCACTGTCGCACAGGATAGCCGGTTGGTCCCCGATCAGCTGCCAGCGGCCGATAAACCGGGTCAGGCTGCGAATTTCAGCCAGGCCGGTTGCTACCGCAGCCGGGGGCAGGTGCAAGGGCGAGTTCTTGCCGTAGTGCCCGTTCAGGGTGGCAACCGCCTGGAATACCGTGGCCAGGTTTTTTCCCTGGAATGGCCCGGCAACGCCTGTTTTGAGGTTTTTCAGAAAGGGTTTTTGATCCTGTAAAATGTCAAACGCCGAACTGCCCCAATCGCCGTATTCTTTTTCCACGACCTGAAAATGCTGGTCGGCAAATACGATAGGCGATCCGGTTTCCCGGGCCTTTTCCAGAAAAACAGGCGCCGATTCCGGATGGGTTTCGCCAATAACCACCGGAATGCCGGGTTTGATGATGCCTGCCTTTTCAAAAGCGATTTGCGGCAGGGTGTCGCCCAGCATGTTCATGTGGTCGTAACTGATGTTGGTGATGACGCTCAGCAGGGGAGTGATCACATTGGTGCTGTCGAGGCGGCCGCCCAATCCGACTTCCACGATGGCAATGTCCACTTTTTCGCGGGCAAAATGGTCGAAGGCCAGGGCAACACAGAGTTCAAAAAAGGAAGGCTGGAGTTCGTCCAGGAATGCGCGGTGTTGCGCAACAAAATCTACCACCCGGCTGCGGGGGATATACCGGCCGTTTACCTTGATCCGCTCGCGAAAATCTTTGTAGTGCGGGCTGACGTACAGGCCGGTTTTCAGGCCGGCGGCCTGGCAAACGGCGGCGAGCATGTGGCTCACCGAGCCCTTGCCGTTGGTGCCACCGATATGAATGCTGGGGAAACAGGTATGCGGATTGCCCAGATGTGCGCAGAGGGCAAGCGTGTTGCCCAGGTCTTTTTTGTAGGCAGCCGGACCAATGCGCTGGAACATCGGCAACTGGGCATACAGGTAGTCGAGTGTGTCGCGATACGACATGCGGGATTTGACTTCAATTTTCAAAGGATGCAAAGGTTGTGAATTTCTTTTGGGCAATAGGTCGGGAAGTTGCACTTTTGCACACCCGCTTCTATGACCTTCAGGCAACCTTAATCCAATCGCCTTTCTTTACCATGAAAATTATCCTTGTCCGAAACAGCCGAATTCCGACCAAAAATTATGACGATGCAGAACGGGTGATGTGGTGGTTGGGCCGCCAATTGTATGAAATGGGGCATGAGCCCCTGTATCTGGTCAAAAAAGAGTCCACCTGCAACTTTGGGCAGGTCCTTGAACTCGATGAAAAACAACCCCTCGCTGCCCAGATCCCGGCCGACGTGGATGTTGTGCATTTTTTTTACCGCCCGCCGGCGGAAATGTTCGACATCGAAAAGCCGTACCTGATCACCAATTTCGACAACAGCAGCGTAGCGGAAACCTTCGATCCGAATACCGTTTTCCTTTCAGCCAATCATGCCATGCGGCATGGCGGCGAGGTGTATGTATATCCCGGTCTCGATTACCGGGACTATGGCGCCGTAATGCTGGATTTTCCGCGCAATTATTTTCATTTTCTCGGTGATGCCGCCTGGCGCGGCAAAAACGTGCGCGGCGCCATCGACCTGGCCTCGCGGGCCGGCACCCGGGTGCACGTGATCGGGGGCTCGCGGGTCAATTTCAGAAAAGGGCTCCGCATCACGCTCAGCCCCAGCGCCCGCTTTCACGGCGTACTGGGCCGCGATGGCCGCAATATGATGCTCAACGGCTCCAGAGGGTTGATCTTCCCCATCCTTTCGCACGAACCTTTTGGCCTGGCTGTGCCCGAAAGTCTGTATTTCGGCTGCCCGGTATTTGGGACACCCTATGGCGCCCTGCCCGAATTGTTGTGCCGCAAGGTAAATGCCGACGGCCGCAAATGGACCGGCCAGGTGGAGGCCTGTTTCTCGGAATTTGGCTGCCTTTCCGTCAAACGCTCCGAACTCGTCGATGCCATCCGCCACTCCGATGCTTTCCTGCCCGACCGCTGCCTGGAATATGCGATGGACTGTTTTTCGGCCGACCGGATGGCCCGCGACTACCTGCGCCTCTATGAACAGGTGCTCAACGGCAAGCCCCTCCATGCCTACCAGCCGACGCTGGCGGAAGCGCCGGACAACAAGTTTCTTCCGCTGGAAGCATGACTATCGAAACAGGAAACAAGCAAAAATCGCTGAACCTTATCTTTGTCCGGCTGTTTATGCCCACAACTATTCGTTATAAAAATGGCTCCCTGGTTGATTTATACACTGATCACACTGGCCGCGTATGTCGGCATGGAATTCATGGCTTGGTTTACCCACAAATACCTCATGCACGGATGGCTGTGGAACTGGCATGAGGATCACCACAAACCCAGGCACGAAAAAGAAGGTTTTTTTGAAAAAAACGACCGCTTCTTTCTGGTGTTTGCCATACCCAGCATGCTTTGCTACATGATTGGCGGACTTACCCCGCATTTTTGGGTGCTCTTTATCGGCGTAGGTATTTCGCTGTATGGCCTTACCTATTTCCTGATCCACGACGTGTACATACACCGCCGCTTTTCCTGGTTCCGGCAATTGGACAGCACCTATTCCCGCGCCATCCTGCGCGCACACGGGGCGCACCACGCTAAAACAGGTAAGGAAGACGGAGAGTCATTCGGGCTGCTCGTTGTAGCGCCCAAGTATTTTCGGAAAAGAAAGACGGAAAAGAAATAAGGCGATTTTTTTCGCAGGCACTAAAACGGCTCCCAGTCGTCGCCCAATCCGTCGGCCGGATGCCAGAAATGCCGGTCAAAATCAACGACCCGGTCCTCTTCCACCCGCACTCCTTCTGCCGCTAACAGCTCCTGCATCATGGTCGGTGTCGGGAAATGATGCCGCCCGCTGAGTTCGCCCTTTCGGTTGACCACGCGGTGGGCCGGCACCTGCTCGCCCGAAAAACTGTGGTTGAGCGCCCAGCCGACCATGCGCGCCGCACCCAGTGCCAGAAAGTCGGCGATCGCGCCGTAGGTGGTCACCCTGCCCGGCGGCACGGCGCGGGTCACGGCATATACCAGGTCAAAATAGCTCGGTACCGGTTTGGACATGCTTTAGACAGTTCGTTTTGCCAATTGGACGTACTCTTCCCAGCCCAGTCGTTCGGGACGTTTTTCAAAATAGGGGTCGTTCATCAACATTTCCGGCGAAAAAAACGGCTTCAGCGTGTTGCGCAGCATTTTCCGGCGTTGGTTGAACGCGGTCTTGACGATCTGGCGGAAGCGTTTTTCATCGCAATCCAGTTCAAAATTTTCTTTCCGGGTCAGCCGTATGACTGCCGACCTGACCTTGGGCGGCGGGTTAAACGAGCCGGGTTCCACACTGAACAGGTATTCGGTCCGGTAAAAAGCCTGCAGCAACACGCTCGTAATGCCGTACACCTTGCTGCCCGGGGGCGCCACCACGCGGTCCGCCACTTCTTTCTGAAACATTCCGATCAACTCGGGGATTTGCCGGCGGAAGTCGAGCAGCTTGAACAGGATCTGGGTGCTGATATTGTAGGGGAAATTGCCGATCAGGCAAAAAGGTTTGTCGCCAAAAACAGCAGCCGGGTCAAAATCCAGAAAATCCTGCAGGATCAGCCGGTCTTGCAATTCCGGGTAATGCTCCTTCAGATAGGCGACCATATCCCGGTCGGCCTCAACGGCATACAGGGTGTATTGGTCCCGGTGGGCCAGTAGTTGCCGCGTCAGCATTCCGGTCCCCGGGCCGATCTCCAGCACCAGCCCGGTGTTGCCGGCCAGCTGCAGGCTATCGGCAATGCGAACGGCAATGCTGTCTTCTTTTAAAAAATGTTGGCCGTATGATTTTTTTGCTTTTGTGCGCTCCATCCTGAAAAATAGATACAAAGATAGGGTTGAAGCGGCATCTTCCGGCTGTTAATCGGTACGATTGTCCGGTTTTCTTCTGCGCATGTCCAAAAACTACCGGAATACCCCTCGCCGGAAAAGCCGGATTGGGCGAACTTCCCTACTTTTGAGGCGTTTTAGTAAAATCATATGATGCGTGTTCTTGTTTACCTTACTGCTTTTGTGGCCGGGGCGGGCTTTTGGGCCTGCCAGGGCGACGCTCCAGCCGCTGCGAACGACACACCGGTGATGACCCGGGAAGCCCCTCCTCCGGTGCCTGCCAGTACTGAACAACCTGTTCCGAAATCCGGCGCAGGCAACTTCGAATCGCTGGTGGCGGATTATGAGAGTAAAGACCGGGTTATCTGGCAAAAACCGGGTATGGTCATTTCGCTATTGGGCGATCTGGAGGGTAAAACGGTGGCAGATATCGGCGCGGGAACCGGTTATTTCACCTTTCGGATGGTACCGCTGGCCGATAAGGTGATCGGGGTGGATATTGATCCGCGCTTTATTTCCTTCATGGACAGTGTGAAGGTGCGGCTGCCGGAGCAGTACCGCAACCGGTTTGAAAGCCGGCTGGCCAAACCCAACGATCCCATGCTGGCGCCGGAAGAAGCAGATGCCGTGGTTATCGTAAACACGTATGGTTATATTGAAAACCGGCCCCAATACCTTAAAACGCTGGCCAAGGGTATGAAGACGGGCGCTTTATTGTTAATTATCGATTTTAAGAAAAACAATTTACCGATTGGTCCGGATGATGCCTACAAGGTAGCGCTCAGCCAGGTGGAAAAAGAACTGCAGGGCGCCGGATTCGGCGTTTCGCAAATTGACAACCAAACACTGGACTATCAGTATATTGTTTTAGCAACAAAGAAGTAGATTTTCGGGGCGGCATGGTTGCCGGTGCTCCCGTACGACACAACTATTTATGCGCGGTTCGCTTAAGTTATTTACCTGGTTTGGAATTCCGGTGCATCTCCATTGGAGTTTCGGCCTGATTTTCCTGTATGCGCTCTGGATTGGTTATGCCAACAGTCTGGATGCCATTGGCACCCTGTGGCTCATGGGTTTTTTCGCAGCACTTTTTGGCTGCGTACTCTTGCACGAGTATGGCCATGCGCTCACTGCGCGACGGTATGGTGTGCAGACGCAGGATATTATCTTGACCCCTATCGGCGGTATCGCCCGCCTGGAACGCATGCCGGAAAAACCGGTGCAGGAATTTTTAGTGGCTATTGCAGGGCCAATGGTCAATGTGGTGCTGGCTATCGCCCTGTTCTTTTTGGGCAAGCTGATCTTTCAGGGAGAGCGATGGACGATGTTCAGCTGGATTCTGGAGCAGAATATGTTGTTTAGCGGGGAAGACCAGACCACAGATGTCATGGAAGAAACGGGCATCCCCAGTTCCGGCCTGTTGTTCTATATGCCGGTGCTGGTGGTAACTAATATCGCCCTGGTGGTATTCAACCTGATCCCCGCTTTTCCGATGGATGGCGGGCGTATTTTCCGGGCGCTGCTGGCCATGCGTCTGGGCAGGGTGCGCGCCACCCAGATTGCAGCATGGCTGGGTCAGGCCATTGCGGTGCTCTTTATCGTGGTAGGACTCTGGCAGGGTGCTTTTACCCTGGCGCTGATCGGCCTGTTTGTTTTTTCTACAGCCCGAACGGAAAATACAATGGTTCGCCTCGATGCCCTGCTGCGGCAATACAAGGCACGCGACCTGATGCGCCCGCAGTTTACCCGGCTGGCTGCCAACGACTGGATGCAAACCCCCATTGCCTTGCTTCGGCAGGGTCTGGAGCGGCATTTTCTGGTTTTTGACCTCGACGACCGACTGGTCGGTGTGCTGGAGGAAGCAGACATTATCGAAGCCATGCGGAAACACGACCTTTCCTCAGAGATCAGCCGATATGCCAAGCCCAATGTGAAAGTAGTACAACAGGAAGAGAGCCTGGAGTACGTTTATCACCTGCTGCAACAACGCGGTATGGGTTTGCTGGCCGTCGCGGATCAGAATGGTCTGGTCGGCGTGATCGATCTGGCCGGATTACAGAATTTCCTGCGCATTAACTCGGGCTTCGGCCGTCAATAAGCGAGCAGGCTTATTATTTGGCCCGGAAGAGTTTTATTTTCCAAACAAGCGTTTCCACTGTACCTGCAGTTCGCTGCGGTGCAGCCAGAGTATTGCCAGGCAACATACAAAAACAGTCAGGGCAAGGTAGAACAGCAGACCGCCGTCCCCCATCACCTCAATGCCCAGTATGGTCAGGTGAAAGAACAAAGCGCCGGCAATAACGCCCAGTCCGAGCAGCCCTCCCAACCATGCCGTGCGTGGAAGGATCAGCAGTACTACGGTAACAAGTTCGGATATGCCCACCAGATAACGCCCCCAGGGCTCCATACCGATGGTGCTGAAAATGTAGCGGCTCTCTTCCGCTCCGGTGAACTTGAAGTAAAGCGTTTGCGCCAGGATAAGGGCCGCGATCAGGCGCAGGACCCAGGACAACAGGGAACGGGTTTGCATAGATAGCATTGATTGGTTAACAGATCAGGTCCACAAAAGTAGTTGAATGCCCTTATGTTGATTGTCCGCCCCACGACTACTTTACCATCAAATAAGGCTTGACCCGCTCCAGCCATGCCTTGTCGGCAAATGCCGCTATGCGTTCCAGGTCGGAGACAGCGGTATAGGGGCCGTGTTGTTCGCGGTAGGCAATGATGAGTTTGGCCTGCTTGAAGTTGAAATACGGATGGCGGTTCAGTTCGTCCTCCGTAACTGAATTCAGGTCTATTTTCCGGTACACCGGCGTATGCATGGCCAGCCGGTTGGCAATAGGCTGAAAGACGCTGTCGGGCAACCCGAATGTTTCACCAACCTGTTGCACCGAAACAAACCCGCCGAGTTTTTCCCGGAAACGAAGGATTTTTTGTGCCCGGCCGGCGCCAATACCCGGCAGGCGTTGCCATTCTTCGGCTGTCGCCCCGTTGATATCCAGGGTAGTGGGGGCGGCGAAGGTGCTGTGGCCAACGGCATAGCTTGCCGGGCGCGGAGCGACAGCAGCGGATGCAATGGAAATGAAGGGCTCCAGCCGGGCATAATCGATATCCGTAAGGCCATACAGTTTGCGGAAATCCGATTTTTGGAAAAAGGCTCCTCCTTTCTCCCGGTAGTGCAGCAATCGTTTGACCAGTGCGCCGGGCAGACCCAGGCGCAGCAAATCCTGCTCGGAAGCGGTATTGGGATCGAAAGGGAATTGTTCCGGCGCCTGTAAAACAGATTTCTCCACCTGATGCACAGCCTGTTTCTTTCCGCTTGCAGGTTGCCCGATGCGCACATAGGGCCGCAACCGCTCATATACCTCCTCCGGCAGGGTATAAATTTTTTGCAGGTCATCGGCAGTGCGGAAGCGCCCGCCCCGGTCCCGGTATTTTGCGATGGTGCGGGCAACCTTTTCCGGTACACCCAGCCGGATCAACTCCGTAACCGATGCGCTATTCGGATCAAAAGGGAAAAGCACTGCCGTTTCGGCATCCGTGCTGCCGGATTTTTCAGCCGGGGCCGCCGGTTCAAAATTGCGTATCCGGTCCGAAAGTTTTGTAAAATCCGTTTGCCCGGCGGGCTTGAAAAAGCGGTAAATATCCGGTGTCAGCAGCGTGAGGCCGGTTAGCAGTGCCAGGGCCGTGGCGCCGTGGCGCTCCGCTTTGGTAAAGTGAAACTGGCGAATGAGTTGCT
>CAYVDV010000252.1:0-8003 GCA_964450465.1 uncultured Saprospiraceae bacterium
CTTCCCAACGGCGATGTAGAACGCAATGTATATGCATACACGGATGTGAACGGATACCGGCTTCCCCCGTATCACCGGCTGGATGCCGCCCTGAATTTTCATTTCGGGAATGGGCGTTTTGGTCATGCCATCCAAATTGGGGTATACAATGCCTACAATCGCTCGAATCCGTTTTTTTTGTATGTTGATAGCGGAAATGGCGGCAATGCCAAGGCAATCCAATATACGTTATTGCCGTTGTTGCCTTCATTTCGGTATGCGCTGAAATTTTAATCTTTCGTACACCTGTTTAGTCTGTCCTGCTTTTTATGGTTCCTTCAATGTGTGCTAAATCATTTCGCCTGTTTGTGTTTGCTTCGGCACTCCTTTTTGTACGCTGTGTACGCGAGGTTCCAATTGATTTGCCGGAACAGCCGGAAAAAATTGTCGCACTCAGTCATTTTACAACCGGCCTTCCGATTCAGGTTGAAGTCTCCCTCAGCCAGTCCTTGTCGGATGCCGGTGACCCAACTATCCCATTTAATGCGGACGTATCCATCGCAGTAGCGGGCAAATTTCTGGACAAGCTGTTTCGTGTAACGGACGATCAGGGGCGGATTTACTGGGAAAGTCGTGATTTGGTGGAACCGGCAACGGAATATACCCTGGCGGTAAAAATTCCGGGGCTGGAATCTGTGGAGGCTGCCAGTTCAGTGCCCGACCCGGTAGAACTGGCCGGCACACGGATCGACACGGGCGCCATGCGTGTTATAGACCTGGCAAATGGGAAACTGGCGCTCCGGGTGCCTCTGGAAATTACACTGGCTGGGATACCGGAACAAAACCGCTATTTTGCATTCGGGCTGCGCCACGAAATTGAAATCTTTGAAGTCATTAATGGCGAACGCGTGCCGGATGAATATTATGAAACATCTACCAAGTTTCTGGCCGATGGCCGTACGCTGGCCCTGGTATATGATACGCCGGAGAAAGTGGTGCTGGTGAATGAAAACTTTTGGAGCAATAACCTGAAAACACTCTCCATAGATGCACTGATCCCATTTGATCCGGCATACGAGCGACCCCGCCGCTTGTTTGTGGAATGGCGTACACTTTCTGAAGAATTTTATCGCTATCACCTTTCACTTGCCCGGCAGGGCAATAATATTCCGCTGAGCGATCCCGATGCTTTGTACAACAATGTCAAGGGGGGATACGGGAATTTTTCCGGCTATTCCCTGAGCGGCGACACCCTGGTACTGCCTGAATTTTATTGAGATTTCGCTGTTATTTAGCATCGGTATAATTAAGACACAACGAGACTGCAACAACCCGCTATTCGTCAATTTTTTACCTAATTTTGCGCGAAATCTGGCGGAAACCCGGGGACTTTCCCTGTTTTCCTTCTGGCAAGGAACCAGGCATGCCCGGGCCGCTTAGCGCTTATGACAAACAACTCTATTTTTCATACATCAAATTGCCTTAACTCATGAGTAAAGTGACCATCGTCGGCGCCGGCAATGTCGGCGCAACCTGTGCTAACGTACTTGCCCACGAAGACATTTGTAATGAAGTAGTCCTGATTGATATCCAGGGAAATCTGGCTAAGGGCAAAGCCCTCGATACCTGGCAGCAAGCCCCCGTAGATGGCTATTCTACCCGGGTGGTCGGTGGCGACGACTATGCTCTTTCGGCAGACTCGGACATTGTTATCATAACTGCCGGTATTCCCCGCAAACCGGGTATGAGCCGCGATGATCTGATCAGCACCAATGCGAAGATCGTGGTCTCCGTTACAGAAAACATACTGAAATACACCAAAAACCCCATCATTATCGTGGTGTCCAATCCGTTGGATGTAATGACTTATGCCTGCTGGAAAGCTTCCGGCCTTAGTGACAAACGCGTCTTCGGTATGGCTGGGGTTCTGGATACCGCGCGCTACCGCGCCTTCCTGGCAGAGGAGATCGGTTGCTCCCCCAAAGACATCCAGGCCATTTTGATGGGCGGCCATGGCGATACCATGGTGCCGCTGCCGCGGTACACCACGGTGAGCGGAATACCGGTTTCGGAGCTGGTTAAAAAGGATAAACTGGACGCTATTATCGAGCGAACGAAATTCGGCGGTGGCGAACTCGTGAACCTGATGGGCACGTCTGCCTGGTATGCACCGGGCGCAGCTGCGGCACAAATGGCAATTTCAATTCTGAAAAATGAAAACCGAATCTACCCTTGCTGTGTTCGGTTAAATGGACAGTATAAACTCAAGGACATCTTTGTCGGCACACCGGTGAAACTTGGCCGTAAAGGCATTAAAGAGATCATCAAATTGCGCCTTCGCAAAGACGAACTCGACTCGCTGCACAAATCTGCAGCGGCGGTTGGTGAGGTAATGGATGCATTGAACAAGATGAATCTGATTTAAGCAAATACGATTGCCTATGCAAGAAGTGCCCCCTGTCGTACAAAGTCCGTCCGTTTGGAAGGATATGATTGCTCTTGGCTCGGGTGAATCGCTGGCCCAAATGGCAGAACAATCGCCTGTTATGCTGGTTTTCCTCCGGCATTTTGGGTGCTCGTTCTGCCGGGAGGCTATTTCGGATATATCCCAACGCCGCAAGCGCCTGGAAAAGCAGGGCGTTCGTATTGTTTTTGTGCACATGTCGCCCAAACGCGAAACCGCCGAGCGCTTCTTCCGTAAATATAAACTCTTTCCGATCGACCATATTTCCGATCCCGAAAAGCAGTTTTATCGCGCATTTGGTCTCGGCCGTGGAACGCCGGGGCAATTGTTCGGGTTGATGAACTGGATTCGGGGCTTTGAAGCCGGAGTAGTGGAGGGGCACGGATTCGCAAACCAAAGTGAAGATTTTGGTGATGGTTTTCAAATGCCAGGCGTGTTTGTATTACATAAAGGCGAGGTGCTGCACTCTTTCGTTCATCGGCATGCCTGGGACAGGCCGGATTACGATGCAATCGTAAGTTGTTGCACCATTTGACCGTATTCATTATGATTTGAGATGGCTTCTGGTATTTTATAGAGGCTGCCTTATCCGCTGCGGTTGGGGCAGCCTCTCTCGTTAAAACCGGCCTTGAATGATATGCCGAACTAACAAACACCGCATTTTACACTTTCTGATGTCAGGCGGGATTACCCTGCTCCTCGCTGTTGGTGCTGTATCAGCCCAAACAGATACGCTGGTCTCCTTGCCGGTGATTACGATTCGGGACGCGCCCGCGGCTCAGACAGGATATGCAGTTTGGACCGCGGACTCTCTTCCGGAATCCGGCATGGTTTCGCTGGCAAATCGCCTGTTATGGGATGCCGCTGTCGCTGTTCGGGCAAATGCACCGGGTACGCTGGCTACGGTGTCGGTTCGCGGAGCAGGGCCGTCCCGCACCGCCGTGATCTGGCAGGGCCTGAACCTCCAAAGCCCTATGAATGGTGTGGTGGATGCAGCCTTACTCCCCCTGTGGCCCGGCGATGCGCTCTCGGTCCAATATGGCGGTCAAAGCGCGGCGTTAAGTACCGGCGCAATGGGAGGCGCTGTACGTATAATCCCGGCGTTGTGGCGCGACAGTGCCGGCTGGTCTGCCCGGGCCGGAATGGATGCCGGCAGCTTCGGATTCCGGAATGGCCATGCTGCCCTGACCTGCAATGCTCCGGCAACAAAAATGGCGGTTCGCATCGCCGCTTACCGTGCAGAAAATGATTTCCCTTTCCGAAATACGGCCCTGATCGGCGCCCCAGCAACCACACAACGCAATAATTTTGCTGAAAAACTGGATCTGCAACAATTTAACCGGTTCGAAACCGGGGCGAACCACACGCTCGAAACGGCAATTTGGTACCAGCGCGCGTTTCGCGAGATCCCGCCATCCATGACGGAAGCCCCGGCGCAAAGCTGGCAGCGCGACCGGGCTTTCCGGGCTGTTGCGACCTGGACGAACCATGCCGGCAAAAAGGCATATTGGCAACACCGTCTTGCCTGGATGGACGAATACCTGGATTTTTTCCGCAGCGGCACATCGGATGTCAGCCGTTCCCGGACAGCCCTTCTTTCCACCTCGTTCCAGACAGATGCCGGCAAGGGACTCCGGCTGCGCGGGGATCTGAATGGCACTTACATTCAGGCGCAGGTCGATGGCTATGCCGACAGCACCGAATGGTACGGGCAGGGGCGGCTGGCTGCTTTTCTGGCGGCGGAATACCATTGGCGAAAATGGCAGTTCCAGTTCCAGGCCCGCCCCGAATGGGTGGCCGACCAGGGGATGCCTTTTACCTGGAGCTTTGGGGCGCAGAAGTCCTGGCGAGACAAAACGGTGCTGCGTATGCACCTGTCCCGCAATTTCAACCTGCCAACCCTGAATGACCGGTTCTGGCGTGCCCTGGGAGACCCGGATCTTAATCCGGAGACCGGCTATAGCGGCGATGCCGGTATCAGCTGGGCCTGGGGGAATTTTTCGACCACGGCAACGGCTTATCAGATGCTTCTGGACGACTGGATACTCTGGCAGCCCGGAAGCGATGGTTTGTTCCGTCCCGGTAATCTCCGGCAGGTTTGGTCCCGGGGCATCGACCTTTCTACCGGTTGGACCTATTCAGGTCCGGGTGGAAGTTGGCAGGTAAAAGGCCGGTATCAATGGGTACGGGCAACGAGTACGAAAGTATATGGCGGTAGCACGGCCGCTTTGAATAAACAACTGCCTTATACACCCCGGCACAGCGGGGGCGTTTCCCTTTTGTGGAAAAAAGGTCCCTGGTCGGCAGCATATCTGCATCAGTGGACCGGAAGCAGATACACTACCTCCGATAATACTGCATCGGTTGCCGGCTTTCAAACCGGGAATGCATTCCTGGCTTTTACGCCGGGTTGGGGACAGCACCGGATCTCTTTTCGTGCAAGCCTGGAAAATTGCTGGAATGTCGCGTATCAGATCATTGCCTACCGCCCCATGCCCGGCCGGTCCTGGCGGCTTGGGTTCCAATGGGAAGTCTTATAATTGTTCCGGAAGATCGCCCGTTTGGCGCAGCACGTGCTCCATCCATTGCTGACGGGTGGTACGGTACATGCGGAATTCGCTTAATTCCTGGCGGTAATCAAATCCGAAATACTTGTTTTCATAATGATTGATCCGGGAGGGGAGCACACCCAGCAGATCCTCCCGCCAGCGTATCCTTCCGTGGCCTTCCAACTCGCGGATAGGGAGTTCGAGGAAAGCGGCATCGGGATAGAATAGGAACAAGCCCTTCATCTTGCGGATGATATCGATGACGATCTTGCGTTCGATCTGGCGATTCTCGTAAGGGTGTTCGCTAATTTCCCGAAAGTAACGGGCTTTCAGGTCCGCATGGCGCCGTTGGGCGATCCGTTGGCGCGCTTCCAGCAAACGGTAACGCTCGGGAAGCAGCCGGGCCAGCTGTTGCAGGATATCCGGCGGGTTGATGGATAACGGAGGCTTGCATTCCCAGGGTACGGCTTCCCCGGTTTCTGAAATATCCACCCATCGGAATTTGTTCTCGTTGCTCAGTTCATCAAACACGAAATCAAGGTACTCCGGTGCCGGGTGCAGGTCGCGATAAAGATGCAGCGCCTGAACTAACAATGACACGGCCTCTTTTCGCTTTTGCTCATCGCCGGCGCTTATTTTTTTATAAACGGGCAGGACATGCCGGTTAAAAATATGATGGGCCAGTAGCTGATAAGCCTGATCCTGCTCCAGCGCACCCGGGCGATCCAGGATCTGGCGGAAAAACTGGACAGCATCGTATCCCAGTCCCAAACTTTCCGGTAAAGTCTTTAAATGGCCGGATTCAAAATGCATCCATATGAAAAGCCGGCTTCCGGTGAGTTCCTGCAGCATACGTTGCAGGAACCCGGCGCCTTGCTCCGGATAGGCGCGGTAGGCGCGTTCCCAATCCCGGAGGCATTGGATAACGGTATTGCGTGCTTCCGTTTCATCCGGACGCCGAATGTCGGTCCATTGCAGTTCTTCCCGAATGCTTTGATATCGTTTATCCGTATCCGCTGCGAATTGGCGGAAAACTTCCATCTTGATGTTGGGCTTCACCTGTAGCCAGCCAGCCAGCCCGGCGTGGTCGTGCGTAATTTTTTCTACAACGGCGAGCGCGTCAAATTGGAAGCGGGTACAATCCGGATGGGTGCTGACTTCTCCCAGATCATTGAGGGTAAACCACCGCAAGTCGCCGACGGCCTGGGCGGAAGTGCCGGAAGCAGTCGGCAACAACAAACCGGGCAAAAGTTGTTCGACGGCAAATCGAAGAAAAGATTCCTGGTCCGGATAGTCTCTGTCGCCAAATATTTTGTACCCCAGCAGGGCGGCTTGTACGAGTTCGATCACCGAATCGCGGAGGTCGGTGAATTGCAGGAAGCGGCGTTGTTCTTCTGCGATCTGTGCTTGCAGGCGAAATCGCTTTGCCTTCAGGTTGAAGAACAGGTTTTCCCGCAATTGCCGGTTCATAAGCGCATCGTCATCATCCGGTGAAACAGCCTCCAACATGCCGATTACCTCCCTTATCTCGCTTTCTATCCCGAAGTCTTCGTGCGAGGCAAAGCGAAACTCACCGCCAATGATCTCTACCTGCCGGATGTAGTCGTATTTTCCACCGTTGCTCATTTCATTTACGGCTAATTCCAGAAATCCCCGGTATGGGTGCACGGTCCGGTATATCGTCATGGCGAGCTGCACGCAATGAGCTATGGCGGCCCGGTTGTTCGGGACATCAGCGCTATATCGTCCGGTGTGCAGAATATAATCGTTCTGATAGGTGCTGTACAACCGGAGCAGGGCATCTGAAAGCGCCTGAGCCGTAGCCATCAGGTTATAACGCCCGGCTTCTGAAGGGCATCGGTAGCCTCGATGGTATTCCGAAAACCGGCCGGCATAAACGACCACATGGTTCAGTTTGGACCCGTTACCGTAAACGGCATCGTGAATTATACGGTCGGGAGTCTCCTTTTTAAGGTAGCTGATCAGGAGCAATTCGTAGAGCTGCGCGGATTGTGGGTCGATGTGCGTTCGAACATGTTCACAATGCGCATGGGCCCGGCTGAAGTTGCCTATACCGATGGCATCCTGCGCCAGCAGCAGGTTGCGGCGAAACTCCTGTTGTTGCTGCAGCGACATGACGGCGGCGCCCTCCCAGGCTTCATCGCCCTGATTTCGTTTTGGCAGGTTCAGGGTGTCGGGGATTTGAATGTCACCTACGGGCAGAAACAGCCCGGCGAGCGGATCGGCCGGCGGGGATACGGGGCTGAGCCCGTAGTAGGTTTCGGCAAAAATACCGGCCCAATTGCTACGGAACCGGGTTTCTTCCAGTCGTTCGATCAGTTGGCGCAAGTCCAGCCGGATCGCGGCAACGGTTTGGCTAAAAACATCAAAACCGAGTTTGTTCCGGTTGGATTGCTGCCGCCATTCGGCAAAAGCATCTTCCAACTGGAACAGGTCGTCCGGGGTTTTTTCGGGGTGTAAGAGCCGTTTTAAAAATCCAAACAACGGCGAAAGGTCACAATGTTCCAGCCATACCAGAAGCCTTTCGCGGACATCCTCGAAACCCAAAACGAATTCAGGGCCCGAGGGCCTGTCCGTTCTGGAAACCATGCGCTCCAGCTCCAGAATCAGGTCACGGGCGCGTTGGGTTGCCCGTTTAAGTTGAATCTCCCGGCTCAGGGAGAACCCTTCCACCGGTTGATCCGGAGCGGGGGTGAGGGGAAACCCGGCTAAGGGGGCGGGTACAAAACTATCCTTAGCCAGTACACACAGCACCTTCATTTCCGGACGGCGTTTTTGCTCGCTCAGCACTTTGTCCAGCACCCAACGCGCATCGGGAGTATCCAGATAATGAGTGGACAGGCAGGCAATGAACAAGTCTGTTTTCTCCAGAAAATCGCTGGCCAGCCGGCGAAAGTCTTCCGCAGCGACGTTCACCGGATTCCAGAATACCAGCTCCCGGTTTTCAGGTTCCAGGGCTTGCCGCAAATAGCGGTAGAGCCCTTCCGCCG
>CAYVDV010000253.1:0-7981 GCA_964450465.1 uncultured Saprospiraceae bacterium
CCGGTAAATGCCGCTCCGGGGTGTTTGGGTGCCATAGATAGCCTCCCCGTTCACCGCTATCCAGGCGCCGATAGCTTCCAGGCGTTCATAAGCTTCCGGGTGCCAGTTGCCGTCCGGCCCGGGTGCAATATTGAGCAGCAGGTTACCGCCTTTGCTCACCACATCGCAAAGCGTATGGACAAGGCGGCGCGGGCTTTTATAGTTCTCTTTCGGAATAAAAGACCAGGAATCGCCCATCGTCATACAGGTCTCCCAAGGCACGCCCAACGGTTCCGCAGGAATACCCTGCTCGGGCGTCAGGTAGTTTTCAAAGGGCCCGGGTACCCAGCGGTCCACGATCATGATACCCGGCTGCCGTTCGCGGGCCATGGCGGCAATACGCGGCATATCGACATCCTGCCCTTCCGGAATACCCCGCTGCCAGGACTCCGCCCGGTCGATCGTGGCTGCAGGGCGCACCCAGGCCCCGTCGAGCCAGAGCAGGTCGAGGCGCCCGTAGTTGGTACAGAGTTCTTCGAGTTGCGCATAGGTGAAATCCCGGAATCGCTGGTAGCGCTCGGGGTATTTCTGCAGGTCGTAGCTGATATTGCGGTCCTTGGGTGGAAAGTACGGCCACCAGAAGTCGGGGCTGTGCCAGTCCGGCTTGGAAAAATAGGCGCCTACTTTGAATCCCCTGTTGCGAAAAGACGCAAAAATAGCCGCCGTCACATCGGCGCGGCGGTTGTCGGAAAAAGGACAGGCCGGGGCTGTGATCCTGTAGTCTGTCTGTTTGGTATCGAACATGCAAAAGCCGTCGTGGTGCTTGGTCGTGAACACCACATAGCGCATGCCGGCCCTGCGCGCGGCATCGGCCCATTTTTCCGGATCAAAACCGGTCGGATTGAACGTAGTTTGCAGGTTTTCGTAGGCCTTTTTATAGGTGTACCAATCGGAGGAATATGGCCCTCTGCGCTGGCACCAGCCCTCGTCCTCCGGACACAGGCTCCAGCTCTCCACTATGCCCCACTGGCTATAGGTTCCCCAGTGCATGAGCAGGCCAAATTTCAGGTCCTGCCAGGCCGCCAGATTTTGGCGCACCAGCGAATCTTCCGGCGGCACATAGAGCCGGGCATGGTGCTGAGCAAGTAAAAACGAGGGGACGAACAGGAGCAAATACAGCAGGCGCATGATAAAATGTTTAATGAAATGCAAATCAGGCGGCCTGCAAAGTACGGAAATAATAGCTGTAGTCCGGATGTGTTAAAATTGGCATTGTTCTTGGTTGAATTCAGGCATACACGCACTTTAATCAACCGGCCTTCACAAGACCGGAACATACTGTAACCGGTCCGGTTCCTGTAATCTTCACCTCATCATCCGACCCGCAAACTGCGGGTATTGCACCGTATTTCCCGAGCCGGAATACGGCGCATACAATCACCGAGCTGTTCACCAATGTAAAACTCGCTATAGGTATGATTATCCTTTATATGGCCCTGGGTTTGTTTATCCTGGGAGGAGGCCTGATCACATTGACCAACAACGTTTCCAAGCGAAACGCCGGTCCGCGGCAATAAGAAAAGGCCGGTAGTAAACCTTTATCCTGACAAGTGGTTCCATATCGGGCAGCTGCGCTACTTTTGCATGCTGCCCGGTACTATTTACCGAACAGGTATCGATTTACTATCCTATGCTTTACACGTACTTTAAGTCTGGTTTCGCAGCATTGTTGTTGGCTGCTGTTTTCTCCGCTTGTCTGTCCACAGATACCGCCTACTCCCGCGTCGCGCCCGGCGTTTGGCGCGGCGTTCTGGAACTGGAGCAATTCAATATTCCGGTGCGCGACAAAGACACCGTATTCACCCTCAAAGAACAGTTTCGCGAAGCAGAACTCCCCTTTAATTTCGAGGTCAAATACCTCGATGCGGAGCGCTTTTATGTGGAGTTTATCAATGGAACGGAACGCATCCGCTGCGACAGCATTCAGTATGGCCGCGACCGCTCGACCGCCCGCGACACCTTTAACATTTATTTTCCCGAATATGCCTCCTACATCCATGCCGGAGTACGCGGGGGCGTGATGCAGGGTGAGTGGGTCGTCACGACCAAAGACAACTACCGCATTCCCTTTTATGCGCACGCCGGACGCAACTACCGTTTCACCACGCTGAATGCCCCTCCGTCAGCCGATCTGAGCGGCGAATGGGCCGCGCAATTCGGCATCGACCAGGAAGAACAGGACAAAGCCATCGGTGAGTTCCGGCAGGAAGGCAACCACCTTGATGGCACCTTCCGCACCGAAACCGGCGACTACCGTTTCCTGGAAGGGACCATTCAGGGGCGCAAATTCTGGCTTTCCTGCTTCGACGGGGCGCACGCATTTCTTTTTTCCGGCAATGTCCGGGGCGATACCCTGCAGGGCGAATTCCGTTCCGGTAAACACTTCCGCACCTTGTGGAACGCCTGGCGGGATCCCGCCTTCCAACTCGGCAATCCCGACTCGCTCAGCACCCTCAAACCGGACGCCGCACCCATTGCCTTCGAACTCCCCACGCCCGAAGGAAAAATGCTCCGCTTCCCGTCTGCCGATTTCGACGGGAAGATCAAGGTATTTACTGTAATGGGAACCTGGTGCCCCAACTGCCGCGACGAACAAATGTTCCTGCAGGAATATTTAAAACAAAATCCGGCCATGGCGGATAAAATGGAGATCGTAGGTTTTGCGTTTGAACGATACGACGATCCGGAGAAAGCAATAGCGCAGTTGCTGACGTATAAAAAACGATTAGGCATACCTTTTGAATTGGTATATGCAGGAAAAGCAAGTGTGAAGGAGGCGGAACGGGTATTCCCCGCGCTCAGCAAGGTAATGGCCTTCCCGACAATGATCGTTTTGGACCAGGAAAACAGGGTGCGCCGGATCCATACCGGGTTTGACGGCCCGGCTACCTCGAAATACGCCTCCTTTAAACAGGAGTTTTCCGATTTAATGACCCAATTAGCAGAGAAGTAATACCACAACCGATTATTCAGGCACCGCATCGCGTGCATCAAGCAGGTCCTTGAACCGAACCGAATTATGTCCACTATTCATCTTGTTTACGCTCCCGAAAACGCCGACCTGGCCGACTTACTTACCCAACAACTCGGACGGATAGGGCTGCCATTCCAACATCTCAGTATCCGGGCGGACGAAACACCCGGCCAACTGGCAACCCGGGCCAGTGCCAGCGCAGGGCCGGTGCTGATCATCCTGACCGACAATTTTTTGAAAAACCGCCACTGCATGGCCAATGCCCTGGCCATGTTCCAGTCGCTGAGCAAGGCCAACCGGCTCCTGACCGTCGTGGCAAACGGCCGGAAGGTCTCGGAGGACGGGCAGCAGGAAGAGTCGGTACCCACGCAATTCGACCGCGTGGTACATGCCATTCAGTACCTGAATTACTGGCAAACCACCTATCTCGATCTCAATGAGGGGCTGCCGGATGTGGCGCCGGAAGAAAAGGAGCGTTACGAGCAGAATCTGGAAATCGTGCGCAACATCGCCAATGAAGTCGGCGAACTCTTCTCCTTTTTGAAAGAATCCGGCTACTGCTCCTGGGCGCAACTGGCAGCCGACGACTATGCTTTGTTTTTCCGGCACTTCGGCCTGCTCGAATGGCATGAGCAGTACCGCAAACTCGCTGCGCTGGATCACGAAGCCCCGCCGCCGACGGGCCCGGAGACGATAGCCCGCGCAACGCCGCTTGCCGCCATTCCTCCCGTTCCGGGACCGCTGGTGCCGGTGCCAGCGGAAGACCTGCCGGAAGACCTGCCGGAAAAACTCTCCCCGAACGGCATCGATACTTTCCGGGATGAAACACCGGACCAGGAGGAAGCAGATTCCGCTGAAATACCCGCAATACCGGCTTCGGAACCTGTGGATGAACCGGCTAACCGGGAAATCCGGCAGGCCATTGACGATGCCTGGTTTTGGCTCGGAAAAGGTTATACGGACCGCGGTCTGGAGCTTTTCCGGCTGGCGGTTGAGCAGCATCCGCATAGCAAACCCCTTTACGTGGAATACCAGCGCGCACTGGATCAATACGGCACGGCGGATATCGAAACGCCGGAAGCAGAGGAGACACCCTCCGTTGAACCGGAAACGCCGCCAACCCCGCCGGCGCCTGAAACAGCCCCGGAGGCAACCGACCAGGCCCAGGAAGCGGCATCCTATAATCAAATGGGCGAAAATGCCCTGGCCAAAGGCGACTACCTGCTGGCTAAATATTGCTGGGACCGCGTGACAGATATGGACCCGCAGTTTCCGGGTATTTACCGCAAACTGGCACTGCTGACCAGCGAACACCTGACTGATTACAAGGAAACCGCCGCCCACTATCTGGAAGAAGCCCTCGTGGCCGAACCCGATGACGCCGGCCTGCACTACCGCCTGGCACTGCTCCTGCGCGACCATCTCGACCAGCCTGCCAAAGCGCTCCAGCACTTCCGGGACACGGTGGTGCTGCAACCCGACCACGGAGAAGCCTGGATCGCCCTGGCCCAGTTCACCCTCGAAGCCGGTGACCGTGTGCAGGCGGAAAACCTCTACCGGCACGCCCTGGAAGTCCAGCCCTCCCTTCAGTCGGAAGACTACGATGCACATTTTATCCAACCCCGGGAAGAGCCGCAACAGGAGCTGCCGGAACCCGAACCGGAAGAAATCGCCGTTTCCGCAGGCGAGGCCCTCGCGGTCGCGCCGGTGGAAGAGGAAGAACCCGCAGTCGCCCAGGCGGAAGAACCCGCAAAGATCCGGTCGGAAGAACCCCTCACTGTGCTCATCACCGGCGCCACCTCCGGCATCGGGCGCGCCACGGCGGAATTGTTTGCCCGCCACGGCCACCGCATCCTCCTGGCAGCCCGCCGTTCGGAGCGCCTGGAGGAACTGAAGCAACACTTCCAAACCGACTACCAAAGCGAAGTGCATGTGCTGACCGTAGATGTACGCGATACCCATGCCGTGCAATCGACTTTTGAAAACCTTCCGGAAGCCTGGCAAAACATCGACGTGCTGATCAATAATGCCGGCCTGGCTAAAGGCCTCGCGCCCATCCATGAAGGCAATCTCGAGCATTGGGAAACCATGATCGACACCAATATAAAAGGCCTGTTGTATGTTACCCGCTGTGTAACGCCCGGGATGGTGCAACGGCGCAAGGGCCACATTGTCAACATCAGCTCCAGTGCCGGCAAGGAAGTGTACCCCAACGGCAATGTGTATTGCGCCACCAAGTTTGCCGTGGAAGCCCTGACACAGGGGATGCGGCTCGACCTGCACAAGTACAATATTCGCGTCAGCCAGGTAAGCCCCGGCCACGTAGAGGAAACGGAGTTTGCCCTCACGCGCTTTGACGGCGACGAGGCTCGGGCGAAGATCTACCAGGATTTCCAGCCGCTCAAAGCCAGCGATGTGGCGGAGTCCATATATTTCATCGTAACCCGGCCACCGCATGTCAATATTCAGGATATCTGGATGTTTGGCACCCAGCAGGCCAGCGCCACAGTGATCGACCGCTCCGGGCGATAAAACCAACCGGCACCTTATTTATTTATGAAAAAACTCATCGTACTGACCGGCGCCGGTATCTCTGCAGAAAGCGGGATCAGCACCTTTCGGGACGCCGGCGGATTGTGGGAACAGCACCGTATTGAAGAGGTGGCTACTCCGGCAGCCTGGCGGCAGAATCCGGAACTGGTGCTGCGCTTTTACAACCAGCGCCGCCGCCAACTGTTTGAGGTACAACCCAATGCCGGACACCGGGCCCTGGTGGATCTTGAGCAGGCGTTTGACGTGCAGATCATCACCCAGAACGTGGATGATCTGCACGAACGGGCCGGTAGCCGGCAGGTACTGCACTTGCACGGCGAGCTGCGCAAGGTGCGCTCCGAATACCATGAAAACCGCATTTACCACTGGGAAGAAGATTTGGAGTTGGGTGATTGCTGCGAACAGGGGTTTCAGTTGCGCCCCCATATCGTCTGGTTTGGCGAAGGGGTGCCGATGATGGCGTCTGCTGCCGAACTGGCCTCCCAGGCGGATATTTTTCTGATCATCGGCACCTCCCTGCAGGTCTATCCGGCTGCCGGGCTCATGGTCTATACCCGACGCGATATACCGTTTTATTACATCGACCCAAAACCGCAGCTCAACTGGGAGCTGCAACAAATGCCCAACCTGACCGTCATTGCCGAACCTGCCAGCACGGGTGTGCCCAAACTGGTGCAGGATCTGCTTGCTTAATCTTACACGCTAAACATAATCAAAATGCGCTCTACCCTGCCTGCCATGATCTGGCTACTCTTTACCCTGTCCTGTACCGCACAGCCTGCCGCCCCGGTTCATACCCTGGCGCTTGATGCAAACCATCGCCTGGTTTTATTGGACAGCACCCAGGCTGCAACTACGCTGCTGCAGGATCCTGTCGATCACTTTTTCGAGCGGGTAACCGCCTCGGAAATGTCCATTCAAATGAAAGTACCCCTCGCCGAAGGCCAAACCCGGGAATCCATGCTTCCGGCGTTTCAGCAATTCCTCCGCCGCGATGTCGATACCTTCAGCCCCGAAGAATCGGCTATGGTGGCGGAAGTGATGCGGGAGGTATTCCTAACCTGCAAGGACATGGACGAACGTATTTTCCCGGATTCGCTGCTCCTGATCAAAACCAAGGCCAATCATTACGGCCGGTCGGTGTACTACACCCGGGCGAATACCATTGTAATACCGTACGATGTGCTGAACCCCGCGATGCGGGAGGCATTCCGGAGTACCATGTACCACGAGCTGTTTCACGTGTACTCCCGTCTGCATCCCGAAAAACGCGCCCAACTCTACCGCCTGATCGGGTTTGAGCACATTGGCCTCGACCAGCTTGCCCTTCCGGACGCCCTGGCCGCCAGGGTGCTGTTCAATCCGGACGGGGTTGATTTTGGCCAGAAAATCACGTTGAAGACCGAAGACGGGAAAACCATCAACGCCATTCCGGTGATCTACGCCAACAACCCGGGCTATAAATCCGGTAAACGCGCTTTTTTTGGCTATGTCGAATTCGGCTTGTTCCAGATAGAGCCAACAGACTCGGGCAGATGGAAGGTGATCACCGCCGATGACGGCTTTTCCAGCACCCTGGATCTGCAAAAACTACCCGACTTTTTTCGCCAGATCAAGGACAACACCGGCTATATCATTCACCCCGATGAGGTGCTGGCCGACAATTTTTCCTTCCTCATGCTGTCGCAAAAAGATCCGTCAGTGACGGCCCGGTTCTCCCCGGAAGGGAAAAAACTGATCGCTGACATAGAGGCGGTGATCCGGAAATGAAAATGCGCAACAGCTAAATAAAAAGCGGCTGTATCAAAAGTGCTCCTTGCTTTCGGCAATTTGCACTGCTGATACAGCCGCTTCCATATTTCCCCTTTGGGGGAAACTTACATCTTTTTCTTCCACTCGGCGATGGACTCTTCGTTCATCCGCGGGTAGTCGGTATTGCCGTCTGCTTTGGCCAGTTCGGTACTTTTGTTGGCCGTGGTGATAGCGTCTTTATACATGCCCAGTTCAGCCTGGATATTGGCTTTCAGGCGCAGGATCCAAAACTTGTCGCCGCCCATTTCAAGGCTTTTATCCACCCATTCCAGGGCTTGCTTCATATCCTTTTTACCTTCAAAGTAGTACCGGGCAGCGGCGTAGTAGTCGCCTGCTTTGGGGCCGGCCATGGTGGCTTTGATATCGGCCGTCACCTTGGCATCTGTATCTACTTTAATGGGAATGGATACTTTCGTTTTTTCCCACATGAGTTCGAGGCTGGCGCCGTCGTTGCTCAGGTTGCCGATATTCATCGTGAAGGTTTCCACGGCATCGGAAAGCGCCTGGACCGGCACTTTGAACCGGGCAGCAACATCTTCTTCTTTAAAGTCTTTGGGACCAGGTGCACCCCAGAACGTGGTGTTTTTGTAGAACATGATCGTC
>CAYVDV010000254.1:0-7967 GCA_964450465.1 uncultured Saprospiraceae bacterium
CATTTACGTGGACGGCGAATTGCGGGATACCAAGTCTTCCGCCGCCCGGATCGACCTCACATCCAATGCGGTGTTCAAAGTCGGGGAGCCGATCTGCCCCCTTGACCGCGCCTACATAGGCGATATTGATGAGATCCGGATTTATAGTAAGGCGCTCAATGCCGATGATGTCGATGCCCTGAACCTTTTGCCCGACAAGATCCTGACCGGCGATACCGTGGTTTATCTCGGCAACTCCCTGCAGGTGTTTACCAGCCCTTCCTGCACCGACAATTTCCAGTGGTCTCCGGTTGACGGGATCGCGGATAATCAAGTGCCCGACCCGATGATCACTCCGACCCAGACTACTACCTATCAGGTTAAATTTCTCTATCAAGGTTGCACGGCATCCGATACGATCCGGATTAAAGTTATTGACCCGGACACCCTGGATTGCAACATGATTTTCATCCCCAATGCATTTACCCCCAGCGCCTCGCCGGGCCGAAATGACCTGTTTGGGATCAGTAACCCTTATTCTGTGGATGAATTTATCTCCTTCGAGATCTTTGATCGCTGGGGCGGCCGTGTCTTCAACGCACCTACTGTATTTGATACCTGGGACGGCACCTTCCAGGGGCAGGCGCTCAATGCCGGCGTATTTCTGTACCGGCTGCGCTACCGGTGCGATGGAACGGAACGGGTAAAAGCCGGCAGCCTGACGCTGCTCCGATGACGGTGTAACAACGGAGTTTTCCAACATGCTAAAATAGAAGAAGCCCGGTGGCGCATTTGCCCCGGGCTTTTTCACTAAACCGTTTCTATTGTATGAAGCTACAATATGAACTACCAAACGCGTGCCAAAAGCTAAAAATTTCCTCGTTTCATGAAAAAAAATTTTAATTCCTCTGGAAAGCCTCCGGCTACGAATAAAAAACCCTGTCAAATATTTCTACTTGACAGGGATAAAACAAAAAACAAACACTATGAACAAACACTATTTCTTTCAGGAAGCCAAAATGTTATTTTGGAATCCTGATTTTTGACTCCGGTTAAATGCAAAGATACGCCAGGAGAAAAGTTTTTCAACCATTATGCCTGTCGGTACAAATAAATTTATTGCAGGGCAGGGTTCCTGTTTAACGGCTCGGAGCTCTTCCATCGTATATAATTACAATATTGCATCTTTGCATCCCAATTTCATGTACAAGCGACGATACCGATGCGTAACTTAATTTTCCTGCTTGCCATCCTGCTTTCCCTGTACATTGCTTGCGGGCAAGGTGACCCAAAGGGCAGTGCAGTATCCCCTGACCCCATAGCGCAGGGGGCCGCTGTTTTTCAGCGCTATTGCGTGGTGTGTCACGGAAAAGATGGCAAACTCGGGCTCAACGGAGCCAAGGATCTGACGCAAACCCAGCTCAGTCTGGAAGAGCGAATCACCCAAATTGCCAAGGGGAAAAATCTGATGACCCCTTTCGAAGGCATTCTTTCCCCGGCGGAAATCGATGCCGTTGCTAAATATACCCTTACACTTAAAAAATAATGAAAGACGCAACGATTCTGGTAACCGGCGGTACAGGTTTTATTGGTTCCTATCTGATCCGGCTTTTGGTAGCCCGGGGCTACTCCGTCCGGGCGCTGCGCCGGGCCAACAGTTCAATGGATCTCGTTCAGGACGTAGCCGGGCAAGTGGAATGGGTAGAAGCCGATGTGACCGACCTGCCTGCCCTGGAGGATGCTTTTAAAGGTGTCACGCATGTGTGCCACTGCGCCGCTATCGTTTCGTTTCATCCCCGGGATGTGCGTCAAATGATGTTGACCAACGTGTCGGGTACGGCCAATATCGTCAATCTTTCACTTGATTTTGGCGTACAGAAACTGGTACATGTCAGCTCCATTGCCGCCTTTGGACGCGCCAAGGAGCGCCCCAACCTGGATGAAAATGCCAAGTGGGTGGAAAGCAATGGGAACAGCCGCTATGCCATCAGTAAACACCTCAGCGAACAGGAAGTATGGCGGGGACATGCCGAGGGGCTACCGGTGGCTATCGTCAATCCCTCCGTTGTGCTGGGCAGCGGTTTTTGGGATATCGGTCCGGCGAGGATGTTCAAACAAGTATATCAGGGGCTCAAGTTCTGGTCGGTCGGCTCCACCGGGGTGGTGGATGTGCGCGACGTGGCTCAGTTCATGTTGTTGTTGCTGGAGCGTGATATTTCGGGGGAGCGCTATATCCTCAATGCGCAGAACATTCCCTTTCGGGATCTGTTTTTTGGGGTAGCAGATGCACTCGGGGTCAAACGCCCGCCGTTTAAGGTGACGCCCTGGCTGGCTGAAGTAGCCTGGCGGGTGGAGTGGCTTAAAGAAAAACTGCTGGGGATTGAGCCGGTGGTAACCCGGGAGAGTGCCCGGGCAAGCGTATCCGGTTTTTACTACGCCAATGCCAAATCGCTCGCAGTGCCCGGATTTGCGTATCGCCCGCTGGAGCAAACAATCCGGGAAACCGCCGCACAACTCCTCGATGCCGCAGGGGATGGGTTTCGACCGCGGGTGCTGGATATTGCCTGATAGGGGCAATAAACTTGCATTTGTTGAAAAATTATGGCAAACTTTGCCGTCTTAGGCCTGCCGTACCCCGGCGGGCTTTTTTATCCCGGATATATAATCGAATAAAAATAGTATGGAAAATTTGGAAAAATTCCCAGCCGCTGACGGGGTCACAAATGGGAAGAACGGCGCAGAACCGACCGGAAAAATGAAAAAATGGAACAAACTCCGGGGCGAAAATGCCTGGACGATGTTCAAAGTAATGGCCGAGTTTGTGGAGGGCTTCGAAGTGCTCAACCGGGTTGGCCCCTGTATTTCGATCTTTGGCTCGGCCCGTACCAAGCCCGGCACGTTGTATTACGATCTGGCTACCAAAATTGCTTCCCGCCTGACCGAAGAAGGTTACGGTATCATTACCGGCGGTGGTCCCGGCATCATGGAAGCCGGCAATAAAGGCGCCTGGATGAAGAGCGGCACCTCGGTAGGCCTCAACATCGATCTTCCCTTCGAGCAAAGCCACAACCCGTTTATTGCACCGGCCCTTAACCTCAAGCACCGGTACTTTTTTGTGCGCAAAGTGATGTTTGTCAAATATGCCCAGGGCTTCGTGGTGATGCCCGGGGGCTTCGGAACCCTGGATGAGCTGTTCGAGGTACTTACGCTCGTTCAAACCAAGACCATCACTCCCCTGCCGGTTGTCCTGGTGGGCACGGAATTCTGGAGCGGCCTGAAAGACTGGATCGTGGAAGTCATGCTGCAACGCCATCACAATATCCACGCCGAAGACCTGCAACTCTTCCATATCACCGACGATCCGGAGGAGGTCGTGCGCGTTGTCAACGATTTCTATGCGCGCGATATCGAGCAATTGTCGCCCAACTTTGATCTCTAGGCACACCCGCAGGTTGCTTAGATTGAGTCTAAAAAATCCGGTTATTTAGCACAAAACGCCGGCCCCTGCCGTATCTTCGCCCTGTGTTGGCGAACGCTGCGGTGTTGCCCCAATCCAACGGAGTTCGCTGCCCATCCACCACATCTTTTATTGCCTAACCATCTAAAACAGCACTCATGCAGGAAGTTGGATTTCGGAACCCGGCCGCTTCGCTCGATACCCTCGGGCTGAAAGGCTATAAAACCGCTTACTGGAATTTCAGTCCGGAAGAACTGATTGAGCACACCATTGCGAAAGGAATGGGCCAACTGGCCGATAGCGGCGCCCTCGTTATCTCCACCGGTGAATTTACCGGCCGCTCACCCGAGGATCGTTTCATCGTCGAAGACAGTATCACCCGGGGTAAAGTACACTGGGGTAAAGTGAACAAACCCTTCGACGCAAAGAAATTTGATCAGCTCTGGCGCAAGGTTTGCTCCTACATGCGGAAAAAGGATCTCTATGTGCGCGATGTTATGGCCAATGCCAGTGCCGACCCGCTATACCACCTGCCTATCCGCGTGGTCACGGAATATCCCTGGAGCAACCAGTTTGCCTACAATATGTTTCGCCGTCCCGGCAAGGAGGACCTCCTGAACTTCGAGCCGAAATGGACCGTATTGTGCGCCCCGGGCTTTAAAGCCGTTCCGGAAATAGACGGGACCCGGCAGCACAATTTCGCCATCATCAACGTCAAGAAAAAACGCCTCCTTATCGGCGGAACCGGTTACACGGGCGAGATCAAGAAAGGCATTTTCTCGGTGATCAACTTCGTGCTGCCCACCAAGACCAATGCGCTGCCCATGCACTGCTCGGCCAATGTGGGTGAAAATGGCGATATCGCGCTCTTCTTTGGCCTTTCGGGCACAGGCAAAACTACCCTTAGCGCCGATCCGCACCGCCCCCTGATTGGCGATGATGAACACGCCTGGAGCGATACCGAAGTGTTCAACTTCGAAGGTGGCTGCTACGCCAAAACGATCGATCTGACCGAAGAGAAAGAGCCCGATATCTTCCGTGCTATCCGCCACGGCGCTATCCTCGAAAATATTGCCTTCTTTGAAGGTACACGCGAGGTCAACTACGCGGACCGCAGTGTGACGGAAAACACCCGGGTTTCCTATCCGATCCATTTTATTGACAACGCCGTGCCCACCAGCAATGCCCAGGGCAATCCGAAAAACATATTCTTCCTAACCTGTGATGCCTTTGGCGTGTTGCCTCCGATCAGCAAACTCACGCCCGAACAGGCCATGTACCACTTCGTGAGCGGATACACCGCCAAGGTAGCCGGTACGGAAGTGGGGGTCAAGGATCCGAAAACAACGTTCTCGGCCTGCTTCGGCGCACCGTTCCTCCCGCTGCACCCGACCAAATACGCCGACCTCCTGGGCAAAAAACTGCGCAAAAGCAAAGCAAATGTCTGGCTTGTTAATACCGGCTGGAGCGGTGGCTCGTTCGGTGTGGGAAGTCGTATCAAACTGGCATACACCCGGGCTATGATCACCGCTGCCCTTCGCGGCGACCTCGACCATGTGGAATATACGCAACATCGCGTGTTCGGACTGGCCATGCCGAAATCCTGCCCGAATGTGCCCGATGAGATACTCAGCCCCCGCAATACCTGGGCTGACAAAGATGCATACGACTCCAAAGCCAATCAACTGGCGAACGAGTTTATTATGAATTTCGAAAAATTCGCCGATCAGGCTAAACCGGAAATCCTGGCTGCTGCACCCAAGCCCCTGGCTATGGTGTAAGCGCATGTTGGGGACTTTCTTCCTCGGGCAAAACGGGGTTGTGTCAAAAGGCAACGCGCTCAACGTAAAAGGCAACTACGCGATCATTGCCCTTTGCAATTGGCACGTTTGACACAACCCCGTGCGCTTTTGTACGCAGGTAAAAGCATTTTTTACCTTTGCATCGCACCATTCGCTACGTTCCAATGAAAATCCTTTTTTTTACCGCAACACTCCTGTTTAGCGCAGCCCTCTTCAGTCAATGCAAACATCCGAAATACAGCGCCGACAGCCTGCCCGGCGAAGCGCTTCGTTTCGGCAGCGGCGGCGGCTTCACCGGCGTGGAAACCACTTATGTCCTGCTGGAAAATGGTCAGCTGTTCCAGGCAACGTCCAGACCAGCCAAAACCGAAGAACTAAGCGCCTGCAAGCGCAAAGAAGCCAAAAAGATGTTTGAAACAGCCGAGTCGATCGGCCTGCTCGATGTAAAATTCATGCATCCGGGGAATATGTACAACTTCCTGGAGTTTGAAGACGACGGCCGCCAATGTCGCGTAGCCTGGGGCGACGGCGAGCATACCGTGGACCCGAAAATTAAAGACCTCTATGACCAGCTCATGAAGCTGGCTCAGGCGAAGAAGTAACCGTTCATAACCTGTCAGGTGGATTTTTGCAGAAAATCGGCATGCCGTACAAGGCGTTTTTCAAAATAGCCACCTGCCAGGTGTAAAATTCACACACATGAAACACAAATTCAGCCTGCTTTTTTTTCTTCTGGCAACCTTCCTTGTCCAATTTTCCTGTACAGAGAACACGCCATCGCCGGTAACCTCAGCCCCGGCCGACGACCGCGTCATACTCGATACCTTTGCCGACCTGCAAATCCTGCGTTACGAACTGCCCGGTTGGGATCAGCTTAGCCTTCGGCAAAAAACATTCATCTACTACCTCGGCGAAGCCACCCTTGCCGGCCGCGATATCATCTACGATCAGCATTGCAAGTACAATCTTGCCGTGCGTAAAACACTGGAGGCCGTTTTCAACAGCTACAAAGGCGACCGGAATTCGGCCGACTGGAAGGCGTTCGAAGTGTATGCCAAGCGTGTCTGGTTCAGCAACGGTATCCACCACCATTACAATGAAGTAAAGTTTCAGCCGGGTTTCTCCGAGGCTTATTTTGCAGAACTGATCAAAAACAGCGATCCCCAGGCTCTTCCCCTTTCACCGACAGAAGATGCCAATACCCTGACCGCCAAACTTACTCCCGTGCTCTTCGATCCCGGCTTTCTGTCCAAACGGACCAATAAGGACGAAGGCGTTGACATCGTGAAGGCATCGGCGGTGAATTTTTACGAAAATATCAGCGCGGCCCAGGTGGATCAGTTCTACAAGGAACTGCTCCGCGCCGCAGGCGAAAACCCGCCCATGCTCGGCCTTAACTCTAAACTGGTCGGCAACGGCGAAGACCAAAAACCTACGGAACTCGTGTGGCGCGCGGGGCCAAATAATATGTACGGCGCGGCAATCGACAAGATCGTTTTTTACCTCGAAAAAGCCCTCCCCTACGCAGAGAACGACCAGCAGAAGAAGGCCATCGGCCTCCTGATCGAATTCTATAAAACCGGCGATCTGAAAAAGTTCGACGAGTATAATATTGCCTGGGTACAGGATACCAGCAGTACCATCGACTTTATCAATGGCTTCATCGAAGTGTACCACGACCCCAAAGGCTACAAAGGTGATTATGAAGCGGTGGTGCAGTATAACGATCCCGATGCCACGAAAAAAATGGCTATCGTGAGCCAGCACGCCCAGTATTTCGAAGACAACAGCACCATTCCGGAACAGTACAAGAAGAAGAGCGTCAAGGGCGTGTCGTACCGCGTGATCAATGTCGCCATGGAAGGCGGCGACAGCGCCCCCTCCACGCCGATCGGCATCAATCTGCCCAACTCCAACTGGATCCGCGAGCTGTTCGGTTCTAAATCGATCAGTCTGAACAATATCGAAAATGCGTACAGCAAAGCCGGCGGCGCCGCAGCCGTTGCAGAATTTGCCAACGATTCGACTGAGGTCAACAACGCAATAAAATATGCCGAGGCATGCGGCAAAATGCACACTGCCCTGCACGAAGTGATCGGCCACGCCAGCGGCCAGCTTAAGCCGGGCGTTGACGGACCTCACGTCACCCTGAAACAATACTCCAGCACCCTCGAAGAGGGTCGCGCCGACCTCGTAGCCCTGTATTTCATGGCCGATCCCAAACTGGTCGAATGGGGCCTTATGCCCGATGCCGATGCGTATAAAGCCGAATACGACAGCTACCTCCGCAACGGCCTCCTACAACAGCTTCGCCGTATTCAGCCGGGCGATAATATCGAGGAAGACCACATGCGCAACCGCCTCCTGGTTTCGGCCTGGGTGTTGGAAAAAGGCAAGGCAGATAATGTTGTGGTCAAAAATGTGCGCGACGGCAAAACGTATATTGATATCAAAGACTACGGCAAACTGCGCGACCTGTTCGGGCAATTGCTGTCCGAGATCCAGCGCATCAAATCGGAAGGCGATTTCGCGGCCGCACGCCGGCTCGTGGAAGACTACGGCGTAAAAGTGGAGGCTGACCTGGTACGGGAAGTAAAAGGCCGCTACGCCTCCCTGCCAACCAAGCCGTACTCCGGTTTCGTGCAGCCGCGCCTGGTGCCGGTCATGGATGCCGGCGGAAACATCACCGATGTACGTGTGGAAACCGAAACGGACTTTGTGCAGCAAAT